>WSMN01000033.1 GCA_013316535.1 Muribaculaceae bacterium | reverse complement strand
ATTGGGAGCGCGACCGTGTGAAACACATCTCCGCACGCAACGACAGCCTTGCCATGAACCGCTACCGCCTGATTTGGGACGATGTTGTATACCAGCCGGGCGAAGTGCGCGTTGTAGCCTATGACGAAGACGGAAACCGTGCCGGAGAAATAGTCCGCAAGACCGCCGGCAAAGCCCACCACCTTGTCCTCACCCCCGACCGCGCTGAAATCACAGCCGACGGCAACGACCTTGTGTACGTCACAGTCGAGGTCGCCGACAAGGACGGCAACCCCGTGCCTACCGACACCCGCATGGTAAGCTTCAAGGTGAGCGGAGCAGCCGAATTCCTCGCCACAGCCAACGGCGACCCCACCAGCCTGCTCCCCTTCGACGCACCCCGCATGAATCTGTTCAGCGGAGCGGCCACCGCCATCCTCCGTGCAGCCTCAACCCCCGGCACCGCCACCCTCACGGTGACAGCCCCAGGAGTAAAACCTGCCACCCTCACAATCCCTGTCAAATAAACACAACAACTCTTGTAAGGGTAATCGGAAAAATCGCTAATTTTGTAGTTAGAAATCTCTCTCCGAACCGTCTATTCAATATAGAGGAAATCAAACAATCCTTAAATCTAAAAAGCTGACGCCATTTTGGCGTCAGCTCCTAATGACCCGACTGATTATGGAAGAAAAAATCAAAGGAATCTTCAAGGAAAGATTCGGCGAGAACGGCACACTCTATGCCTCTGCCGGACGCATAAACCTCATCGGCGAACACACCGACTATAACGGCGGATACGTGTTCCCGGGGGCAATCGACAAAATAATCATGGCCGAAATCCGCCCCAACGGAACCGACAAGGTGCGCGTGTTCTCCATCGACATAAACGAATATGCCGAGTTCGGCCTCAAGGAAGAGGATGCGCCATCGGAACAATGGGCGCGCTACATCTTCGGCATATGCCGCGAAATAATCAAGCGCAACGGCACGGTAAAAGGTTTTGACGCAGTGTTCGCAGGCAACGTGCCGCTCGGAGCAGGCCTGTCGTCGTCGGCCGCACTCGAAAGCTGCTTCGCATTCGCACTCAACGACCTGTTCAACGGCAACACAATCGACAAATTCGAACTTGCAAAAATCGGACAGTCAACCGAGCATAACTATTGCGGCGTGAACTGCGGCATCATGGACCAGTTCGCATCCGTATTCGGAAAGAAAGACCATCTCATGCGCCTCGACTGCCGTTCCATGGAATTCGAGTACTTCCCCTTCAAGATTGACGGCTACAAGCTCGTGCTGCTCGATTCAAAGGTGAAACACGCCCTCGTTGACTCCCCCTACAACAAACGTCGCCAGTCGTGCGAGCGCGTGGCAGCCAAACTCGGGGTGGAGACCCTGCGCGACGCAACCATGGAGATGCTCGATTCAATAAAGAGCGACATCACCGCCGAGGATTATTTCCGTGCCAAATATGTCATCGAGGAGAAACAGCGAGTGCTCGATGTCTGCGAAGCTCTACAACAGGGTGACTGCGAAACCGTGGGACGCAAAATGTATGAAACCCACCACGGCCTCTCGAAGGACTACGAAGTTTCATGCGTGGAACTCGACTACCTCAACGACATAGCCAAGGAATGCGGCGTGACAGGCTCGCGCATCATGGGCGGAGGCTTCGGAGGCTGCACAATCAACCTTGTCAAAGACGAGCTCTACGACAACTTCATCGCCACGGCCAAACGCAAATTCAACGAAAAATACGGACATGAACCCGTTGTCTACCCGGTCATCATCTCCGACGGTGCCCGAAAAATAGCCGAAGCCTGAACACTGTGGGGCGCACGTCAGTGCGTCCCCATTTAATAAAAAACAACCAAACTAAATATCAACAGATGAAACCAACTCTTTTCGTTCTTGCCGCCGGAATGGGCAGCCGTTACGGAGGCCTCAAACAACTCGACCCCCTCGGCCCCAACGGCGAGACCATCATGGACTACTCCATTTATGATGCACTCCAGGCCGGATTCGGCAAAGTGGTGTTTGTTATCCGCAAGGATTTTGAGCAGGATTTCCGCGAAAAAATCCTCTCCAAATATGAGGGCCACGTTCCCGTGGAAGTAGTGTTCCAGGCAACCGACAAACTGCCCGAAGGCTACACATGCCCGGCCGACCGCACCAAACCTTGGGGAACCAACCATGCCGTGCTAATGGGAAAAGAAGCAATCAACGAGCCGTTCGCCGTTATCAATGCCGACGATTTCTATGGCCGCAACGCATTCGAGGTAATTGCCAGGGAACTGATGCAGCCACGCGACAAAAAGGGTGACTACTGCATGGTCGGATTCCGTGTTGGCAACACCATGACCGAAAACGGTTCGGTGGCACGCGGCGTTTGCTCCACTGCCGACGGCAAGCTCACATCCATTGTCGAGCGCACCGCAATATCCTACGACAAGGACGGACGCATCGTCTTCACCGACGAAAACGGCCAAGAACAAACCCTCGACCCGAAGACCCCGGTGTCGATGAACCTTTGGGGATTCACACCCGACTATTTCGACTACAGCGAACGTGAGTTCCGCAGCTTCCTCGACAAAGACCTCAACACGCCAAAGGCAGAATTCTTCATCCCCCTGTGCATCGACACACTCATCAACTCCGGCGAAGCAACCGTAAAGGTTCTTGACACCGACTCCCGCTGGTTCGGCGTAACCTATGCCGCCGACCGCCCTGGGGTTGTCGCCAAGTTTGCCGAGCTGCACGAAAACGGCACATATCCTGCAAAACTCTTCTAATCCCGACATAACAACAATGAAACCGCGCATATTAGTCACAGGCGGAACCGGCTATATAGGCTCTCACACCGTCGTGGAGCTGCAACAGGCCGGCTACCCGGTCGTTATAATAGACAACCTTTCCAACTCCAACCGTGACGTTCTCGACGGCATTGAACGCATAACCGGCCAACGCCCCGACTTCGTTGAAGCCGATTGCACCGACATGACAGCCTTGCGTGCACTCTTCGACAAGTACACCGACATAAAAGGCATCATCAACTTCGCTGCCAGCAAGGCCGTAGGGGAATCAATGGAAAAACCGTTGCTCTACTACCGCAACAACCTCAACACCCTCATGAATCTCCTCGAGATGATGGGCGAAAAGGATGTCAAGGGCATCGTGTTCTCATCCTCGTGCACAGTCTACGGCGAGCCTGATGTGAACCCCGTAACCGAGCAGTCCCCGATCAAGAAGGCAACTTCCCCCTACGGCAACACAAAACAGATTTCCGAGGAAATCATAACCGACGTAATCAACTCCGGCGCACCCTTCAAGAGCGTCATCCTGCGCTATTTCAACCCCGTGGGCGCACACCCGTCGGCCGAAATAGGAGAACTCCCCAACGGAGTGCCGCAGAACCTCATCCCTTACCTCACGCAGACGGCCATGGGAATCCGAAAGGAATTGAGCGTGTTCGGTGATGACTACAACACCCCCGACGGCTCATGCATCCGCGACTACATCGACGTTGTCGACCTGGCCAAGGCTCATGTAATAGCCGTTGAACGCATGCTCACCGACAAGAGCGAGGAAAAAATCGAGATTTTCAACCTCGGCACAGGCAACGGACTCTCCGTGCTCGGACTCATACGTGAATTTGAAGCCGCCACAGGAGTGAAAGTGCCCCACAAAATCGTAGGCCGCCGCGCAGGCGACATCGAGAAAGTATGGGCCAACCCCACCCATGCCAACGAGGTGCTCGGTTGGAAAGCCCTCACCCCGATTGCCGACACCATGCGCTCCGCATGGGCATGGCAATGCCGCCTCCGCGAGCGCGGAATCATGTGATTCCCCCATGTATACAAGTCAAACAACGGCAACCGCAGATAAACAGAATGCGGTTGTCGTTGTCACTTCTTTTTGATAACTTTGCCCCCGGTTTATCACAAAAATCGATTCTACCAGATTGTCCAAAAATCATATGCCCCATAACAACTGCGGCCCGATCGGAATCTTCGATTCAGGCTACGGCGGCCTCACAATACTGAAGGAAATCCGCAAAGCCCTGCCGCAATACAACTACATATACCTCGGCGACAACGCACGCGCCCCCTACGGAACACGCTCATTCGACATCGTTTACCGCTTCACCCTCGAATCGGTGAAGCATCTCTTCAACCAAGGTTGCCGACTGGTGATTCTCGCATGTAACACAGCCTCGGCGAAAGCCCTGCGTACAATCCAGCAGCACGACCTCCCCGGCATAGACCCATCGAGGCGAGTGCTCGGCGTGATACGCCCAACGGTGGAACGCCTCGGCGAATACACATCCACAGGCCACGTAGGCATCTTCGGCACACCCGGCACCATACAGAGCGAGAGCTACGACATGGAAATAACCAAGTTGTATCCAGGCTATCGCCCCATAGGACACGCATGCCCCATGTGGGTGCCGCTCATTGAAAACGGAGAAGCCTATAACGACGGAGCCGACTATTTCGTCAAGCAGGAGATATTCCGCATCCTCAACAAAGACCCCGAAATCGACGCGATAATCTTAGGCTGCACACACTACCCTCTGCTTTACGATAAAATCCGCCGCTTCCTCCCGGAACACATCTCTCTGATTCCACAAGGGGAAATCGTTGCAAACAGCCTTGCCGACTATCTGCGCCGCCATCCGCAAATGGAATCACGCCTGACCCGCAGCAGCACCGGCGATACCGGCTCATGTATATACCTCACCACCGAAAACAACGCCAAATTCTCTACCATGGCATCGCTTTTCCTCGGCGAATCGATAAATGCAACCACAATCGAACTTTAATATCAAAAGAAAAGTTTATATAAAAAACATATTATTATACATTATATGCTGACTGAAAAACGTAGCAGTATGCTTCACGGCATCCTGTTGATTGCACTCTTCTCATGCGCGGCATTCTACATCGGCGAAGCGCAATTCCTCAAGAACATCTCGTTCAGCCCGATGATTATAGGCATAATCCTCGGTATGCTTTATGCCAACAGCCTCCGCAACCACCTCCCGGAAACATGGGTGCCGGGAATACAGTTCTGTTCCAAAAAGATTCTGCGTCTCGGAATCATTCTTTATGGGTTCAGGCTTACATTCCAGGATGTGATTAACGTCGGGGTAGCCGGAATCATGATTGACACAATCGTGGTAATCGTCACCATTGTGGGAGGGATATATCTCGGCAAGCTTCTCAAAATGGACCGCGACATAGCCCTGCTAACCTCCATAGGCAGCGGCATCTGCGGTGCAGCCGCAGTGCTGGGTGCAGAATCCACAATCCAGACCAAACCCTACAAAACAGCCGTAGCAGTCGCCACTGTGGTAATATTCGGAACAATCTCAATGTTCATCTACCCCATAGCCTACCGTGCAGGGTTCCTCGGGCTTACACCAAACGAAATGGGCATATATGCAGGTGCAACGCTGCATGAGGTGGCACACACCGTTGGAGCAGGCAACGCCATGGGCACCGAGATTTCCAACGTTGCGATTATAGTCAAGATGATTCGCGTCATGCTCCTCGTCCCCGTGTTGCTAAGCCTTGGATATTGGGTCGCAATGCAGGCAAAAAGCATCCCCGCAGGCAACGGCACGGCGACAAAAGGAAAAATCGCCATACCCTGGTTTGCACTCGGATTCCTGGCCGTCATCGGATTTAATTCATTCGACCTCCTGCCCGTTGCCGTTGTCGACGTAATCAACTACATCGACACATTCCTTCTCACCATGGCAATGGCTGCCCTCGGAGCGGAAACAAGCATCGACAAATTCAAGAAAGCGGGAGCCAAGCCCTTCGTCCTCGCCTTCATCCTCTACATCTGGCTCCTCCTCGGCGGCTGGGCTCTTGCCAAATACCTCGCCCCCCTCTGCCTCTGACTCCCCTCTCATAACAGTGGTACCCCATAATCAGAATGTAGGTATGTCAAAACTTAAAAATTTTGACATACCTTCTTTAATTTTACCCGGATGGAGAGGTTACTGTCATAATGGTTCAGATGGTAGGAGCTTGTGGGTGAGGCTGAAGGGTGTTTACTTAGGTCAATGACCGAAGCCGTCATCGTCCCTTGGACGCTTCGCTACGCGAAGAACCCCGCAAGCGACGACCCAGATAAGCCATTATGACACACCCTTCCTATGCCATCCGTGTTGCAGCCAATGCCAATACACTAACATCGATTGTCCCCACGGCACCGTGCAGCGCATCGCAACAAGCCATAACCGTTGCACCTGTGGTTATAACGTCGTCAACCAGCAGCACATGTTTACCCACAAGTTCTTCAGGATATGCCACCTCGTAGACCCCGGCGGCGTTTCTGATACGTTCTTCCGCATTCCGCCTTGTTTGCGTTGAATGTCCCCGCCGGGCGACAAGGTTGTCAGCTAATTCAATACCCGTCACACGGCCCACACCCCGTGCAATCTCCTCCGCTTGATTGAACCCTCTGCGCAACTTCTTCCACGTGTGCATAGGCACGGGCAGAATCAAATCCACCCCCTCAAAAAAGCCTGAACCATGAATCTCGGCGGCAAACTCCATCGCAAGGTCATGGTCTATGTCAGGTCTGCAGTTATATTTTGATTTCTGTATTACACGGGCATACGGTGTGTCGCGGATATATGCAAACATCGCAGCCACACCCCGCACCTTGGACGCACCCGCCAAACGACGTGAAAGCTCGCTTTCCGGCTCCAAGTGGGCATTGACCCTCGGCATAGCGGCCATGCACCCCAGGCAAAGCACACGTTCCCCGTCCACCAGTGTCCTGCCGCAAACCTCACATGTAACCGGGAATATCACTCGCCCCAAATCCTTTATCCAACCCATAATCATGGTTTTAGAGGGTGTTTCATAACAGATGTTATTAAACACCCACTTAAGGCCACTTCACAACCTTTATCAATCTTGCCACTGTTTCCGGCTCGAAGCCTCGTGCCACTCCAGCCCTATATAGCTTTGTACGGCCTTCATAAGTGTTCCCCTCCTTGATTGAACGTACTCTTGATTGCAGGAACGCCAGCAGAATCCCCTCATATTCCTTAGTATCAATCTCATCAAGCGCATCCTCTATAGTATCACGGTCAATTCGTTTGGCATACAACCCCAACGAGATTTTCCTGCGTCCCCAATGACTGTAAAGCAACTTGTCGCGCACATATGCCCGGGCAAACCGCTCATCGTCATAAAATCGGTGCTTGGCAAGTGATGCAAGAATCCCGTCCACCTCTGAAACCGCAACATTCCAACCTCTTAGCTTCTCGCGCAACTCCCATTCGCAATGCTCCGACCGCGCGCAAAGCGCCTCAAGACGCATAAGTGCATTTTCCGCACTAATCTGTTTCCTTTGAAATGCCATGTCAATTATCCCGGACGCATCGCCCGCAAAAAACGTAACTTACCGTAGCTGTCGCGCATCTCATCGACATCATCGAACCCATATGTCCGGCACAACGAAACCATCTCACGCACATATCTGGGATTTATCTCAAAATACACCCTTCCCCCGTCAGCCAGGAACAGGACGGCAAACTTCAGAATGGCATCATAAAACTCCAGAGGGTTGTCATCAGGCACAAACAAGGCCGAAGCCGGTTCATGTTCAAGCACATTCTTCTCCATCCCACTCCTCTCGCTGTCAGCGATATATGGAGGATTGCTGACTATCACATCAAAATTGCCCTCCCCTGACCGCACGCCATCATCGGCAAGTTTCAAGATATCCCCCTGCACAAAACTCACCCGCGAATGCAACGCCGATGCATTTTCCCTCGCCACATCCAAAGCCTTGCCGCTTATGTCAACGGCAGTGACATCTGCAAACGGAAGATTCCTGGCAAGCGCAATGGCAATGCACCCGCTGCCGGTTCCAAGGTCAAGCACCCTCAAATCCTTACGCTGGTTCTCCTTGACGATTATGTCCACAAGTTCCGCTGTCTCCGGGCGCGGAATCAGCGTATCAGCGGTCACTTTCAGTTTCATCCCATAAAAATCAGCCACCCCGAATATATACTGTATCGGCTCATCATTAAGCAGCCTGTCCACCACCCCGTCGATTTTTGCCGCCATGAAATCCGTCATCGGCTCGTTGGCCTTGATTGCCAGGTCAACGGCCGACCACCCTTTCATATTCTCGAATATAATCCGCCCCATCGCCTTGGCCTCACCGGTACCATATTTAGGTGACAACCTGTCCACGACACCCCTCATCACCTCCGCCACACTCCGATCCATATCAGTCTGTCATAAGTAAGTCGTGAAAATTATTTTATATTATCGGGGAGCATTATTTCAATTAATTCATCGGCACGGAAATCACGTGGCGACTGCTTACCTATAACCGAATCCCAAAGCATCGGCGACACCCCGTTGCCGGGACGCTTCACTGCAATGTTCTCCACGGTGAACACCTCCCCGGCTTCAATATCACGCGAGGCGACAATGCTCTTGCGCGCCACTTCCATGTTGGCACGCTCCGACGGAGACACATGCTTTTCCCCCGTCCCCAGCGCCTGTTCGATATTACGTATCGCACTGACCATGGCGGCAAGCTCACCGGGTTCCAGAGATGCCTTGTGGTCAGGCCCCGGAAGCGCCTTGTCGAGGGTGAAGTGCTTCTCTATCACCGTCGCGCCAAGTGCCACGGCAGCCACCGGCACCTCTATGCCGACGGTATGGTCGCTGTAACCTACCCCACCCACGCCCAGTGAGCGCAGTGAATCCATGGCACGCAGGTTCACGTCCTCCATCGGCGTGGGATACTGCGTGTTACAGTGAAGCAGTATCACCTTTTCCCTGTCAGTCCCTGCCTTTTCAAGCACATCCAATGCGGCCTCAATCTCATAAAGCTCCGACATCCCGGTCGACAATATCACACGTTCCCCCTTGGCACCTATTTTGCGGAGATAAGGCAGATTGGTGATTTCCCCCGACGGGATTTTCCAGTAATCCATCTTCAAGGCATCAAGACAGTCAATCGAAACAAGGTCAAACGGTGTCGACATGAAACCTATCCCCACCTCGTCACACAAAGCCTTCAACGGAGCATAATCCTCCAGCCGGAGATGGATTTTACGGCACATGTCAAGCTGGCTCTCCCCCTCCCCGGTGGTCTCTTTCTGGTATTCGGCCTTGGGAGCGACCGACGATATGACAAGTTCCGGCACAGCAGTCTGGAACTTTACATAATCCGCCCCGGCACGCTTGGCCGCATGAACCATCTCCACCGCGCGCCCGTAATCACCGTTATGGTTGACCCCCGCCTCGGCAATGATTATAACCTTACTGTTTCCTGTATTTTCCATTGTCAAACACCACTTCTTGCATATAACGGCAAATCTTGACCCCCACACTCCAGTCGGCGCACTCTTCCAAATCCCGCTCAAGCCAGTCGCCAAGTATGAACCCCGGCAAATCGGCACCGGCATGAACCGCACAAACGGCACCACCCCCCAGCCTGGGATTAATCTCCATCAGCATCAGCCGCCCCGGGAACCTCTCCCCCTCCGCCCCTATGGTAATCTCGCGCAAAAACTGTATTGTCACCGGCCCGCGCAATTTCAGGTTCTCAACTATCCGACGGCACCAATGCTCCATTTCTGCGTCATGCAGCGTCTGCGTCACGGTCACCTCTCCTCCGGCAACCTCCATCCTGCGACGTGGCACGGCACAGATGAGCCTGCCCGCACGCGACACATAGCAATCCACCGTATATTCCTCCCGCCGCTCCACATACTCCTGGAATATGTAATCCGCAGCTGCCTCCGAGCCAGCCATCCGTTGGAAATCTTCATGTCCAAGCACCATGATTCCTTTCGAGGCCGACCCGCATCGCGGCTTGGCTATAACCTTCCCGTCCACGCCCCCTGCCAAGGCATTCGCAGGCAACGGGAACCCGTTTTGGCGGAACAGCTCATCGGAAGCCACCTTATCAAACAGCAACGATGCCATCTCCCCGTCCACACCCGGCGTACTGCAACAGGCATCGGATGCACAATATCGCGCGGCTACTTCCACAGCGGGATCCACAAACGGCACCATAATGTCTATTCGGTTCTCCCCAACCGCATTATGCAAATCTTCCATCAGTTCCGGGTCGCTCCATCGCCTCCCGGGAATGACAGTAGCCACCTCGGCGATAGGCGCCTCCGGCGAAAGCTCATAGCTGAATATGTTGACATCCAGCCCAAGCCGCTCCCCTGAAGCCTGGAACATACGTGCCATGGAAACCCTTTTAGCTCCCCCAAGAAACAATATGTTGACTGCCTGTCGCATGCATCCTCTGTTTTACAAACAATTAATTGCTCAACGGTTATAGATGTTCGCCTTGTAACGCTTCAGATTCGCATCATCGCAAAACCACTCAACCGTCCGTGTAAGTCCCTCGCGCAGCGTCACCGCAGGTTCCCACCCGGTGAGCGACTTTATCTTGCGGTTGTCGCCGCACAAGCGGAACACCTCGCTCTTTGCCGGCCTCAATCTCGCGGGGTCAACGACATATTTCACATCGCTTCCCATAATCTCGGCAATCAGCTCCAATGTTTCCTTCATCGACACCTCCGTGCCGGTGGCGATATTGATTTCCTCCCCCTCGATACCCTCGGCACGCGCCAGCGCAATGAAGCCACGGCATGTATCCTCCACGAAATTGAAATCACGTGTCGGCGAAAGGTCACCCACCTTTATCTCCCGTGCACCGTTGGCAATCTGTGAAATAATAGTGGGGATTATAGCCCGCGCGCTCTGCCGGGGTCCGTAGGTGTTGAACGGGCGCGCTATGACCACCGGCAACCCGAATGCATTGAAAAAACTCTTGGCAATGGCATCGGCACCGATTTTTGTGGCCGAGTAGGGCGACTGCGGCTGCCGGGGATGCAATTCGTCGATAGGGACATACTGCGCGGTCCCGTAAACCTCCGAGGTTGAGGTGACAACCAGCCGTCCCACCCCGTGGTCTTTCGCCGCCTGGCACATGTTCAGCGTCCCGGTCACATTCGTGTCCACATAACTCTCCGGCGCCACATAGCTGTATGGAATCGCAATCAATGCCGCCAGATGGAAAATCGTGTCAACCCCCGAGGTCATATGACGGCAGAACGCTGCGTCACGCACATCTCCGCAAACAATCTCAAGGTGCTCGTCATCACGCCCGTCAAGCCACCCCCAGTCATTGAACGAGTTATATTGGCAAAGAGCCCTCACCTTGATCCCCTCACGCAAAAGCAGGTCAACCAGATGCGAGCCTATAAAACCGTCAGCCCCGGTAACCAGCGCATGTCCTATTTCCCGTGCCATCATTTATTGTTTCTTTAAAGTATACATGTAGGCCACGCCGTCGGCAGCCTGATATTTCAACCTCATTTCACCCCCTTTACGGCTATCTATCCTCAACGCCGACACCTCTCCGTACGGCAGATGCGTCTCTTCAAGAGGGATGTATTGGTTCGTCCCGTTCGGGTCGCCGGGAGTGGCATCTTCGGAATAGGTGAAGTCCAGATACAGATAATCATCTTCATCCTCCCATGTCCCCCACACCTGGTTGCGGGAATGCTCGCCAACCCCGGTATTTACGCGCACAAGGGAAATGACATCGTTCTGGAATTTCCAGAACACATTCGCCTCATATCCATCCTCGGCCACACCGTCGGCGGTGACCTCCGTCATCTGCCATGTTCCGAACCAGTCACCTATATCGCCGTTGTTACGCGTGCACCCACCGAAAACACACGCCGCAACGAGCACCGCCAACGACGCTGCCCAACGCATCCCGGTCAATCCAATCCTTTTCGTCATAATCTTATAGCGCCTTTGTAAACAATGGTGACACATGCACCGAAATTATTTCCGTAAAGCGTTCCGTGGTCCATTGCCACCTGCGCCTTGACCGACAGTCCGGCCACTTTCCTGCAATCATACCTACCCTCAAGCATCACCGATGTATCCGATGCCGGGGTCACCAACGGCAGATAGCCCGTTCCCCAGCTCTTGCGGCAACCTCCGAGCGCCCGATACGACAGCCGCTCCGTAACACATCCCTCTATACCCACATGGAATCCACGCATCCTGTTGTGCAGGAACTGCATACAGCCGTCTGTGTTGTAAATGGGGGACACAAGAAACGGGCTGCCGATAGCCATGCCGTAATTGGCATAAGAGTTATATTCATGATTATTGTAGTAATTGTCGGCACCCTCGGCACGTCCGCGTATCTCCGTACCGGGATGGTCGTCAGGGTCCCAATGCATCGGTCCCGACTGGTTGGTGAAATCGAGATACTCCACAACGGCACCTGTAATCACACCCGTCCCGTTGGTTTTCAGTTCCAGACCCCACAAACCGTCGAATCCGTTCAGGAATCCGATTCCCGAACCATCCTCCCAAGGTTTCTGCATATATCCTCTGATGGTCATCCCGTTACGCAGGTTGTACCTCATCAGCACGTCCCACGACCCGAGACTGCTCCCCGAATAATACTCCTCTCCGCCGTCAGTCGGGACGAGCATTTTGAAAAACGATTTCACACCTGAATCAAAATGGCGTGTCTTAACCGTCTTTCCCCGGTCATACCATGTGGTGTTGCCTCCGAACGCGCCCCCCACCTGCATACCGAAAGTCACCGAGAACCGCTTGTGCGGATTCGTGCGGAAATAACATCGTTTGTAAGTGTACAAGGCACCTTGGTTAAGATGCTGCTCAAAGTAATTGTAATGGTCGCGCATCCAGCCGTTGTCGGTGAATTTGCCATATGAGATTTCGCCTTGTATTTGCACCCACCCGTTAGTGAACGGAATATCCTGGAAATCAATAAATCCCGCTCTCACTTCTGGAATAGGGCGCGCATTGCCGCTCTCCACAAGGTCTCCGCTCGACAACCGGGAGTCAAGCAATGCCGATGACCGCTCCTTCAAGCCTGCCGAAAGAAACACTCCGCGCCATTTAACCTCTCCGTAGAGTTGCTGAAGCCACACACGCGACGGATGCTCCAGGTGGGGGCGCAACGCACCGTCATTCCACCGGAGGTAATCAATGCCACTCCCGTAACCACCGACCACATCCGCGCCGAACCCATAGGAGAACCTGTCGTCAAGATTCATCCCGCGTTCCGCCGATAATCGCAGAAGCGCGCCCCTGCCTTGAGTAACCAAACCATGCTGGTTCGAGGCCACATAATATGGAGCGAACCCACCTTTCCCCGCATTCAGTATGGCTTGCGCGGAATACCACACCTCATAGCCGGCAGCCGTGGCAGCCAACGCGGCTGTCATCCCACACAGGGTAACAAGCCTCTTGAATGAAAAATTTCGGTGTATCATCTCTCCCCGTCGATATGGTAGGTTTCTATGTGTCGCTGTTTCTTCTCCTCGAAAATATCCGAGATGGTGAGGAATATCCCGGTCTCCTCCACATCGCCGAACTCATCGTTTATGGCCGTCCCGAAAATCTTCATGGTGGGCGACAAACCCATGTAGGCATTGACCAAGGGGGGGATATTGATGCCGTGTTCACGAATTGCAGAATTCAGAATCCTGTAGTCCTCCTTGAAGTTATGCCCCGGGAACATTGCCAGATATTTCTCTTCGGGGAAATCATAATCCAGCGGGCGGAACGGGCGCGCCAGCTCATCAGGATCCGGGAAATGCTTTTGAAGGAAATACAACAGCATGTCGCGGCACTCCTTGTCATAGCTGGGATACATCGTGAACTTACCGAAAAGATATTTGATTTCAGGATGAATCACCGTCAGCGCGCCGAGGCCGTCCCAAAGGTTGTCCAACGCGAAAATAGCCTTGGCTCCGGCATTCGTCGACTGGTATTCCAACCTCACAAACGAACGTCCGAGTTCAATCGTATACGGCAGGTAGTCGCGCAGAAAACGGTCCGAAAAACGGAACATGTGCGAGGTGGCAATCCGGGGTGCCCCGTTTTCATCGATTCTGATGTCCTTGCCGAGAATAAAGCGATATCCGCCCGTAATTACTTTCCCGTCCGGGTCCCATACTATCAGTTGGCGGCACGGCGGATTCATCAGATCATAGGAATCCACATCGCAGTCCTTACCCGTACCGCCTCCTGCCGTTCTGAATGCTATTTCGCGCAAACGGCCGATTTCACGCATCACATTAGGTGCCGTGTGGGCGTCCACAACATAAATCTCGTTATTCCCCTTGTTGGTCTTGCGCATGAACGCCCCGGCGGTAAGTTCCGCTTCTATCAGCTCTGTAGATATGGCATCTATTATTTTCTGTGACATAAGTAAGTCGTGGAAATTATTTTATATTATCGGGGAGCATGATTTCAGTCGGTTTTTCCCCGAAGATGAGGGAGTGTAGCTCGCTACACGACCGAAGATGAGAGGGAAAAACGGCGAAAGAATGCCGCCGATGATATAAAGCATTCATAATTCCTTTATGCGTAATAATTTTCATGACTCACTTAATCGGGTTCTGCTTATATATTCCTTAGTCCCCACCCCCGGCTCGATGTCCGACATCATCAGATAAAGTTCACTGGCTATCGCACGGGCATAACCGTCGGCACTCCTGGTGTCAAGTTTGGTATGGTGTTTCATATTGCCAACCGTGACCGTGAATCTCTTCCCACGGCTGCGAAACACCTCCCGTGGCAGAAGCACCTGCTCAAAATTAAACTTCAGCCCCAGCCTTTTGCGCAAATTGGCTTTCTTATAGAAATCCATCGAATTAGTGCCACTGAAAAACAACGGCACAATGTCACGACGATGCTGCACACTCTTGGTTATGAACATCTTGTGCCATTCAAGGTCACAAACCATCTTAACAGTCTTGCCCCCGTAAGGCACCCTGCGGTAACGCGACACCAGGCCGGCAGGGAAAATGATAACAGGGTCATTCCCGGCGAAAGCCGCGTCTATACGGGCTATTGAATCCCGCGACTGTGAGCCGAATTTGTTGATAGGGATAAACACCGATTCAAGAGGTTTCACCGCCATCAGCAAGTCATTGACAATAAACCACACCTGCCCCCCGTAATGGCGCTGCAAAAGGTCTATCAGTGCCATGCCGTCCAACCCTCCGAGCGGGTGGTTCGACACAAACACCACCCGGCGGTTCTCTTTCGCAGGGAGCCGTTCGGGGAAACGCACATCCACCTTGACATCAAGTGATTCCAGTACGCCATGGCAGAACTCTGCACCCTCCTTCCCCGCGTTATCCTCAAGTAGTCTGTTAAGCTCCTCCTGACATATGAGCTTCTCCAGCAGTTTGACCACACATCGCGGTATGAACCGGTAAAGACCCGGCAGGCGACTCCTAATCACCTCACCGACATCAATCTTTATGACTTCTTCTCGATTCATATAAGTAAGTCGTGGAATTTAAGTGACTTGCAGAAATTAGTTAATGGTTACTTGCGATGTATTTCGAGATGTTTTTTTCTGGCGGCGGAGGGAGCGATGCGGGCATCGTGACCGACAACGCCGCCACCGTTCACACATAGCCCTCCAATTTTACACAAAATTAAGCATTATATTCCGCTCTCCCATGAAAATCCACCATTATTTGCTAAGTTTGCACCACCAAATGTTTCGCAGACCATGCCGACACCATTCGCTGATAAACTTTCCACGTTCCTCTCCCGCCTCTCCGCCACCGCAAAATCAGCGGTGAAGCTTGCCTTATCGTCACGCAGCGTTAACATTCCGCACATCCGGCGGGATGCCCCGCTATATATCCTTGGCAACGGCCCCTCGCTCCGCGATAACATCGAGAACGACCTTGACCTCTTGCGCCACAACGACACTCTCGCAGTCAACTTTGCCGCCAACGCACCTGAATTCGCCCTGATACAACCGAATTTCTATGTGCTCGCCGACCCTCATTTCTTCCAACGGCCCGACGACCCCAATGTGGCTAAACTCCTTGCCTCACTCAATGCCGTCACATGGCCGATGACATTGTTCATCCCTGTCAAAGCATGCCTCGCACCAGGCACTATCTGCAACAACAACATAACCCTGCGGCGTTTCAATTTCATCGCCGCCGAAGGGTTCCCCTGGTTTGAAAACCTTGCATTCAGCCATCGCCGTGCCATGCCACGGCCACGCAACGTGCTGATTCCTTCAATCATGATTGGCCTTTGGCTCGGCTATACGGAAATCAGGCTTCTCGGAGCCGACCACTCATGGCTAAAGACCATATCGGTCGATGACAACAACCGTGTCGTGTCAATCCAGCCGCACTTCTATAAGGAAGACTCCCGCGAACAACAACGCATACGCACCGCATATCTTTCACTCCCCCTCCATCAGGTGCTCGAATCATTCCACATTGCATTCCGCTCCTACCATCGGATTCGCAGTTTCGCCGACAGGCAAGGGGTACACATCCTCAACTGCACCCCCGATTCGTTCATCGATGCGTTCGACCGCGCCACCACCGTCAAAACAACCCGATAAACCATCGCCTCATGGCCGACACATACACCACCATAACAGCCCCATCCGAAGCATCCTACACCGAATTACGCAGCAAATTCCTGGCATTCGCCCACCCCGTTTCATCAGCCGATGAAGCCAAAGCATTAATCAAGGAATATGCCAATAAATACCATGATGCGCGCCACGTATGCTGGGCATATATGATTGGCGCGGCAAGAACGGAATACCTGTCATCAGATAACGGCGAGCCCTCCGGCACCGCCGGGAAACCCATCCTCGGACAAATCAATTCATTCAACCTCACCAACATCGCCATCATCGTTGTGAGATATTTCGGTGGCATAAAACTTGGCACATCAGGGCTGATTGTGGCATATCGCGAGGCGGCCTGTGCGGCAATCGAAGCCGCCGAAATCATAGAATGCCATGAGCAATCCACAATAACATTCACATTCGGCTACCTCGCCATGAACGACGTGATGCGCACAGTCAAGCAACCCGGCATACGCATCCTCTCACAAGAGTTCGACAACACGTGCCGCATCACCCTCTCCGTCCGTTCCGATGAAGCGCCCCGCCTCACCTCCCTCCTAACTGCAATCCCAACCCTCTCCATCCTATAACCCAACCGCCCCCAAATAGGACAATGTAAAAGGGGCTGTCAACCCATTATTTTTCACCATACCACCCCATTACCATTCTTATCTTACCATCCATTCACCGAACGCAAAGAAATCTGCGCCATCTGCGTTCTCTGCGAGAGATATTCCACAATACCACACGAGGGTAAACGTTGCAAAATTCCGTTCGCAAGCCCTCGGAGATGACGGGGCAATGGTTAACCCCGCCATGAGCCGCCCTTAGACGGCGACATGGCGGGGTCAGCTATGGTATAGAGGGGGCAACCTTGTAGAGGTGCCTCTTTCCCGAGGTTTTGCAACACCCTCCGCTAATGTAACTGCATCTTACCTGTCAAAAAACGGATTCTTGGCACCCGCCGACAAAGGAATACAGAAATATTGACGGCACCCCTCGAGCAGGTTCATCCGCTCGGCAGCCATGCCGACCGAAAACATGACACGGCAATCCACCCGGCAATCGGCAGCCGTGGCCACAGCCGAGCCAATGGCAATGCCGACATCCACGCTGTTGATTGCACAAGGCACAGCCGCTGGCTTGTCCTCGCAAGTCGCGAAACCGCAATGGGCGCAATTAAGCCCTAATGGCATATCGCGAGTGGCAATGACCACAATGCAGTCGGCCTTCATGATATTCTCACTGTCACGGGCGTAGACTCCACGCCCGGTCTCTGCATGAAGCTGCTTCATAACAGCCGAAAGCCTTTCGATGTCATCACCCTCCACAAGCGCGCACTCCAGTATATCCACACCCTTCCCCTTGGGTGCCGTGCGGGCGGCCGTCAACATTCTGCGGCCTACTTCAATCACCCTTTCACGCCGCGAACTCCTTTCGTCAATAATCATATAACGTCAGTCAATCACCAGCATGGCATCGCCGTATGCTCCGAATTTATAACCCTCTTTGATAGCCTCCTCATAGGCGTGCATCACCAACTGGTAACCGCCGAATGCCGTGACCATCATAAGCATTGTCGAATACGGCATATGGAACCCGGTCACCAATGCAGTGGAGACAGTGAAATCGTAAGGAGGGAATATGAACTTGTTAGTCCACCCGGTATAGGTCTTCATATGCCCACCCATGCTGACAGCACTCGCGATACCACGTAAAGTGGAAGTACCCACCGCACACACCTGCTTGCCATTGTCCTTGGCATTGTTGACCAAATCCACAAGTTCCTGGTTGACACTCATGTCCTCCGAATCCATGCGGTGTTTGGTCAAATCCTCAACATCTATCTCCCGGAATGCGCCAAGCCCGCTGTGAACTGTCAGGAAGCCCTGTTCAACACCTTTGATTTCAAGACGCTTCAACACCTCGCGGCTGAAATGAAGCCCGGCGGCAGGAGCCACAACGGCACCTTCGTTCTTGGCAAAGATGGTCTGGTACATCTCCGCGTCAATCTCTTCCGGCTCACGTTTGATATACTCCGGGAGCGGTGTCGAACCGAGATTGAACAGATTCCTTTTGAACTCCTCATGGCTTCCGTCATAAAGGAAACGCAACGTGCGGCCACGCGAAGTCGTGTTGTCGATTACCTCGGCAACCATCGACTCGTCTTCACCGAAATAAAGCTTGTTACCGATACGGATCTTGCGGGCCGGCTCCACAAGCACATCCCACAACTTGTGTTCCGTGTTAAGCTCCCGCAACAGAAACACCTCTATGCGTGCACCCGTTTTCTCCTTGTTGCCGTAGAGACGCGCAGGAAACACCAGCGTGTCGTTAAACACCATCACATCCCCTTCGTCGAAATATCCGATGATGT
The DNA here is from genome assembly GCA_013316535.1 of Muribaculaceae bacterium. Classification (GTDB taxonomy): domain Bacteria; phylum Bacteroidota; class Bacteroidia; order Bacteroidales; family Muribaculaceae; genus UBA7173. Next base: position 157 of record WSMN01000033.1, on the reverse strand, counting down.
CCTTGAACACCTTGTGTTCAATCTCTCCCGTCTTGCGGTGAACCACCATCATACGGCATTCGTCACGATGTTCCGCAGGATGCTGCGCAATCAAATCTTCAGGCAATTTGAACTTGAACTGTGAAAGCTTCATTGAGAATTATAGTATATATTATTG
>WSMN01000127.1 GCA_013316535.1 Muribaculaceae bacterium | reverse complement strand
TCGATATATTAACTTAAGTTTCAACTACTTCGGTTATTTTTACCGAATCATTGTTTAATCTGTTATGAAGAAAATTTACTTTTTTCTCGCATCAGTGCTGATGGCGTTCTGTGCTAACGCGGCCGCAACCCAGCTTTATCTTATCGGTGACCCGGTTGAAGGTGGGTGGAGTTACCAGAAGGGTATTGAGATGGCCTCTACCGGTGAAGCCGGTGTGTTCACTCTTTCCGTGTCTTTCGACGGTACTAAATGGTTCGGCTTCACAGAGAATATCGGAACAAGCTGGGATGCCACCAATGGTGCACGCTATGGCGCTACTTCCAAGGACGCAACTCCCGTTGAAGGTGAAAACGCAATGTTGTTCCCTTCAGAAAACGCATGGAAACTCCCCGCCGGAGAATATACTTTCACAGTCAACACCAACACAAAGAAATTTATTCTCGGTGGCGCGATAGATGACAAGATGGGCGACCTCTACCTCCGTGGAATGCTTAACGACTGGCTCAACGAGGGTCTTGATGCAACCTACAAGTTCTCCACTGCTGATGAGAAAATCTATACTCTAAATGTTGCCGCACTCGGGGCTGGCGAGGTGTTCAAAATCGGAACTGCCGATTGGGGCTATAGCTTCTCTTCGGGTGATATTGCAATGACTGTTGATACTCCCTACAGCTATGAAGGTATGAATGAAGATATGGCGATGGCTGATAATGTTGCCAATGTCACAATTACCCTCAACCTCAATGACAAGACCATCACTGTTTCGGGACAGGCTTCTGTTACTTCTCCTGCATCTCTGTATCTCATCGGTGATGTAAAGGATAACCATTGGATTCCCTCCACTCCCGTGGAAATGACCAAGAACGGCAATGTGTTCACCCTTACGAATGTTGAAATCGAGACTGCCTTTGACAATGAGTATGGTTTCTTCAGCTTCTGCACTGCCAAGGGCGCCGATGCAGAGGATTGGGCTGTAGGCGACCGTTATGGTGCATCCGTACTCGATGAGGAAATCTCCGTTGGTGTTCCCGCTGCTTTCGTGCGCGGTGAAAACGCGTGGAAAGTTCGTCCCGCAGTATACAATGTGACCGTTGATTTCGATACCAAGCAGGTTACTCTCACAAAGGGTTCAAGTGCCATCGAGACAGTTGCTGCCGCCGATGTTGAGGAGGCTGCCGTTTATTTCAATCTGCAGGGCGTTCGCGTTCTCACACCCGAGGCTGGCGCACTCTACATTGTCAAGCGTGGCGACAAGGTTTCCAAGGAAATCGTTCGCTGATTCCGTCATTTAATAGATTCATCAATCCGGGTGGCTGGCACAATGTCAGCCACCCGGATTTTTTGAATCGCTATTAAAGATTATGCGTGATGCGGCAGAGACGGCATTCATGCCGTCTTGTATCTGTTGGTATGAGGGGTCTGCTAAGAAAATTGCAAGACGGCATGAATGCCGTCTCTACAGAAGGATATGTAGACCGACTTCGCGTGAGGCATTTATCAATGCGGGTACGTGGGCATCGGAATTGACGATTATCGGCACTCCGGCAGCACGCAGTCGCGGGATGTAGCGGCTGGCGGGGAACAGCCGTCCATTGTGGTCAACATATGCTTTCGTGTTGATTTCCACTGTCACTCCCGATGCTATCACATGGTCGAGATAGTCGTTAAGCAGGTGTGTGTACCATGATTCATCCTCTATGCCCGGGTGGTAATGCGATGCGTTGTGTCCGATTTTGTCGAGGTGTCCGAGAATGTCGAATCCTCCTGCATCGAGCATTCTGTGGGACTGCCGGTAGAAGGTCTCCACCACATAATGGATGTCTTCGTGGAAATATTGCTGCATTTTTCGCCGGAAGCTGTCGAAATGGCCGTCGATATCGATGTATTCCCCTTCCTGCGAGGGAATGAAATGCACAGAACCGATGGAATAATCAAGCGGGAGGGTGCTGAAATATGGATGTGCCGGCCCCCACTCGTCACCGAGGTAGTCTATCTCCATACCGGCATAAAACCGGCAGCTGTCGCCGTATTCTTTTTTGATGCGGTTGACCTCGCTTAGGAAGCGCGGCACGTCATCGCGGCGCATATTGCAAGGCGATTGGATGGGGATGGGTGAATGGGGGGTGAATCCATAATGGGTGAACCCGCAACGAACGGCCTCGCGGGCGAATGCCTCCATCTGCGCCCGTCCGTCGCAAAATTCGGTGTGTGAATGAAAGTTGTAAAGGCTGCTGTCGCCTATGGTTGCAATGAAATCCATATATGCTTTTTCAGGAAAAAATTTCAGTGGTTGCTTGCAACGACCTTTTATAGCGGGCAAACAATCCGGTGCATAACAATGTCACTGCCGATGATACCACCAGCGCAAGTGTGTTGCCGATGCCGAACCCTTCGGGTGAAGGGGCGACAAGGATATAGTCGGTGCATACCATCGTCATGAATACCGCAGGAATCAGAGTTATCAGATAAAAGCGCCGGTGGCGTGCCAGGTAGACGGTAGATGCCCACAGGGTGAACACCGCGAGCGTCTGGTTGCTCCATGCGAAATAGCGCCAGAGCACATTGAAGTCAATCTTCATCACCAGGAATGTGAGCAGAAACAGCGGCACCGACACTAAAGCGCGTTGCCAGATTTTTTTTTGAGAGAAGCGGGTGAAGTCGGCCACTATCAGTCGTGCGCTGCGCAGGGCCGTGTCGCCGGTGGTCACAGGTGCGGCTATCACGCCTATAACGGCTATGAGGCCCCCTATGCGGCCGAGCCAGGTTGTGGATATGTCGTGGATCAGCGAGCTTGGGCTGTGGCCGGGTTGTGCCATGTAGGAGGCCAGGCCCTCATATCCCTGTGTGAATGTTATAGTGGCGGCCGCCCATATCAGAGCCACAATCCCTTCGGCAACCATGGCTCCATAGAACACGGGGCGTGCAAGCCGCTCGTTGGTCATGCAGCGTGCCATCATGGGCGACTGCGTGGCGTGAAAGCCTGATATGGCTCCACAGGCTATGGAAATGAATAGCATCGGGAAGATGGGATGTGCGGCTTGTCGCTCCGCAGGGTAGCGGTTGCCTATTCCCCCGGCAAAGGCATCGGGCACTTCCGGACCTCCGAAAAGCATCACACTAACCAGCCCTGCTGCCATGAACAGAAGCACCCCTGCAAACAGAGGATATATGTTTCCTATCACTTTGTCGACCGGGAACATGGTAGCTACCAGATAATATGCGAAAATAACAATGGCCCAGAACGATGCATTGAACTTTTCGGGGGTCAGAGAGGCCACAAGTCCCGATGTGGTCACTACAAATACACCCCCCACAAGAATCAGGAGCACCACCGAGAATACGCGCATCACCTGCTTGACGCTGTTGCCCAGCTCCCTGCCAACGATTTCGGGGAGTGAAACACCCCCTGCGCGCAAGGAAATCATCCCCGACAATTCCGGCGACCTCGACCAACGGATTGACCGAACAGAGAACATGCTTGG
>WSMN01000126.1:2900-3499 GCA_013316535.1 Muribaculaceae bacterium | reverse complement strand
ATGGTGAAGTGGGGAGCGATGTCTCCGATTGAACGCTTGATATACTGAACCCATTCGGGTGAATAGCCCTTGGAGTTCTTGGCAAAATATAGCGGGATGATTTCGTTCTCAAGCATCGAGTAGATGGTTGCTGCATCGAGTTTATCCTGCTGGGATTGGTCGGTATAGGTGCGCTTGTCGGTAAGAGCCCAACCTGCATGTTCGTTGAAACGGTAACCTTCATACCACCATCCGTCAAGTACCGAGAAGTTTAGCACACCGTTCATCTCGGCTTTTTCGCCAGATGTGCCGGATGCTTCCAGGGGACGTGTGGGGGTGTTGAGCCAGATGTCAACGCCCGTTACAAGGCGTTTGGCTACAATCATGTTGTAGTCCTCCAGGAAGATAATCTTGCCAAGGAATTCGGGCATACGCGAGATTTCCATGATGCGCTTGATAAGTCCCTGGCCTGCGCCGTCGGCGGGATGAGCTTTGCCGGAGAACACGAATTGCACAGGGAACTGCTCGTTGTTGACGATTTTCGAAAGACGTTCAAGGTCAGTGAAAAGCAGGTGTGCACGTTTGTATGTTGCAAATCGACGGGCAAAGCCGATTATGAG
>WSMN01000126.1:2577-2890 GCA_013316535.1 Muribaculaceae bacterium | reverse complement strand
TGAGGGCGTTGGGATTGATTTTATCCACAATCTTCATTACGGCCGAGGGGTCACCCTGGTTGGCAAGCCATTTTGCCTTGAAATCACGCTTTACGAAGTTGATGAACTTGTTCTTGAGCGTGCATCGCATGTTCCAGATTTCCTCATCCTTAACCTTGAAGATGCCTTTCCAGTTTTCGGGATTGTCGGCATGTTCGAACACCTGCGGGCCGAGTTTCTCCAGATAGAATTCTTTCCATTCCGAAGCTGCCCATGTCGGCATGTGGACGCCGTTGGTTACATTGCCCACATGGCTTTCCTGCCAGTTGTATTC
>WSMN01000126.1:0-2567 GCA_013316535.1 Muribaculaceae bacterium | reverse complement strand
TTCCAGATTCCGGCGAACATCTTTTTGGAGACCTCGCCGTGCAGCCAGCTGACACCATTGGCTTCCTGGCATGTGTTGAGCGCGAACACGCTCATTGAGAATCGCTCATTGGTGTTCGGGTTCTCACGACCCATGTTCATGAGGTCATTCCAGGAGATGCCGAGTTTTGCGGGGTATTCACCCATGTATTTGCCGAAAAGGCCTTCATCGAAGTAGTCGTGTCCAGCCGGTACAGGAGTATGCACGGTGTAGAGGCTTGATGCTCGTACCAGTTCGAGTGCCACGTTGAAGTCCAGGTGTTTTTCCTGAACAAAATCAACAAGACGCTGGAGGTTCAGCAAGGCAGCGTGGCCTTCATTGCAGTGGTAGAGTTCGGTGTGTATGCCAAGTTTCTTCAGCATGAGGATACCGCCGATGCCGAGCAGGTATTCCTGTTTGATGCGGTTTTCCCAGTCTCCGCCGTAAAGCTGATGGGTGATTACACGGTCGAATTCCGAGTTCATGTCGAAGTCGGTATCCATAAGGTAGAGGTTCATGCGTCCCACGTTCACACGCCATACATGGCTGTATATGGTACGTCCGGGATAAGGCACCTCCAGAATCATCGGACGGCCGTTTTCTTCCATTACCTGCTCAATGGGGAGCTGGTTGAAGTTTTGCGGTTCGTAATTGGCTATCTGCTGGCCATCCACGCTGAGAGATTGTGTGAAGTAGCCGAAACGGTAGAGGAAGCCGACGGCTGTCATTGGCACGCAGCTGTCGGAGGCTTCTTTGATATAGTCGCCGGCAAGCACACCGAGGCCGCCGGAGTAGATTTTAAGTGCATTGCAAAGTCCATACTCCATCGAGAAATAGGATACCGAGGGTATGTCTTTGCGCATTGGCTTGGCCATGTATTCCTTGAACATTCCGAACACATGGTCTATACGCCCCATCAGCTCCTTGTCAGCAAGAATTTCTTCGAGCCGTTCAGATGAGAGTTGTTGGAGAACCATTACGGGATTTTCGCCTGTTGAACGCCATAAGTCGGGGTTCAGGTCGCGGAACAGCGCTTTGGCTTCGCTGCTCCATACCCACCACAGGTTTTTGGCGAGTTCCTCGAGGTGCTTGAGTTTCGAGGGGAGGTCCGATTTCACCGTCAGGTCTCGCCATGCGGGAGCGTTAGTGTTGCTAACTTGAAGTTTCATGATTTAGCTTTGTATTTTTTTGAATTGTGTTTGTTGACAACTGTAAGTTGCAAAGGTTTTAAAAATAAGGGATAAATATAATTGGATGAATGTCAGTTCATCGTTATGGGATAATAGCCATTCGCCTTCCGTCAGCTGCCTCGTCGTTTGTCGGCTGCTTCAATGGCTTGTCGGAACGCATCTATGTAATATGTTATGAAGTAGCTCCATTCGGCTCGTTCTGCGGTGTCGCGTGCAGCCTTTGAGGCTTTTTCGCAATATTCGTCGGAGGCATCCGCAAGTGTGCGCAGTCCGTCTGCCAGTCTGTTCACCACTTCGTTATAGTTGGAGTCAGTGCGGTTGATTACATCCACTCCGCTCACTTCAAAATCGCTTTTGGATGAAGACATAATCCATTGTCCGAACCCGGAAAGCGATGTGGTGATTGTCGGAACCCCGAATGCGACACTTTCCAATGGCGTGTATCCCCAGGGCTCATAGTAGGAGGGGAATGCTGTGGCATCCAATCCTGCAAGGATTTCATAATAATCCATATTGAAGATTCCGTCGTTGCCGTTGAGATAGCATGGCACATAAATTATATTTACATTCCCTTCTGCTGCTCCGAGCTGGCGTATGCGGTTCAATATAGGGTCTTCATCGGGGTTGTTGACCTCATGTGTTATGATGGGTTCCACCAATGGCCGGTTGGAACGGACATCGGAAACGAGATTAGCCTGAAGGTCTTCACGAGGCTGTTTTGTCCACGCTGGAACAAGCACGAACGCCAAGACAGGCTTTGTTGCCGGGTCGTGTTTGAATTGAGCTATGGCATCGAGGAAAACGTCAATTCCTTTGTTGCGGTATTCGCATCGTCCTGAAGTGGCCACTATGAATGTATCATCGGCCGTGGGTTTGCCTGTAAGTGCTGATGCTACGTTCATCAATGCTTCACGGGCTGTCTGGCGTGCTCGTTTTGCTTTCAGCTTCACGGGTGCAAGGTCGCCTTGGAATCCATTCGGTGTTACAACATCCGGGCGTCGGTCGAGTAACTGTTCGCATTCGTTGGCTGTAACATCGCTTACCGTGGTCCGACAATAATCCATCCCCATATTTTACAGAAGTACCATCATTACTACGCCCCTGGAAAGACAAAGCCGACCTACCGGAAGGCATATCCGTCAGAGTAGGGCGGTGGAACATTCCAGGCAAACCGATTGTTGTGCTTGTGAAGTTCGATGGCATGTATCGATTGAAGGACTATTATTATGGCGAGATGTGGAACCGCTATGGTGTCGATTCGCTCCATGGCTATGGAGATTATGATGAGGCTTGTTGTTTCGCATTAGCTGCAGGTGCCGTTATAGAAAGCATCTGCAACCACAAACGTCTGCGCCATAA
>WSMN01000125.1 GCA_013316535.1 Muribaculaceae bacterium | reverse complement strand
CGGTGTCGACTGGCCTGCCATGACCGCCGCCTATCGCCGCTTCCTCCCCCATATCGAGGCTCCTTCGACCACTTCCTACAACCACCTTGGCAACAAGCTTGCCACCATAGTAGGTTTCAACCTCGAGGGTGTTGACTTCCAGGTTGGCCGCGACGTAGCCATGCAGGTTGCTTCGATGAATCCCGTTGCCGTTGACCGCAACAGCGTTGAGCAGAGCGTTATCGACGGTGAGCTTAACGTGGCTATCGAGAAAACCAAGGAAGAGCAGGTGAAGAAGGCTGTAGAAGCAGCACTTAAGAAAGCCGGCATCAACCCCAACCTCGTTGACAGCGAAGCCCACATCGAATCGAACATAGCCAAGGGATGGCTCACCGCAGAGGAGGCCGATAAGGCTCGCGCCATCGCCAAGGAGACGGCCGAGGCAAAGGCAGCAAACTTGCCCGAGCAGATGATTCAGAACATCGCACAGGGACGTCTGAACAAGTTCTTCAAGGAATCCTGCCTTATGGAACAGGAGTTCATCAAGGACGGCAACCTCACCATCGGCAAGTATCTCGAAGAGAGCCAGAAAGGCCTTGCAGTGGTAGCGTTCAAGCGCGTTAACCTCAACGAGGACTAATGCACTCCGCACAAGAATAGTCATAACACTCTATTATAGCGAAACCGCCCGCAATCCAATGTGATTGCGGGCGGTTTTCAATGTCGGTGTGCAGACAATGGCTATCAGAAAGCGTAGCTGATACCGATTGCGGGGATAAGGGCATGAACCTTATAATCGGCGGAGAGGGTGCGGTCGCGCTGCATGGGGGAGAAGGATGCTGCAGGATAAGCCGGCTTGCCGAGGGCAGAGAGCACCTGGTTGAACTGGGCTACACCGGCGTTGTAGGCAGCCAAGCCTTCATTGAACGAGGGAGCAAGGAAGTCTTCGTAACGACCGGTGGCGTTGCTGACCTTAACGCCATGTACATACATGAAGGCAACATCGATGGAAAGCCCCTTGAGGGGTCGGAACGAAAGGCCGACAGATGGTTCTATCTTTGTGGTACCGGGTGTCTCGGGGTTATAATAGTCGAGATTGCAGGGGTTGCAGTCTACCATGAGACCGGCACGGAGGTCGAGACGGTCAGTCATGGCGAATTCACCTCCGAGATGATAGGTCATGGCGTTCTTATAGTCCTTGACAAGGTGCTGGTCGAACTGGGAGAGATTGGCGAATGCAATGTCGAGGTTCTTGTAAGCGCTCCAGCCGTTGAGCTGTGCATCGAACGCAAGCGTGAGGCGTTGAATCGGTTTGTAGCTCACACCGAATGTGAGCACGTAGGGGCAAGGCATGGAGGCATCGAAGTTGGTGTAGTTGAGGTTGTCGAGTTGGGAGCCGAGCACCTGACGAGCCTGTTCGTCGGCGTATTCCACCATGGCTTCACCGGCTTTGACATGCATGTTCATTTTGGAGCGGAAGGAGGCTCCTACGGTCCATTGTGAATTGATGTCGAACATCGCACCGACATTCACGCCGAGTGCAAGTTCAGAACTGCCTTTGAGGTTGACAGAGGCCGGAGCCACCATGCCGTACTTATATTGCGGTTCGACGGGAGCCTCACCAGGTGCGGGACCGCCCATCATGGCCTGCGCCTGGGCAACGGCATATTTCAGCTTCGCGGCTTCATACTGCAAATCCATCACTGCATCCATCGACTGCGCAGAGACAAGAGCCTTGTTGAGGTTGACGTTACCCCATGAAATCATCAGTCCGGCTCCAATCGAAAGACGGTCGGCGATGCGCCATGAAACGGTGGGCTGCACGGTGAAAACCTTCAAATCAACCGACTGGTTCAGCACTGCTCCAGGCCACGATTTGCCCCAGTTGATGGAGGAGCCATATGGTGTGTAAAATGTAACGCCGGCATAAAGGTTATCATAAATTCGGAATGCCGCCGAAAAATTCATAGGGGTGGACACCTTGTTGCTCGTCTCGTAGTCAGCACCGTCGATGGTTGCTTTGGCAGTTGCCTTTATGGCACTCATCGCGCCGGAAATCATCATTGTCTTGTCCATGAACGACACTGCGGCGGGATTGAAAATCTGGCTCTCGGAGCCGAGTTTCATGGCCACTCCCACGTGTCCCATCCCTTCCTGCTTTGCACTGAACGTGTTGACCTGATAGCCTTCGGCATTCATTGCCAAGGCCGCTGTTGCCGCCACCAAGGCGGTTGAAAGCTTTTTCATTATATAAAACCGTTAAAATTTCGCACAAAATTACCAATAATTTCCCAAATAGGCAAATTTTGCAAAATCATGAGACAATGCGAAGCGCGCATGGAGTGGGTGCATAACTTCAAAAAACAGCATCTCCCTAATGTTACCGTCGATATATCATGTTAAACCCCGCGTTGCGATGCCGCAAGGCATCGCAACGCGGGGTTTAACACAGTCCCGACCTCTGCAAGGGCTTGTTGATGAGGTTATGCAACCTCCCCGCAATATCTTGATGGCAGGGGATTGGCAGCAGATGGTTCAACGGCGGGAATCGAGGTCGCGGAGGAGGGTTTCGACGGCGGTGCGGAGCTGGGTATCCTCGCCGGAAACGATGGCTTCGGGGGTGTTGTCAACGCGCACATCGGGTTCGAGCTGGAAGTTTTCCAGGTAGGTGCCTTCGGCTGTGCGATAGCCGATTACGGGGATTCCGAACACCAGCGTCGGATCCTGCATAGTGACCCAGTTGACAGAGGTCATGGTACCGGGAACCGGCATACCCACCACCTTGCCTATGCTCTGATGCTTGTAGACCCATGGGGTGCCGTGGGCATTGCTGTAGCATGGCTCGGCAACGAGCATTATCGAAGGCTTGTTCCAACGGCGCGAAGGCATGTCGCACACATCCTTTCCACGAATCTCCTGGGTGAGATATTTCTCGCCCGTGAAGAGAACTTCTATGTCCTCGTGCATACGTCCGCCTCCGTTCCAGCGAATGTCAATCACCACCCCCTCGCAATTGTTGTATTTCCCAAGGAGGTCGGCATACATAGGCCGGAAAGAGTCATCGCTCATGGATGGGATATGGACATACCCGAGACGGCCATCCGACCAACGGCGCACATCCTCGGCACGCTGACGCACCCAGCGGTTGTAGAGAAGGCCGCTTATTTTGGAAGCGGCTACAGGGGTGACAACCTCTTCCAGTTTTTCTCCTGACGGGAGGGTGAATGCAACGAGGGTCTTTTTCCCGGCAATATCATTGAAAAGGGCATCCATGTCGGCCTGCGGGGTAATGTCAACGCCGTTTATCGCGGTTATGACAGCTTGCGGGACAAGACGGGAGGCGGCCTTGTCGAAGGGGCCGTCAACGATAATCTCATCCACTTTCAGGCCATCGCCCGTATACGTCATATCATAAAGCAGACCGAGGGAAGCGGTGCGGTCGGCACCGGCTGCCGGAGAGGGGCGATAACGTCCGCCGGTGTGCGACACGTTCAGTTCACCGAGGAGTTCGCTAAGGAGTTCGGCAAAATCATAGTTGTTGTTGATATGGGGGAGGAAGCGGCGATAGGCGGCGGTCATGGCAGGCCAGTCGACACCG
>WSMN01000032.1 GCA_013316535.1 Muribaculaceae bacterium | reverse complement strand
TACATAAGGTTTGCTCATTTCAGTTAGAATATAAGGTAAATTTTATTGTTATGCAAAGATAAGGATATATCCTTGATAAGTAAGAGCCTGTTCAAATTTTTTATCAGAAAAAGTTTTTCTGATACAGATTTGAACAGGCTTCGGTGGTGTCGGGGTGTCACTTTGGAGGGGTCAGAGGACAATCTTCAGGGTTGTGCGGTTCTCGCCGGTGGATGCCTTGACAATCAGGATGCTTCCTTTGGGCAGATGCGAAAGGTCGAGGCTCTGTGTGTTGTGAGCCTTTGCAACGAGGTGGCCGGCGGGTGTGTATGCTGCGATTTCGGTGGCTCCGGGGCTGCAATGAACAATGCCGTTGGCATAATGCAATGTCCCGTTTGATGCCGGGATTGTGCGTGTGCCGCTTGTCGTCCCATTGTCGATAAGTTGGACTCGTGTCAATTTTATCGCTCCTGTGGAGGTTGCATGGAATCCGAATGTGTTTTTCCCGGAGGGGAGATTGGCTGTTTCGCTGTCCCCGGTATCGGACCGGGCTGCTTGTTCACCCGGGATGGTGGTGAAGTGGTAGTGATGCTGTTTCTCCTCGGAGGAATCCGGGCTGACGGTGGCTATCGCCGAAAGTTTTGATGGGTCATGGCTCTGGCCTGCGACCAATGCCACTTCGTTAGTTCCCCCGGCAGCTGTGGTGACCGTTAATTGGTATTTGTGGTTGGGTTCAAGTTCGATGAACGGTGAAAGGGCGTAGTCGTCGGTGGTGTCGCCCCACGTCTGCGAGAATCCGAACACCCCGTTGTAGTCGGTTTCCCATTTATACCAGTCATCGTTTATGTTCAAGACCTTCCATTCAGCGAAATCAGATGTCTCGTAAGGAAGCCCTTTGCCTGGGCCGATGAACACGGTGGTTTCCGGGGCTGGCTCCTCGGAGCATCCGTTTTCGTTGAACACCTCTACTCGATAGGTGTGTTCCCCCGGCGACGGCAATGGGTTGTCTGTGTATTCCGATTGTTCCCCAGGGTGTATGTTCTCTGTAATCCGGGCAATCTCTTCCCCGTCGCGGTAGATGACGGCTTCTGTGAGCGACTCAAGGGGTTGGCCGCCGTTGTCAAGGGTCGGGTTGATCCATCGGAGGGTGGCGCAGAGGGTGTTGTCGGTAGCCGCGATGCCCTCCAGTTCGGTAGCCGTGCCGGGAAGCAAGGGTTGTTCGGCAAGTTCGAAGCCACCCATGGTGACGTTGTTGTAATATGATGAATCGGTGTATCTGCCTGTGTGGTGCACGGAAAAGGCATAGTCGCCCTCTGCGGTAATTACCACCACTATTTTATGGTCGCCAGGCACTGACGAAGTGTCGCCGCTGATTTCAGCCAGTTTGACAAATGTGGATGCCTGGAGGTGGCGGTTGGTGACATATCCGAGTTCGTAAGTGTTGTTCTTGCCGCATGTCTTGAAGTTTGCCAGGTAGTATCCGGCCTGGAGGTGCAGGTAGGGGGTGCAGAGGTAGTCGTCCATCTCCACGTTGTCGTCGGTGTTTGCCGAAACGTAGTTCTTTGTCCAGCTGCCGGTTTCATAGACCCATGTGTTGCCGTCGTTGTTTTCATCGTTGACGGTGAACATGGCGGCGATGTCGGGTTGGCTGGTGAGTGTTATGTTTGCCGGGAACGGGATGACAGGTTTCCCTACGTAACCGGAGGGTACTTCTATGGGCTGGTCGTCGGTGTTTGCCCCGTATTGGCCGTATATCACGATTTTATAAGTGTATACGCCCGGTTCGGCGATGTCTGTGTCCTGGTATGCCCATGGCGCGCCGGGAGTGGGGTAATTGAATGTCTTTATAAGGTCGTCGCCCCGGAACAGTTCCGCCTTGACGATTTCATCGAGCGGTGTGCCCCCCGAGGTGAGCGAGGGGTAAGTCCAGCTAAGGTTCACTGAAAGTTCATCGGTGGGATCGGCCGCCGCCTTGAGGTCGGTGACTATTGCCGGGGTGGGGACATTCTCCTTGAAACCGAAGGCATAAATGCGGTGTCCCATGTAGGTGCCGCCGGGGGAACAAGCCCTGAATGCGACATGGTATGTGCCGGTTTCGGTGATACTGACGTTGGTCCGGGTGGGTTTGTCGGCTGTGTCGGGGAACGGGGTGTCCTCGAACGTGGCTACCGGGTTGAATGAAGACAGGTCTTCGGGGTCAGTGCCCAACAGCACTTCGAGTCTGCCATTGGCCCACACCTTGGTGTCGATGGCATAGGTGGCTGCTTTGGTGACAGCGAGTGCTGGTGAGATGAGGTAGTTGTCCTCCTGTAATCCTTCGGCTTTGTCGAATTCTGCGAATCCGCTGAACGAGTTGAGGCTCCATCCCTCTTGCGAGGCTGCTCCGGGACCGGCCACCGACACCCAGTCGTCGGCAAATGTGGCGGCGTCATTGAAGTGGAATTCGTAGGGTAGGGTCTTCCCCGCCGGCGGGGTGTCGGGGGTATCGCCTCCCCCTCCCGAACTGTCGGTAACTGAGAAGCGCGTGAGGTAGAGGTGGTCCATGTCGGGTTCGCTGTAACATTGCACACCGAAATAGACTTCGCCGTCGGCGGCGGGTATGTAGGTGGCGGTGAGTTCCTCGTAGTCTCCTGTATTGGAGTAGTTTTTCTTATCGAGGATTACGGTACCTGTTTTGAGTGCGTTGACGGTGCTTTCTGTCGAAGCGGTGATTCGGAAGTTTTCGGTCTCGCCGTAGGCTGCCTTGGTGCGGGCTTTGACGGAGACAGTGTACTCCACTCCGGCGGTTACGTCAATTGCCGGTGATATGAGCCATGCGTCGGCGGTCAATGTCTGGTTGGAATTGTAGGTCTTGCATGCGGCTCCTTTTGCCCCGATTTCCAGAAGGTCGTCGGTAACGCCTGCCGCGCTCCACGGTATGCCTCCGCGTCGCACATTGTTTATGCTCTGCATAACAATAAAATTTACCTTATATTCTAACTGAAATGAGCAAACCTTATGTAGTCGGAATCGACATAGGTGGCACCAACACCGTATTCGGCATCGTAGATGCCCGTGGAGTGGTGCTCGCAAGTTCCTCAATCAAAACCCGCAAGCACGCCACAGTAGAAGCTTACATCGACGAGCTTCACACCGAACTTACAAAACTGATGGAAGCCAACGATGCCATCGACAAAGTGCACGGCATCGGCATCGGTGCACCCAACGCCAACTACTACACCGGCATGATTGAACAGGGTGTCAACCTCCCTTGGCCTACTCCAATACCACTGGCACAACTCGTAAGCGAAAAATTCGGCATACCTGTGTCAATAACCAACGATGCCAATGCCGCTGCCATCGGCGAGATGACCTACGGCGCGGCACGCGGCCTCAAGGATTTTATCATGATTACCCTTGGCACAGGCGTAGGTTCGGGAATCGTAATCAACGGGCAGCTCGTCTACGGACATGACGGATTCGCCGGCGAACTCGGCCACATAACCGTGAAACGCACCAACGGTCGTCTCTGCGGTTGCGGACGCTGCGGTTGCCTCGAGGCATATTGCTCCGCAACAGGCGTGGCACGCTCCGCACGCGAGTTCCTTGAAGCACGCGCCAACGAACCCTCGCTCCTGCGCAACATCCCCACCGATGAGATAACGTCAAAAGACGTATACGATGCAGCCGTCGCAGGCGACAAACTCGCAAAGGACATTTTTGAATACACCGGCGACATCCTCGGAGCGGCTTTGGCCGACTTCACCGTGTTCTCCGCACCCGAGGCATTCATCCTTTTCGGCGGCCTTGCCAAGAGCGGCGAACTGCTGATGAAGCCCCTCCGCAACTCGTTGGAGAAAAACATGATGAACATCTGGAAAGGGAAAGTGAAAGTCCTCATCTCCGAACTGAAGGAAGCTGATGCAGCCGTGCTCGGAGCCAGCGCCCTCGGATGGGAAGCAAAGTTAGCAGCCCCGGTTCCAAGCGCAGTTCCCGTGGCACCGACCCCCGGAACCACGCCTGTACCCCCAGTGCAGCCTGCTTGACATAACCCACAGTCAAGCCATCAGATAAGAGGGCGTTGCGGAGCCCCAATTGTAGGGGATGCACCAGGTGCATCCCCTACAAAATTATAGCCAAATATTAAGTTCGGCAACTCTCTCGGAGCTATGGTAAACCCCATGTTGAAAGCGTGCATAGTGCGCGCTTTCAACATGGGGTTTAAGATGACTTATGTATGGCAACCTTGAAGAGGTGCCGTATTGTCACGGCATACCCCCCTACTGCAAAGAAGACAGCAGCATATGCAACAGGCGCGTGCGCCTCGAAAGAGCCGAACGCAAATGCGGGGCAGCCTTAGGCGCGACGAGTTTTATATCCGCATAACGGTCCTCCCCGTCGAGGAAAGCATTGAGATTCTCTTCAGGAAACAGATTCTCTACTGATTCCGATGGTACTGCCGGAGTTTTCACGCCACCCGTTGCGGCCGGATAATCGACCGTCATAGGCGATGTCTCATCGTTCACCTCTATCCATGATCCCTCTCCGGCCGCGCCCTTGTCGGCGGTCTCCACCCCCGACGGTGAACCGGTTGCGGCGAGCCCGTTGACCGTGCCGCCATTCTCTGCGGCAATGCTGTCGGCAATATAGGGCGACAGCCGCTGGGCGGCAAGCAACGGATTATACCGGTAAATAGGCCAGTAGCCGGTCTCCACTGCTTTCCGCTCCTCCACAATCGAATCCCCCATCCCGGTTCGGATGCCGTGGTTGATGCAAGGGCAATAAGCAATCACCAGCGAGGGCCCCGGATAAGCCTCAGCCTCGCGGAAAGCGTCAATCGTCTGCTGATAGTTGGCACCGAGCGCAACCGATGCCACATACACCGTGCCATAGGTCATCATCATCCGCCCGAGGTCCTTCTTGAACGTCCGCTTCCCGTCGGGAGAATATTTTGTCACGGCACCCAAAGGGGTGGCCTTGGAAGTCTGTCCGCCGGTGTTGGAATAGCACTCCGTATCCATGACCAGGATATTCACATCCTCCCCCGATGCAAGCACATGGTCAAGCCCCGCAAAACCGATGTCATAAGCCCATCCGTCGCCACCGATTGCCCACACCGACTTCTTCCCGAGCATATCGGCATTATCCATGATGACATCCATGGCCTCCATGCGCACCGCCGGTGAAATGCCCCCAATCAACTTGATTACCGCATCACCGGCCTTCTGCGATGCCTCCGGCTGTTCGCGCACATCAAGCCAATGCCGCATGGCAGCCTGCATCTCATCCGAAATGCCACCGGCGGCAATCACCTGCTCCATGGCTGCCGCGATGGCATCACGGCGTTGACGACAGCTCACCGCCATGCCGTAGCCATACTCGGCATTATCCTCGAACAGCGAATTGCCCCACGCCGGACCGCGCCCGTCCGAATCTCGCACACAATAGGCATTGCTCGGATAATTCGCGCCCCATATGGAAGAACAGCCCGTGGCATTGGCGATAATCATCCGCTCCCCGAACAGCTGCGTGAGCAGCTTCACATAAGGAGTCTCGCCGCAACCGGCACAGGCCCCCGAGAATTGCAGCAAAGGCTGATGAAACTGCGAACCGTTTATAGTGAACCGTGGCACAAGGCCATCCTTGACCGAGACGTTCCTCTCGACAAAATCGAGCAAAGGCACCTGCGCGGGAAGCTCCCCTGCAATCGGCATCATAGTCAAAGCATGTCCGGGACAGATTGTGGCACACGAACTGCACCCGGTGCAATCCTCGGGATACACCTGTATGCGGTAACGGTAACCGTGCAACACCTCCGGCCCCTCCCCTTGCCGTGTGACAAAGGTTTGGGGAGCCTTGGCCATCTCCCCGGCATCGAGCAGATAGGGACGGATGGCCGCATGGGCACACACAAGAGAACATTCCGTGCACTCCACGCATTTGTCTGGATTCCATCGCGGCACGTCAATGGCAATGCGCCGCTTCTCGAATGCCGTGGTACCCATAGGCATACGTCCGTCGGGGGTGAACGCCGACACAGGCAGCGAATCCCCCTCCAGCCTTATGCACGGGTCTGAAACATGCCTGTAGAAATCCTCCGTCGAAAGCATGGCGTTCTGCTGTGAAAACGGAATCCGTTCCACTGTTGAATCTTCTTCAGGCAACTGTGCCCACGTTGCAGGCACTTCAACCTCCGAAACAGCGTCAACAGCCATATCCACAGCCTGCAGGTTACGCCTCACCACATCGGCCCCCTCATGTATATAGGCCGCCGTAATCTCTTTTTTCAGTTCCGCCAAAGCCGTGGCAAAATCAATCACCCCCGAAAGCTTGAAGAACACAGTCTCCATAATCATGTTCACGCGAACCCCCAACCCAACCTTGGCGGCAATCGACTGCGCATCCACCACATAGAACCGTATGTTTTTCAATGCGATTTCCCGGCGCAACGATGCGGGCAGATGCGCGTCAAGCTCATCAGCACCCCACCGGCAGTTAAGCACGAACGTCCCCCCTTCACACAGCCTGTCGGCCAACCTGAACCTATCCACATAAGTGTCCTTGTTGCACCCCACATAACCGGCATCCTCTATGCGGTACTCCGCCTCAATCGGAGCATCGGCGAAACGCAGCTCCGAAACGGTGTAACCACCCGACTTTTTGGCGGAATACTTGAAATAAGCCTGCGCATAAAGACCGCCGGTGTCACTTATGATTTTGGCAGCCTGCTTTGTGGCACCGACGGTGCCGTCTGACCCCATGCCATAGAAAATCGCCTGCGACATTCCCCCTGCGGGGATACGGAACGAAACATCGTAATCAAGTGACAGATGCGTCACATCATCCTCGATGCCAACGGTGAAGAAACGCTTCGGATTCTCCTTCAGTCCCTCATCGAACACGGCCTTGACCATGGCAGGGTCGAAATCCTTGCTCGAAAGCCCGTAACGTCCGCCGATAATACGCAAGTCTCCGCGACCGGCGATGACCGCGGCAGTCACCACATCCTTGAACAGAGGTTCCCCCTCCGCGCCGGGTTCCCTTGTGCGGTCAAGCACCACCACCATTTTAGCCGACTGCGGTATGGCGGCAATCAGCGCCTCTCCCGAGAACGGACGGAATAATCTGACCTTAACCTGCCCCACCTTATAGCCATGGGCATTGAGATGACGTGCGGTCTGTTCCACCACCTCGCAACTCGAACCCATCGACACAACAACCACCTCCGCATCGGGGGCACCGGCGTAATCAAACAGATGATAGCAGCGCCCGGTAACCGCCCCAACCTTATCCATACACCGCTGCACAATCTCCGGGAAAGCCGCATAAGGCCCGTTAGAGGCCTCGGCATTCTGAAAATACACATCGGGATTCTGCGCCGAACCCCGCAACGACGGATGCTCCGGGTTCAAGGCTTTTTGCCTGAACTCATTGATACGTTTCCAATTCACCAGCGGCCATATCTTTTCATAGTCAATCACATCTACAGTGGCCATCTGGTTGGAAGTGCGCCATCCGTCGAAAAAATGACACACCGGCAAACCACCCTCAACAGCCGCCAGATGCGCCACCAAAGCCAAGTCCATCGTTTCCTGAACCGATGCCGACCCAAGGAAAGCAAACCCGGTGGCACGCGTCGCCATGATGTCGGAATGGTCGCCGAAAATGCTCAACGCATGTGTGGCAAGCGAACGTGTGCCAACATGGAACACTGCAGGAACCATGTTACCGGCCATCTTGTACATGTTCGACACCATCAGCATAAGCCCCTGCGAATTGGTGAACGTCGTGGCAAGCGAACCAGCCGCCAGGGCGCCATGAGTGGCGCCCGCAGCCCCAAGTTCGCTCTCCATCTCCTCCACACGCATAGGCACACCCATATAATTCTTGCGACCCTGGATCCCCCATTTTTTGGCAATCTCCCCCATGGAAGCGACAGGAGTGATCGGATAAATCGTAGCCACGTCGCTCAACGCATAGGCTATGTGCGTGGCCGCTGTGCAGCCGTCCATTATCTGCTTTGCCATCGTGATATAATGTTTTTTTGACGGCAAAGCGGAGCAAACCGGCCTTTCAGCCCAAGCTGCCCCGCTCTGCAAGTAAGATATTTAAATCATCAGGTTATCAGAACCCGGCTTTGAGACACAGGTCGGTAATCCATATCCACAGCGGGCAGAACCCGATGAAGAGAATCACATTCAATGCCAGTGAGGATGTGCTGGTTGCCACATAAGTGTCATATTCGCTGGCAATGATAATGCCGGAGAATGCAGGCGGAAGCGCACATGCCACAACAAGCATCTTCAGATTAAGCGGATCCATCTTGAACACGAGTCCCAGCACAAGCACCAGTGCAGGCATCATGATGAGCTTGAGGATACAGCCGAGCACAGCCTGCCAGTTGATGTTGACCTTCACAGCTGAAAGCGTAACACCTGCGGCGAAAACGGCCATAGAGGCGTTTGCGCCCTTGATAAGGTCGAACGACGGGCTTGCCCATTTAGGCCAGGGGATTCCCACTATAACCCATATCACAGCCAGGATAGGCGCCCATGCCACAGGCTGCTCCAATGCATGGATAACAGGTTTCCATGCGCTCGGACGCTTCTGCCCGGCCGGCAATGGCTTAAGTTTGTCGTTGGCCGAATTCAGCAGCGACAAACCGACAGGAATACCGATGGCATTCACCACGATACCCACTATGGCAACCACCAGGGCAACAGAAGGATTGGTACCGAATATAGGCTCCAGCACCGCGAACCCAAGGAAACCGATGGTGGGAGAACCGCACACGAGAGCCATGATGGCTCCGTCGGCCTTGGTGTTCTTTTTAAAAGCATACGCATAGATGAAATACACAACCATGAAGCATACCATGATACCCACAGTGGATATTATGGTCAGCTTGATGTCGCGCACAAGCATCTCGCGACTTGCATCGACAATTGATACGAACAAGGCTGCCGGCAAAGCGTAGTCAAGCACCACCTTGTTGAAAGCTTTCGCGTTGGCTCCGTTGAAGATACCCTTCTTCCCGGAGATGTAGCCCGCCAGCATTACAACGATGATAGGGACTATCGCATAAAGTAAGATGTGTTCCATAACTTGAATATATGGTGGTTAATAAATCCCTCGTTTCCCGCAAACAAACCATCCACGTGAACCGGGTTGAAAAAGTCGATAACTATGAAGCCGACGGGACGCGCTTCCGAGTGTCCACGCAAGCGTTTGACAAATTCGCGCCCCGACAGCTTCCCACCGAATCTGTCAGACTGTTATATCAATCAGCGGTGTCGGGTTGAGATAGCCTATGTGGCCGCTCTCCTTGCCTGCATCGGCAGCCAGCTGCACATCAATCAGGCATGGCTTCTTCGATGCTATAGCTTCTGTCAGTGCCTTCTCGAAATCATCCGGGGTGGTGACATAATAGGTCTGTGCGCCGAATGCATCGCCGAGTTTGTCGTAACGTGCATGGATGTCAAGCGTGGTCGGCGCAGGGTCAGAGGTCTTGTCCAACGGCACGCCGATACCATTGTATATACCGCCGTTGTTGAACACACACACCGTCACAGGGAGATTGAAACGGCATATGGTCGAAAAATCCATGCCGGAAAAACCGAAAGCACTGTCACCCTCGATAGCTACCACGCTTTTCCCGGTAGCCACGGCGGCGCCGACGGCCGAACCCATGCCCATACCCATGATTGCCCATGTGGCACAATCGATACGGTGGCGCGGCAGACTCATGTCGATTGCATCGCGCGTGTCGTCAAGTGTATTCGCACCCTCGTTGACGAGTATCACATCAGGATTGGCCTCAATCACCTTCTTTGCCGCACCGAGCGCACTCCAGTGCGTCATCGGGACAGTCTTGGGAGCAAGCCGCTCCTCAAACTTGGCATTCTTGGCCTGTGATTCGGCCTGTATGCCGGGAACCCACTGGGAATCCATGTTCATCTTGTAACCGGGAAGCTTCGCAATCATCGCTTCGAGCGAGCTGCGGAGGTCACCCACCACAGGAGCTGCAATCGGACGGTTGCAATCAATCTCCTTCGGGTCGATTTCAAGTTGGATAAATTTGCCCTCCCTGTTCCATTTCCCGTGGCCACGGCTAAGCAGCCAGTTCAGGCGCGCGCCTATGAGCATCACAACATCGGCATCCTCCATTATGGTGCTTCTCACCGAAAGGGCGCTCAAAGGATGCTTGTCGGGCAGGACACCTTTGGCCATCGACATGGGATAGAACGGTATACCCGTTTTCTCCACGAACTCCTTGACCAAGTCCTCCACCCTTGCCTGGGCAGCCCCCTTGCCAATTAGAATGGCCGGTTTCCTGGCCTGCGACAACATCTGCAAAGCCCGTTCCACCGAATCAGGCGACGGAATCATGGCCGGTTGCGGGTCAACAGGCTGGAACAGCAACGCCTCGGCCACATCATGGTCGACAATCTGTGCCAGACAGGGGGTGGTCACATCGAGATACACACCGCCGGGACGGCCTGAAATAGCTGCGCGGTAAGCCCTAACCACGGCCGTGGGGATATCCTCGGCCTTGTTCACACGGTAGGCAGCCTTCACCATAGGCTTGGCGATATTAAGCTGGTCGAGACCTTCGTATGTGCCCTGGTCAAGGTCAATCGGCTCACGAACCGACGAACCTGAAATCTGAATCATAGGATAGCAGTTGACCGTGGCATTAGCCGTGGCGGTCAAGCCATTGAGGAAACCGAGCGACGACACGGTGAGAAGTACACCGGGCTTACCGGTGACATAGCCGTGGGTAGCGGCGGCCATACCGGCCTGTTGTTCGTGACGGAACCCCACGAAACGGATGCCCTGCCCCTGCGCGATATAGGCCATCTCGGTAACAGGAATGCCCACGAGGCCATACATCGTGTCGATTCCGATATTCTTCAGAGCCCTCGCAAGGATATACATCCCGGTAACCTGTTCCGGGAAATGGGGTGCGGGTGCCGCATTGCAGTTACACGCAGGCTTCTGCCCCTGGACTGCCGTATTGGATTTGGTATTGTCTTGCATAAATAAAAAGTGGAAAGTTCAGCTTTATTATATCGAGGCCAATGCGTTATTTCATATTAAAAAACGTATGGATTTCCGTTCATCGCAATCATCAACGCATCAGCTATAAATAATCGGTAGTTTTTAGTTGTCAGGCCGAGGTTACCCGGACACGAGTAAACTCGGCCGACAACCAAAAACTAACAACTAAAAACTATATTTGAAGATTTATGGACCCTGCCTTGTCTCCCTCATGGAGGGGCAGGACCCAACAGGAACATTGCCATTGTTATGGCCGCAGGAATCACATCTTGCCGTCAGGCAGTGGAGCGGTCGTACCGTTTTTGGCGAACGACTGGATTTGCTCCTCGGTGTAGCCCAACCCCTTGAGCACTTCGTCGGTGTTGCCCCCGAGTTCGGGGCAGGGGCCATATGCAGGCTGGTAATTGGAGATGGTAAACGGGCAACCAACCGTGACAAACTCGCCTATCGCACCACCCTGGTTGATTTTCACAAGGGTATTGCCATCGTAAAGCGACTGGTCGTCCATTATTTCCTTGGTGCTAAGCACCGGCGCGCAAGGCACCCCATAAGGGGCGAGCTTGGCAACGACATCGAATTTCGACAGTTTCTGCGACCACGCCTCTATGCGGGCAATAATTTCATCCTTATGGCGGTCACGCGCATCGGCGGTGTTGAAATCGGGATTGGTCAGCCAATCCTCGAAACCGAATGCCTGGCAAGCCTTCTCGAAATCCTTGGCACCACGCTGGAGAATGATGTAAGCATAAGCATTGGGGTCTGTCTCCCAGCCAAGGCACTTGAAAGTCCAGCCAAGCACACCCGAGCCTTCGATGTTGCCGGAACGCGGCACATAGTCGGGGAATTTTTCATTAGGGTACTGCGGGAACTGCGTCAGATAGCCAATCTTATCCAACGTAAGCTGGTCACGCGTTTTGATACGGCACAGGTTAAGACAGGCATTGTGCATCGACTGATATACATAGGAACCCTCCCCTGTGCGCTCACGTTGCATCAAGGCTGCAAGCAGACCTATAAGGAGGTGCATACCCGTATTTGAGTCGCCAAGAGCGGCACCGCTCTGCGTCGGTACGTTGTATTCACCCTCATACCACCCCGTGGTGGAAGCGGCTCCTGCGGTCACCTGTGCCACAGGCTCGTAAGCCTTGAGGTCTTTGTATTTCGACGTAGGGGGGAAACCCTTTATTGTGCCGTAGATGCAACGCGGATTCAGTTTGTGGACATCCTCCCAGCTGAATCCCAGCTTATCCATTGCACCGGGGTGAAGATTCTCAACAAAAATATCGGCACCCTGAATCAGTTTGGTAAGGATTTCCTTGCCGTCAGGGGTAGCGGCATCAAGTGTCAGCGATTTTTTGTCGCTGTTGAGCTGCAGGAAGTAATAGCTCGGCTCCTTGGGGTCGAACTGTAGTTCGTTACGGGTTGCATCACCCGAACCGGGACGTTCGATTTTAACCACGTCGGCACCCAGCCAAGCGAGCATTTGTGTACATGAAGGACCTGATTGAACATTGGTGAAGTCAACCACCTTGATACCTTGTAATGGAGCGGTGTTCATAAGATTTGGTTATTGCTTTAATTGTTAGTATTTTTCAAGTATCTGCATTGAACGCTACATGATTCGCATGTCCTCAAAACGACAGCCCATTTCATCCACGTTCACTATAACAACACTTCCAGCCCGCGATTAGTTAGCACCCTCCAAGATTTTATTTTATGGCAATGTAAAAACCCGGTTGTCAAACCATATTTCACCAACCACCATCACCTATCTTTACCCTTCCTTACCCTTCTCCTCACCTCACGCAAAACATCTGCGCCATCTGCGAGAGCTATTCCCCCATCCACGTATCTCTCGAAAATGCCGTCTCTACCGCTCCGGTCAAAAAACTTGTATGCACCGAGCTATTTGGCATGACATAAAAAAGCGATGCGCCAGTCAACTGGCGCATCGCTGCTGTATCCCCGTGGGGAGTCGAACCCCAATCGTTGGAACCGGAATCCAATATTCTATCCATTGAACTACGGAGACATCCTTGTGAACCGTCCTTCTCAAAGGTGTTTCACATGTGCAAAGGTAAGCATTTTTTCGATAATGCCGCCGCTTTTTAGCGCAATTTAGTTGGAAAAAGTTGCAGCACGGTATTTCCTGGCGTTGGCAAGGTGGGCATTGTAACTGGCGGTGAAATCATGGTAGCCTGAACCATCGGGACGCGCGCACATATATATATAATCATGCTGCGGAGCATCCAGCACCGCATCGAGCGTCGCGGCCTCGGGAATACGGATTATCCCTGGGGGCAAACCCGCCCCCCTGTATGTATTATAAGGGGAATCTACCCTAAGCATATCGGCCGTTATGCGCCGGGCCGCGAAATCCCCAGTAGCGAATTTAACCGTGGGGTCGGCTTGTAACAGCATACCACGGTGCAGCCGATTGAGATAAAGGCGTGCAATCTTGCCACGCTCGTCGCGTCGGTTGCTCTCCTCCTCCGCAATCGAGGCAAGGACGCTCACCTGCAACGGCGACAGGCCGATGGCCCTGGCCTTGGCAAGGCGTTCCGAAGTCCAGAACCGGCGGTAGTTCCCCCTTATCTTGGAAATAAGGGTAGCCGGGGTGGCCGACCAATACACCTCATATGTATCAGGCAGGAATTGCGCCTCTATCTCATTCATGCCAAGCGAATCTTGACGTGCGGTCTCGCCACATGCCTTGATAAAATCTTCAGCAGAAAAATCCATCCGGGCGGCAATCCGCTCCGACAGTTGCTGCAAAGTGCGCACATTATTGAAGGTCACTTTGACAGGGGTCTGCCTCCCCTGCCCTATTTTCCGTGCTATCTTCCAGGCCTTCTCTCCAGGCTCGATGCGGTAGGCTCCATGTGACGATGCCACATTTCCGTTCCACATGGCAGCCACTCGCGAACCGAAATCACCACCCAAGGCCGAAACGATTGAATCCCGCGCGGAATCGGGCGTGGCATCATGCGGAATGCGCACCCATGCCGCCCCATCCCCGTCATAGCCCGCAGCCATACGCGTGAAATACCACGCGCCCCACGCCATCACCACCAGCATCACCGCCGTCAGCACACGCTTTCTGGTCACCCCCGCCCCGAAACTCTT
This sequence comes from Muribaculaceae bacterium, assembly GCA_013316535.1. Taxonomy (GTDB): domain Bacteria; phylum Bacteroidota; class Bacteroidia; order Bacteroidales; family Muribaculaceae; genus UBA7173. Next base: position 5,063 of record WSMN01000032.1, on the reverse strand, counting down.
GTCCTTATCCTTGTCATTTCCCATACCCTGCAAATTTAGCAATTTTCCGCAGAAACATCAACATGCAGAGCCGCCCCGTGTTGGCGGCGGCTTGCAACCTTTGAACCCGCATGGCCGGCAATCCGGACACCACGGAAGTTACAAGCCGCCCACACGGGGCGGCTCTGCAATAAGTTCTTATTCGGCAGCTGCCTCGGTGGTTTCAGGATCAAGGTAAATCACGCGGTAGTTGCCCTGGTTGTTAAGCGATTTCATGAAGTCCTGTATATCGGCAGGCTTCATTGCCTTGTACATCTCCTCTGCGCCATGGAATGTATCCACACCGTTGAGAGCTTCACCGGCCATGCCGTTGAGCCATGCCTCGTTCTGTTCCTGTGCTTCCTTAACATTCTTGATGGAGAACTCAACAACCTTTGCCAGTTCCTCCTCGGTGACATTGCCCTCCATGTTCTTGAACTCCTTGGCAATGAACTCAAGCACCTCTTTCTTCATTTCAGGCTTCATGGGGAACACGCTCTGCACCACGGTGTTGTCCTTGTCGGCCACACGCTGCATAGCACCCGATGCCCAGATGGAGTAAACGGCACCCATGTCCTCACGCACAGTGGAGAGAAGGCGGTTGGTGAGAATCTGCCCTGCAACGATGGCGGCAGCGCGGCTTTGCGGAGTGTAAGGCACATCACCGTAATCAAGTATGGCGACAAACGTCTGCGGAGTCTGCATCGAGGTCTTGAAGCCGATTTCCTTGTCGCCCGGCTGTATCGAGAGCGAAGCATCAAATTTCGGAGCCTTGACAACTTTGGAGGCATCGGCAGGGAGTGTGGCGATATACTGCTCAACGAGCGGTTTGAATGTGGCCATATCGATGTTTCCCACGAAGAAGAACGTGTAGTCGGCTGCATTTGCAGTCATCTTGCGGGCTATGTCGAGGGTCTGGTCGAGTTGTGCGCCCTGCACGGCCTCCACGCTAAGAGCTTGCTTGCGGGGATTGCTGTAGAGAGCCTTTTGCAAGTCGCGTCCGAAAATGTATTGGGGATTGGTCTCCTGGTTCTTTATGATACCTTCATACATTTTCTGCGCGGCGAGGAACTCCTCTGGGGTGTAATTGAAGTTGGTGAACGTCATATAAAGCAGTTCCATCATGGTGGGGAGGTCCTTGGGTGTCGTCGACCCGGAAATGTCACGGGTATAATCATCGAACCCGGCAGTAACGCTCACCTGCTTGCCCTGAAGGTATTTCTGGAGGTCTTTGTTGGTATAGTCGCCCAAACCGTTCATCTGTGATGCGACAGGGAAGAATATCAGAGAATTGGCATAGCTGTCGGGCAATACGGATGTGCCGCCGAGAGCCTGCGCGTCGAACAGGATTTCATCGGCCTTGAAATCGGTGGTCTTCACAATCACCACCGCGCCATTGGAAAGGGTAAGCTTCGTTGCGCCCCACTTTTCAATGGGTTCCTCGCTAACGATTTTGCCGGGGACAGGAAGCTGCGGAATCAGCGGCTCGGCCTTCACCTCGTCAACGAAGGCCTCTATCTCCTCACCGTTAACCTCCTGCATGGCCTGTGCAAGTTCAGCCTCGGTGGGAATTGCCACACCCTCCTTTTCGGGAAGCATCACAAGCACAACGCGGTTGTCGTCGGTAACCATCTGTTTGAGCGTCTGGTTGATGGCCTCAACAGGAATCTGGTTGGCCACACCATTCAGAAGATTGTAGTCATATTCCAGACCTGCCATAGGCACATTGTCGATGAAGTGGCGCACGATTTCACGCGAATATTTCTCGCTCTCGCGCTTGTCGCGGTTATTGTATTCCTTCTCCAGCTGCGACAGGAACTCGCTGCGGGCACGGTCATACTCCGATGCGGTGAAACCGCCGCGCACGGCACGCAGCAGCTCGCGGTAAACGCTCTTGAAAGCAGGAACAAGCTCACCCTCCTTGGCAACGCCCCCGATGGAAAGGGCATCCTCGGTGGTGGCAATCAAATAGTCGTCATAGTCGGCGAAAGCGGCTGCGAAAGGCACCTCGGGATTGGTCATCATCTCCTGGTAGCGTGCATTCAGCATATGCGCAATCACATCTGTGATGTAATCGGTAATGATATACACCATGGTGTTGCGCTGCTCGCGCGGCATCACCTCATTCTTGAAGAAGATGTTGAAAAGGGAATACTGCTGCTCGGGGTCGCTGCCGATGGCATAGATGGTGCCCTCGGTGTCGGGTACCTCCTCATATTCACGGGCCTTGGCATTCTCCGGCATCTTTATCGGGGAGAATATCTCCTTGATTTTGTTCTCGATGCGGTCAACATCGATGTCACCCACAACGATTATACCCTGCTGGTCGGGGCGGTACCACGCCTCGTAATAGTCACGGAGCACCTGCGGAGGGAAGTTATCCACAACTTCCATCGTGCCGATGGGCATACGGTAGCCGTACTTGGAATCGGGATACATCGTCGGCAGCAACTTCTCCAGGATGCGTTGCTGGCCCACGTTGCGCGAACGCCACTCCTGATGAATCACCCCGCGCTCCTTGTCAATCTCCTTGGGGTCGAGCAGAAGCCCGTCGGCCCAGTCATGTAGAATCAGAAGGCAGGAATCCTGTACGCTCTCACGGTCGGTGGGAACATTGGAGATGTTGTAGACGGTCTCGTCAATCGAAGTGTAGGCATTGAGATTCTGCCCGAACTTCACACCCACGGTCTCAAGCCATTCTATGACCTTGTTGCCGGGGAAATTTTCCGTACCGTTGAAGCACATGTGTTCCAGGAAGTGGGCGAGACCGCGCTGGTCATCGTTCTCCAGGATGGAACCCACCTTTTGGGCGATGTAGAAATCCGCCTGCCCTTTTGGAGTCTCGTTGTGACGGATGTAATAGGTCAGGCCATTTGGTAATGTGCCTTGACGCACCTCTTTGTCAACGGGAAGCGGCTCGGTCATCTGTGCCGCTGCGCTGAACGCGAAAAGCCCTGCCATACAAAACAGTGCTTGCTTGATTGTCTTTTTCATCAATCGAAAAATTTAGTCAGAAACTATGGTGATATTTAATTATGTCAAATTTTATTCATCCCTCCTGTTTGAACCCCATCTCGCTTATCCATGGATAATTCCCCCGCCTGCCGTGCCGAAGCGTAAGCCGAGGCCTATCACCTCTTAGAGAGTATTTCATAACAGGTGCTAAATTATAACAAGCATATTTTGAGGCGATTTTACTTTTTGAGGAAAGAGTGATGCGGGCATCACGACTGACGAAAAAAGCAAAAGCGGCCAAAATATGCGATGAGTCTGACTCCTTTTCATTATTACACCCTCCTATGGTTAGAATTTAACAGATGTTATGAAACGCCCTCTTAGCCAATTCCCTCTCCGCCTAACCCTTAGTTTGACGCACCCCTTGCCCCAAAGTTGCTACGCCAAGGGTTAAATCGTGTTAACGCCATCATCCGAAAAGATTCCGGAACGCCTCCTCTACCTTATTGACCTCCACCACTTCAATCGAAAGTTTCGAGACATCCACCCCTTTCAGCGAACCCTGCGGAATGATGATGGTTTTCATCCCAAGCTTGTCGGCCTCCCTGACACGCTGTTCCATACGCGTCACAGGGCGTATTTCCCCGCTAAGCCCCACCTCACCGCTGACACACACTCCATGCGGAATCGGCATATCCACGTTCGACGACAATATGGCAGCTATCACGGCCAGGTCAAGTGCCGGGTCGGCAACCTTAAGGCCGCCGGCAATATTGAGGAACACATCTTTCTGCGCCAGTTTGAAGCCAACGCGCTTCTCCAGCACGGCAAGCAGCATGTTCATACGCTTGGAATCGAATCCTGTGACAGAACGTTGCGGAGTACCGTAGGCAGCCGTGCTCACCAATGCCTGTGCCTCGATGAGAAACGGGCGTATCCCCTCAAGGGTCACCCCGATGGCACACCCCGACAGAGCCTCCTCATCCTGCCGCGACAGCAACATCTCCGACGGGTTGGTCACCTCACGCAAACCGCGCTGGCACATTTCATATATCCCAAGCTCCGATGTGTTGCCGAAACGGTTTTTGGCCGCACGCAGGATACGGTACATATACTGCCTGTCTCCTTCGAACTGCAACACTGCGTCGACGATATGCTCCAGCACCTTGGGACCTGCCAGCGAACCTTCCTTATTGATATGCCCTATGAGCAGCACCGGCACATTCTCATCCTTGGCATAGCGCAACAGCGAGGCGGCACACTCGCGCACCTGGCTCACGCTCCCCGCCGCCGACTCAACGGCTTCGGAAGAAATAGTCTGAATCGAATCGACCACAAGTAACTGCGGTTCAATCTCCCGGATATGTTCAAAAATGTTTTCCAGTGAGGTTTCCGTGACAATGAAGCAGTTGTCGCTCATGCGCCCTATGCGGTCAGCACGCATCTTTATCTGCTGCGCGCTCTCCTCCCCCGAAACATAAAGGATGCGGCGCGACTTGATTGAAAGGATGTTCTGCAACACCAGCGTGGACTTCCCGATACCTGGCTCCCCTCCTATCAGCACCATCGAACCGCTGACCAGGCCACCTCCGAGAACACGGTTAAGTTCCTCCGAAGGCATGTGGATGCGCGTTTCGTCGCCGGCCTTGATTTCCGACACACGTTGCGGCACACTGCGCCCAATGTCACCTCCCCCCCGGCGTGCCGAAGTGCGGAGCTCGCGTTTGCGATAGGTGACACGCTCCTCCACCATAGTGTTCCACGCGCCACACGAAGGACACCGTCCCTCCCATTTCGGGGAATCCGCACCGCATTCAGTGCAGAACCACATAGTCTTTTCTTTTGCTTTCGCCATATGAGTAGCCGGTAAAATAAATCAGACACGGCGGCGGAATTCCGCAAGGGTTATCCCGGCGGCCATCGACACATTCAACGATTCAACCGCATCACGGTCGGCAGGATAAGTCGGTATTCTTATGCGGCGGGACACAACGGCCTCCACAGCCGGGGATATTCCGTTACCCTCATTCCCCATCACTATTATCCCGCCTTTGGAGAGCTGTGTCCCGTAGATGTCCTCCCCGTCAAGG
>WSMN01000124.1 GCA_013316535.1 Muribaculaceae bacterium | reverse complement strand
GTATAAAGGAGCCGACCTTCAGCTCCCTGCGCAGGTGACGGATGAGGCGACGGGTATTACCTATCAGGTCACTGCAATAGGAACAGAGGCATTTTATGGCTCCCCTGTTCAGAACCTCGCTATTCCAGCTTCTGTGGATGACATTGCAGGGAATGCATTTTTCAATGCCAATTATCTGAAAGCTATATCGGTGTCAGATGAAAATGGCAGTTTCACAGGGCAGGACGACATCCTTTACAATAAGGAAATGACGTGTCTGCGCTGTTTCCCGTCCTATAAATCATTCGGGACATATACTCTTCCGGCGTGTATGTGATTTCCGCTGGCACGGCTATCCTTAAGGTGGTGCTTAAAGGAACAGCGTTGTGGAGGTTTTATTGTAGCGGAGAGAGGAGGAAAGCGAAACTCATCGGGCCTGCTGGGATGATGTATGGGTCGTGCGGAGCCGCGCCCCATGAATCATCGCCTCCGAGGCCGCGCTGAACCAGGTCGATGTAGAGGAAGTTGTTGTGGCGGTTGTGGCGCACATCGCTGTTGTGCATCTGGTGCTTGCGCATTCCTGGGTCGAGGTCGGCGGGTTGCACGTCGAGTGCGGTGACGTTCAGGGGCTGCACGCCGTCTATGCGCAGTCCGAGGCCGGTGGCATCGGTGAGCGAAGCATGGCGCACATCGGTGTGGTTGCCTGTTTCCTGTGGCCGTATGTAGGGATAGAACATATCAGCCACCTTTGCATTCCATTCTCCCATGAACGAGGCTGTATTGCGGTCGGAATAGTTTTCCCACGGGCCACGGCCGTACCAGCTGAAGTTTTCCATCGGTTTGGGCATGGCTGCAATCATTCCGAAGCGAAGCATTTCGGGAAGCTGGGCGTCCTTGTCGGGGATAAGAGATGCCTCCACACCTATGCGTCCGTCGGGATATACGGTATAGGTGAGACGGTAGTCAGAGCTTACGTCGGGAAGCCTGTAGAGTTCGCGCACAATAATTTTATTGCCTTCTACGCTGTGGTTGAAATCCATGAGGCGGCGGTTTTCGGCGGCGTAGCGCCACACGTTGCAACGCACATGTGCGTTATTTCCCCAATCGTTGTCGGTCATGGCGCGCCAGAATGAGGGATAGAGAGTGGTGTTCATAAGGCTGCGGCCGTCGATGGTGTAGCGGGAGAGGTCGCCGTTCCATTTGCAGAAACTGATTTTTACGTTGCCGGGGGTGGTGATGTCGATGAATCCGTCGGATTCCTCAACAACCGGGGCGGCTGCTGTTTTGGCCTCCCCATCGGATATGGCTCCCCATAACGCATCGGTGTCGGAAGGATATTGGTGGCTGCGGAGTGTGAATTGTTCGCTTGCGGCATCATGTCCCGATGGGATTATGTCATCGCCTTCGATAACGAGTGCCTTGACGTTGAGGTGGTAGTCGGCATTGTCATCGGCCGGTATTGCCGGGAACGGGATTTTTGCGGCTTTTGTTTCACCCGGCTTCGCATTGAACCCATTGAGGGTGCCTTCGGCAACGGGATTGCCATTGCGGAGAAGTGCCCATGTGAGTTTGTAGTCCGACAGGTCGCGGGCGAGGAAATGGTTCTCCACGTTTATGATTCCCGAAAGGGGGGATTCGGCAGAGAATCTGATGTCCTGATAGACTTTTTTCACTTCCATAAGTCCGGGGTGAGGGGTGCGGTCGGGCTGGACTACGCCATTGACGCAGAAATTCTCATCGTGGGTATAGTTGTATGCTCCGAAATCACCTCCGTAAGCCCAATACGGGTCACCGTTGTCGTCCTTTGTGAGCAGTCCCTGGTCAACCCAGTCCCAGATGAATCCTCCTTGCATCTGTGGCGATGAGCGGATTACATCGAAGTACTCCTGGAAGCTGCCGGTTGAGTTGCCCATGGCGTGGGCGAATTCACATTGGATATACGGCCTTCCGGGATTGTTGCGGCCGGCATATTCTTTCATCTCTTTAACCCGGGCATACATCGGGCATATGATGTCGGTGTTTGCCGCCTCCCAAGCCTGTTCGTAATGGACTGGGCGAGTGGAGTCAAGGGATTTGACGAAATCGTAGGCGGCGTGGAAGTTCACACCGTTGCCGCTTTCGTTCCCGAGGCTCCAGATTATCACCGAAGGATGGTTCTTGTCGCGTTCCACCAGCGAGCGTTCGCGGTCGAGCAGAGCCGCACGCCATGCGGGTTCGTCGCCGGGGTGTCCTTTGCGCGGGGTGTGTTCGGGCTGATAGTTGGCTCCGAGCCCATGTGTCTCTATATTGGCCTCATCTACAAGATAGAGACCATAGCGGTCGCACAACTCGTACCACAAAGGTGGCTGGGGGTAATGCGAGGTGCGCACTGCATTGATGTTGTGGCGTTTCATGGTTCGGATGTCCTGCATCATGGTTTCGCGGTCGACCGTGTGCCCGTTGCTCTGATGGTGTTCATGCAGGTTCACCCCATGGATTTCTATTGGCTTGCCGTTGACGAGCAGCTGGCTGTCGCGTATTTCCACCGAACGGAATCCCACTGATGCCGATGTGGATTCGATGGTGTTTCCATTTGTGTCGGAGAGGGTGAGCACGAGGGTGTAGAGGTTGGGCGCATCGGCGCTCCATTTGGCTACATCCTTTATGGCCGCGGTGAATTCCACTTCGCTCTGTTTTGCCGAAGGCACGTTTTTACGCGACGAAACAACCTCCTTTCCGTCGGCATTGAACAATGCCATTTCAAGGGTCGCGCCTTTGGTCGCTTTCTTGCCCAGGTCGGCAATCTTTACATCCACTTCAAGGTTGCCGTTGCGGTAGTTCTTGTCAAGTCCGGCTTTGGCGAAGAAGTCGGCTATCCGCAAAGGCGCGGTCGAATAAAGATACACATCGCGGTCTATGCCGGAGAGCCGCCAGAAATCCTGGTCCTCCATGTAGGAACCGTCGGTCCAGCGATACACCTCGCAGGCGAGTTTGTTCTGTCCGGGCTTCAGATATTGGGTGATATTGAATTCCGCAGGGTTCTTGGCACTCTGCACATAACCTGCCTTATGCCCGTTAACCCACACATACATCCCTGCGGTGGAACCGTCGAAATGAAGGAACACTTCCCGCCCTTTCCAGCTGTCGGGAACGGTGAAGAAACGCACATAGCTGCCCACGGGGTTGTCATCGTGGGGGATATATGGCGGATTTGCCGGGAAGGGATAGATTACGTTGGTGTAGATGGGCGTGCCGTAACCCTGCATTTCCCAGTTGGAAGGGACATGGATTTTATCCCATTTCGATGTCTGGTAGTCCTCGCGGAAAAACAGTTCGGGACGTTCTGCGGGGGTGGGGGAATATTTGAACCGCCAGGTGCCGTTTAGGCTCTTGAACCATGGGGAGGTTTCGTGCTTCCTCTGTAATGCTTCGTTTTTGTTGGGATAGGGGAATGCGGTCGCCCGTACCGGTTCGCGCCCTACGGCGAACACCTCGGGGTTTTCCCAGTCGGGAACCGTGGTTGTTGCCGTGGCGACGAACGATGCAGCGAGCATTGCAACCGCAATGTTACAAAGTTTTTTCATGGGAGGGAATCGTGTTGTATGTCAGGTGTTGTTAAACGTATTCTTAGATATTGAAGTCATCTTGACTTTTTGAGTCTGTTAATGTGTTTAAGAAA
>WSMN01000123.1 GCA_013316535.1 Muribaculaceae bacterium | reverse complement strand
CGCAGATTTTTGCGTGCGGATAAGGGTATGTAATAATACATGAACGTGAGTTCGATATAAAGCAGCAACGCGTAGTTATGAAAATCTGCGGAATCTGCGAGAGCTTTTTGTTGAGGAGTTTCCAGCAGATGACGCAGATTTTGCGGGCAACGAGGGGATGGGGAAATACGGTTTAACACATTTTAAATATTTCAGACTAAGTGAGGGGGTGCGTTTTTGACAGTAATAGGTAGAGGTCATCGTGGCTTTGCGAAGCCCAAATGATTTCGTGAAGCCGGGGGAATTCCCTCTTAAAATAACCGAAGAATGAAGAATCAGAAAGCTACATATATCAAACGTGTTGTCGAGATGTTCGCCAAGGGGCGATATTCGCAGACGACAGAAGCATGTGTGGCCCGTTGGCTGACCAACGGAAATGATTCGCAGGCTAAGGAAAAATCCCTCGACGACCTTTGGGCAGAGAGCCTTTTCGAGGAGGACGGCGAGACCGCACCGCAAATCTCCTACCGGCAATGGCTCCGCCAAAACGCCGGTGCGCAGCATCCCGACGAAGATGCGAAAACCTTGCGTCGCACCGCCCGCCATCTGCGCATATGGCAAAGTGCCGCAGCCTGCCTTTTGGTGGCAATCGGAGTGATGGGCACATTAATGCTCACACAACGCCCTGCACGGGCAACGATGGTACAGACATATTGCGCAGCAGGGGATACACGCGAAATCATACTGCCCGACGGCACAGAGGTGCTTCTCAACGGCTCCACCACCATAGTCTACCCGGAGCGTTTCGATTCACGCGACCGCGAGGTGGTGCTCATCGGAGAAGCCAATTTCAAGGTCGCCAAGGATGAAGCCCATCCGTTCATCGTCAAGAGCGACGGAGTGAACGTGACGGCTCTTGGCACTGAATTCAATGTAAAAGCCTATCCCGGCAACTCCACAGTGGAATCGACACTGCTGGAAGGTAAGGTAAAGGTCAATTACGGCAAAGACAGAGCAGGAGAACTCATACTTGCTCCCTCGGAACAGCTAATCTACGACCGAACCACCAACACAGCCTCCATCCTGCGCCCGCATCTGAACAATGTGACGGCATGGCAGCGAGGCGAACTGATTTTCGACAACGCCACTCTTGCGGAAATCCTTTGTGAACTCGAAACAAGATTTCCCAGAGACTTTATATACAACGCATCGTCGCTCCCGACCGACCGCTATTCATTCCGTTTCCGAAAAGGGATGCCGATTGAGGAGGTCATGGGTATCGTAAGCGATGTTGTGGGTGATTTGAATGTGAATATAACCGACACTACATGCAGAGTGCAATGCCATCGGTCATGAAAAACAAACTGCCACGATAATTCCAGGTTAAACCAAAGCACATTCAACAGCCATCACCTAAACACAAACACGACATATAACATATTAACATATAATAATCTGAAACCATTGAAAACTCCAATCTCTCTCCACTTTATCAATACCATTTAACGCGCAGCAATTTCACAATCCATTGCCCTATTCTTAAGGGGGATATACCCCCTTTATAGCCTCACACGCATCGTCGCCACGTTTCGTTCAGAGGCCGCCGTCTACAAAACGACAATAACCAACCTATTTAAATAATTTACTAATACCTAAGCTAAATGCCTAATTCATTGTGTAAAGCATCGGTGAAGTATCGTTCCGGCCTCCCGGGACGTATCGTCGCCATGCTCTTAGCCATCTTCATTTTTTCGGCATCGGCTTTCGCCCAGAACGCTTCTACAGCGCGGATAACAATCCACAAGGGTGAAATCTCGGTTATCGACGCTCTTAAGGAAGTTGAGCAACAAAGCGGCCTTTCGGTCGGGTTCAACAACTCCAAGCTCGAGGGGTACAACACCAGCCTCGACCTCGACAATGCCGACCTATCCACATCGCTGAACCGCATCCTTGCCGGTACAGGCCACACCTACAAACTTGAGGGTAACTACATCAAGATTGTAGGTAAAAAGGAGGCATCGGCCGATGCCTCCTTCACCGCCAAGGGCGGTGAAGTGGAAACCATCACCGGCCAAGTACTTGACAACGAGGGCGAACCGCTCATCGGTGCCACCGTGGCTGTCAAAGGAGGGGGTGCGGCAACCGCCACCGACATCGACGGTAACTTCACTCTTAAAGCCCGTCCCAGCGACACTCTCACTTTTTCCTATATCGGCTATGCCAACCAGGAACACAAAGTGGGCGCCAACACCAAGTTCGACATAACCATGAGCGAGGATTCAAAGATGCTCGACGAAGTTGTGGTTACCGCCCTTGGCATCAAGCGCGAGCAGAAATCTCTGTCCTACAATGTGCAGCAGCTCAAAGGCGACGTGCTTTCAGAAAACAAGGACGCCAACTTCATCAACGGCCTCGCGGGCAAGGTTGCCGGTGTGAACATCAACGCATCCTCATCGGGTGTGGGAGGTATCTCCAAGGTTGTTATGCGTGGTACCAAATCCATCATGCAAAGCTCAAACGCGCTCTATGTTGTTGACGGCATGCCGATGCGCGGCGCCAACTCCGGCGGCGGAACAGGTGTGGATTCACGTGGTTCCACAGAGCCTATCGCCGACATCAATCCCGAGGACATCGAATCAATGTCGGTGCTGACCGGTGCAGCCGCAGCCGCTCTTTACGGTTCCGACGCTGCCAACGGTGCCATCGTCATAACCACCAAGAAAGGACAGGCCGGCAAGACCAAGGTGACTTTCAACAGCTCGCTCACCTGGAACCGCGCCCTCATCACCCCCAAGCTCCAGAACCGCTACGGCACCGGTACCGGCGGCGCCATCGTGCCCACCAGCAACCTCTCATGGGGTGCCCCGCTGGTGGCTGCCAACAGCTACAACTTCGACCCTGCCTCCGACTATCTGCAGACAGGCTTCCTCTCCACCCAGTCGCTCACGTTCTCCACGGGTAACGACAAGAACCAGACATATGCCTCGGTGGCTGCCGTAAACTCAAAGGGTATTGTGCCCAACAACCGCTACGACCGCTACAACTTCAACGTGCGCAACACCACATCGTTCCTCAACGACAAGATGACGCTCGACGTAAACGCCAGCTACATCCGTCAGACAGACCGCAACATGGTGAACCAGGGGACCTACAGCAACCCGCTGGTGGGCGCACTCCTCTTCCCGCGCGGCAACAACTGGGACGACATCAAGGTGTATGAACGCTACGATGCAGAACGCAAGCTCGACACGCAGTACTGGCCGATGGGTGACTACGGCATGACCGTGCAGAACCCCTACTGGGTCAACTACCGCAACCTCAACGAAAACAAGAAGGACCGCTTCATGCTCGGTGCACACCTCAGCTACCAGGTGCTCCCCTACCTGTCGCTCTCGGGCCGCATCCGCATCGACAACTCCTACAACGACTATACCCAGAAGAACTACGCCTCGACCAACGACCAGCTCACCGAAGGCTCCAACCGCGGCTACTACGGAATCACCAAATCTACCGACAAGCAGATTTTCGGCGACTTCCTGGTAAGCTTCAACAAGAGCTTCGGAAATGACTGGAGCGTACAGGCCAACTTCGGCGGTTCGATCTCCGACATGCGCTACGACGCACTCGCAACCAGCGGCCCCATCGCCGACGGCGTGGCCGACAAGTTCAAAGGTGTGCCCGCAG
>WSMN01000122.1 GCA_013316535.1 Muribaculaceae bacterium | reverse complement strand
GTGAACGGGGAGCGGTTGATTGTCTCGAAAAACAACTATTACTGGACGCGACGTTCGGTGATTGAAAGCACCGGTTCGACGGCGGTCAATGCGGCCGACGTGCGGCCTATGGATTTTGTTGCCAACGGGGAGAATGCCGTTGTCGAGGAGGTCTATTCCACCGAGAAGCTCGATGATATGATTTTCGCGGATGTGCGCCTCTATTTCCCCGACCATGATTCACGTCTCGATGCTAAAATAAGCCTTGACACGCTGACCACCGACACCGCCGGTCTCCCTCCTGAAAAGCAACGTAAGCTTTTCGACATGGCCATGGCCTCTGCCGGGCTTGGTGGCGGCGCATCGGTCACCGCCGTCCGCGACGCTCTGAAAGCCGACCCATATTACAATGCCCTCCAGGTGAAATATGCCTATGCCGTTACCTGCCATAAAGCTCAGGGCGGGCAGTGGGCATCGGTGTTCGTCGATATGGGCTATATCCCCCCTGAAGCATACTGTACCCCCGATTTTTATCGTTGGCTCTACACCGCCACCTCCCGTGCCACTTCCCGCCTGTCGCTGGTGAATCCCTCCCTTCAGATAACGTAATATGTAAGTGCTACAATTGGCTATGCTTTTGAATGTCGTTATGTACATAATGGTGAGCTATTTCAAATGTAGGGTGGCAAGATGAGGGATTTTTAGGCAAAACTTGGGAAAAATGATGGATAACCATATGTATTAACATGTTTTAACAAATGGGGGGGGTGGTTATAGGGGTTTTGTGTAAATTTGTTGCCGAAGTGTCAATACAGGCACCTTAAAACTTATCATTATCAGTATGAAGCAAATTTACACAATCAAGGGTGCTGTCATCGGTGCAGCCCTTTTAGCCGGTGGCATGGCAACGGTTTCGTCCAAGGTGGTTTACATCGAGCAGGATGGTGTGCGTTACTATTGGAGTAACACCAAAACCAATGTAGAGGTGACAAGCCCGGCCAAGGGAAGTACCTATATCGGCGACATTGTTATCCCGGCATCCATCACTTATGAGGAAAAGGAACTTAAGGTTTCCGCCGTCAGGTCGAGCGCGTTCTCGGAGTGCGTGTACCTGACGTCGGTTACGTTGCCCTCGTCTGTCACTTCAATCGGCGACTATGCTTTCGACTCCTGCGAGGGAATCAAGAAGGTTGTGATGCCAGGCGTGAAGACCATCGGCCATTGGTCGTTCCGCAACTGCTATGAGCTTGAATCCCTCGAGTTCAGCGAAAAGCTTACGAGCATAGGCAACTACTGTTTTGACAAGAACCTCAAGATTACGGAAGTTACGCTTCCCGCTACGGTTACCAATATCGGAGGGTATGCGTTTGAGGGTAATCCGCAGCTCACTAAGGTTACCTGTTACGCCACCACCCCTCCTGCCATTAAGAAGGGTTATCTCGACGGGGATGAAATTTATACGATTTTTGATGATGCCGATTACGGCGACCGGGTGCTCTATGTCCCCGCCGGTTGTGTTGAGGCCTATAAGGCATCATTAGGATGGCATCATTTCCGCGATAACATAAGGGAGATTGTAAGCGGTTCGGTTTCGACTCCGATAGAACATGCGGTGTCCGTTGATGTGGTGGCATTTGGTTCGGGTTCGGTGCGTGTCACATGCGCTTGCGACACTCATGTGGACATCATTGACCTTAACGGGCGTTGCGTGAAATCGGTTGACCTCAAGCAAGGCACTGCCGTTGTCAATGGCCTTCCAGCCGGCATCCTTGTCGTTAATGGCGTGAAAGTATTGGTGCGCCCGTGATAATTGGGGGGTAATCAAGGGTCTGTTCGGCCATGAATGACATGGCTATAGATTTGTTGCGATTATTAAACAAGCTCTATGGTTTTGCCCCTGCGGCGTTTTGCAGGGTCTGACACACTTTTCCCGGCTCCACTCTGCGGCGTATTCTGAAGCTGCAAAGCGGAGCCGTTTTTTTGATGGTAAGGGCTGTTGCACATGTGCGCAAGATTTTGCAACTGACCCAAGATTCTGGCTTGTTGACAGGATTTGTCTCTTTATGGCAGAAATGCTAATTTTGTATCTTGAACAAAAATAACGGACTTATGAATTTGTTTGATAGAGTATCGGAAGACATAAAAAAAGCGATGCTGGCACGCGATGCACAGCGGCTCGAATCGCTTCGCGGAGTGAAAAAGGAATTTCTTGAGGCCAAGACGGCCAAAGGTTCCGATGGTAACCTGACCGATGAAAAAGCGGTGCAGATTCTTGCCAAGATGATAAAGCAGCGCAAGGAAAGTGCTGAAATCTATGTGCAGCAGAACCGCCCGGAACTGGCTGAAGAGGAACTCGCGCAGGCCAAGGTCATAGAAGAGTATATGCCCGTGCAGCTTTCCGACGAGGAGCTTGCCGCTGCCTTGCGTGAGATTATCGCGCGTGTGGGAGCCACCTCTCCCAAAGAGATGGGAAAGGTTATGGGCGTGGCATCCAAGGAACTTGCCGGCAAGGCCGAGGGGCGTGCCATTTCAGCCAAGGTAAAGGAACTCCTTGCTTGACAATCAACATGCTTTGGAGGGTGTGTCAAAATTTTTGAATTTTGACACACCCTCCATGCGTTCATTTTCATCGCATTTTCGGCAGAGTTGCAAAAAAAATGAGTAATTTTGTAGCTCATAAGTGACTTGAAGAAATAACCAGTGAATCTGAAAGTCACCGAATGCATTAAATACGTGCGTTAAGTCACTTAATACTTGCAACCAAACACTCAAAAGTAATGCTTACTTTACAGCAGATAAAATCGAATCCGGCAGAGGTGATTGCGCGCCTTGCCGTGAAAGGTTTCGATGGCCGTGAAGCCATCAATCAGGTGCTCGCTCTGGACGAGCGCCGCCGCCAGCTCCAACTCGATAACGATAACAAGGCAGCCGAGCTTAACCGGCTCGCCGCTTCAATCGGCGCTTTGATGAAACAAGGAAAGCGCGATGAAGCCGAACAGGCAAAGGCGCAGGTGGCTGCATTGAAAGATGCACAGCGTGGAATAGCGCAGCAGCTTGCTGAAACAGAACAGGAGCAGCACAATCTGCTCATCACCATTCCCAACATGCCGTGTGCAATGGTGCCGGAGGGAACATCTGCCGCCGATAATGTGGTGGAGAAAACAGGTGGCCCTATGCCTGATTTGGGTGAGAATGCCCTTCCGCACTGGGAACTTGCAAAAAAATATAACCTTATAGATTTCGACCTGGGTGTTAAAATCACGGGAGCCGGTTTCCCGGTGTATATCGGGAAAGGTGCACGTTTGCAGCGCGCTCTTATCCAGTTCTTCCTCGATCAGGCCGGTGAGGCCGGCTATCTCGAGATTGAACCTCCTTACGTGGTTAACGAGGCATCGGCCTACGGAACAGGGCAGCTTCCCGACAAGGAGGGGCAGATGTATCATTGCCAGGTCGACAACCTGTATCTGATTCCTACAGCCGAAGTGCCTGTGACCAACATTTACCGCGATGTGATTCTCTCGGAGGATGAGCTGCCCAAGAAGAATTGTGCCTATTCGGCATGTTTCCGTCGTGAGGCCGGTTCCTATGGCAAGGATGTGCGAGGCCTGAACCGCCTGCATCAGTTCGATAAAGTGGAAATAGTGCGCATAGAGCGTCCAGAGGATTCCTATGCCGCTCTTGAGGAGATG
>WSMN01000031.1 GCA_013316535.1 Muribaculaceae bacterium | reverse complement strand
GTGGCATCTTGTAAAGGCCGGCAGCCGGGCCATCTCGGCTTTTATGTGGACTATCTGTCTGACGGCGATTACCGCTTATGTAGCCTATGTGGTGGTGCAGTGCGGATGGTTTCCCTACAGTCTGCTCCACGGTCGCCACGCTCTTGAGCAGGCCATGATGGTGACATCGCTATACAACAGCGGCGGAGTGGCACAATGGGTGTGCGTGTCGCTGTCGACCGTAATGGCAGCCGTGACCTTGCTTCTGTGGCGCGGACCTAAGAAACTCTCGTTCCCGGCTACTCTGACCACTATATGGCTCCTCTATATAGCTTTCGGCGGCACATATCAGCCCGGAATCATATATGCCAAAAGCGACAGGGCGATTGCTGAAGCCGCAGCCAAAGTGCAGCCTGAGGGGCCGATATATGCACATGTTTCGACCGACATGCTCCGATTCTTCACCGCCGACTTCTATACAGCTGACCGTGTGAGGCCGTTTGAGCTTGACAATCCCGAGGCGGGGGTGATGCTTATCGGGGTGGAGGATGGCCGCAAATGGCTGCCTGAGCATGCCGACAGATATGAGTTTCAGTTGCTGAAGCATTTCAGGCAGCGCAGTTGCGACGTGCGCCAGGAAGTGCTGTTGCTGCGTTTCCAGGCAAAATAATTTTATGAAAACAGTTTGCCAAGATACGGGATTGACGTAATTTTGCAGGTCAAATTTATTCAAGAAATCAATCAATAAAAAAGTCATGTTATCGCGTGAGAAATTATGGATGTCTTATAAAGACTACGTGATAATCGTATTAGGTCTGGCCTGTTATGCTTTCGGCTTCTCGGCATTTGTGTTGCCTGAAAAGATTGTAATCGGCGGTCTGGTAGGAGTAGGCTCTTTGGTATATTTCCTTGGCGGAATACCTGTGGCCATTACCTCGTATGTGCTCAACCTTCTGCTTCTTGCCATGGCATACAGGGTAGTAGGCAAGCAGTTTGTATTGCGTACGGTGTTCAGCGCTACGGTGCTCAATGGTCTGATAGGTATATTGCAGCCACTGTTTCCCGAGCCGCTGATAGCCCAGCAGACATTCATGAACATTATCATAGGCGGTGCTCTTTGCGGAGTCGGAGTCGGTCTGGTGTTCTCCCATAACGGAAGTACCGGCGGCACGGATATCGTGGCCGCCATGGTGTCGAAACACAATGACGTGTCGATAGGGCGTATGATGATATATTGCGATTTCCTTATCATATCGTCATCGTTTCTGGTGTTCCATCAGATTGACAAGGTGGTGTATGGCCTTATCGTGACATTTCTCGCGTCGTACATGGCCGATCTTGTCATTAACTCCAATCGCCAGACCGTGCAGTTTATCATCATATCGAAACATTGGCGCGAGATTGCCGACGCTATCAACAATAATGCCCACCGCGGCTGTACTGTGCTCGACGGCATGGGCTGGTACAGCAAGGAGGCCGTGAAGGTGCTCCTCGTGATGTGTCGTAAGTATGAGTCGGGAAATATATTTCGTATCGCGCGCTCTATCGACCACAACGCTTTCATCACCCAGGCCAATGTCAACGGTGTCTATGGCGAGGGATTTGATGCTGTGAAGATGCGTATAAAGAGTACTCGCTCCGGCATGGCAAAGGAAATATTGCCGCCTACTCCAGAGCCCGGCACTGTCGCTGAAGTTGAGAGACAGGGAGATATAACTTCGGCAAGTGTGAAAAAAAGTGAAGAGGGGACACTCAATTCCAAATTTTAGTTATCTTTGCAGCCTGCAAAATTCAGAGCGGCTGAGCAGTGCTGTATCCGCCTGTGTGCCTGATTTTAAACCTAATGAATATTCTGACGTAGCAGAACAGATATAATTCACCGTAACGAAATATGAAGCTCCTACAATCCAAGCTGGCCAAATATACAGAGCCGCAGAAAGCAAAAGCCCTCGGGGTATACCCTTATTTCCGTGCCATCGAATCAGAGCAGGATCCTGAAGTCATCATGGATGGCAAGAAGGTACTGATGTTCGGCAGCAATTGCTACAGCGGTCTTGTAAATCATCCCAAGGTAAAGGAGGCTGCGATAGAGGCCATCAGAAAATATGGTACCGGATGTGCCGGTTCGCCCTTCCTCAACGGTACGCTTGATCTCCACAAGAAACTCGAACAGCGTATCGCCGAATATATAGGCAAGGAGGATGTAATGATATACTCTACCGGATTTGAGGTAAATCTGGGTGTCGTGTCAACTCTTACAGGTCGTGAGGACTATGTGATTTTTGACGAGCAGGATCATGCGTCGATTATCGACGGACGGCGCCTGTCGTACTCCCATGCTTTGAAGTACAAGCACAACGACATGGCGTCGCTCGAAAAGCAACTCCAGAAGTGCAAGCCCGATAAAGTCAAGCTCATCGTCACCGACGGAGTGTTCTCTATGGAAGGCGATGTTGCCAATCTTCCCGAAATTGTGCGTCTCGCTAAAAAATACGATGCACAGGTGATGGTTGACGAAGCACATGGTATCGGTGTGTTCGGTAATGGCGGTCGAGGCACCTGCGACCATTTCGGGGTGACAAAGGATGTGGACCTCATCATGGGTACATTCTCAAAATCGTTCGCCTCTCTCGGCGGCTTCATCGCTACCGACAAGGAAATCACCAACTACCTGCGCCACCACTCGCGCTCCTACATCTTCACTGCCAGCATCACACCGGCTTCAACCGCCGCAGCCCTCAAGGCAATCGACATCATGGAGCAGGAGCCGGAACGTCAGGAACATCTGTGGAAAATCACCAACTTCGCCCTTGAAGGGTTCCGCAACATGGGCTGCGAAATCGGAAACACCTCCACCCCGATTATCCCACTGTTCATCCGCGATGATTTCAAGACATTTGCAATCACACGCGACCTGTTCAACGAAGGTATCTTCGTAAACCCCGTGGTAACCCCGGCAGTAGCACCGCAGGACACACTGATTCGCTTCAGCCTGATGTCGACCCACACCAAAGAGCAGGTGGAATACGCTCTCGAAAAAATCCAACAAGTGTTCCGTTGAGGAACGGTGAGCCGGCACACCCTGTGCCATATTTCCTGATGGCTTCGATAGCGGCTTCCTTGATGCGTGGATCCGATACAAGGCCGGAATAGCAGTTGGAACCGAACATGAGAACCTTTTTGCCATTGATGATTACTTCCGGTTCCTGCTCGGATGAAATGGCTCGGAAATAGGGGTATACCCCGGCTGCCTGTGCCTCCTGGGGTGCGGTGTATTTGGCGAGCTTAGCTTGTAATAGCTTCTTCATGCTTTTGTTTGGAATTGTTGTCGGCGGGAGCTGGTTTCCCGCTTCTGTAGCCTATTGGAGTTATATGGAAATCGTCTTGGATAATTCCCAATGAAAGAGTTTCAGAACATTTAAATAGCCGGGTCGGAACCCGGCTTGAGTTTATTTTGCGGAAATCTCCTCGCTCACGCCCGCTATTTCGGGGTCTATGAGGATACGTCCGCAATATTCGCACACAATGATTTTCTTGTGCATCTTTATCTCGAGCTGCTTTTGCGGGGGGATGCGGTTAAAGCAACCTCCGCAGGCGTTACGCTGGATGTAGACCACCCCGAGTCCGTTGCGGGCGTTCTTGCGTATACGCTTGAAAGCGTTGAGGGTGTAAGCGTCGATGTTAGGCTCGATGTCCTTGGCCTGCTGGCGGAGGCGTTCCTCATCCTGGCGGGTCTCCGATACGATTTCTTCGAGTTCGGCTTTCTTTTCTGCAAGCACATGCTCGGTGTCGCTTACTTTTTCCTTGGTAGCCTCGATTTCGCCGGTTTTGTTGTCGATCTGGCGGGAATATTCGGCCAGATGTTTCTCGCTAAGTTCGATTTCAAGGGTTTGGAATTCAACCTCTTTTGTCAGCAGGTCGAACTCACGGTTGTTGCGGACGTTATCGAGTTGTTCTTTGTAGCGGGCGATTTTGTTTTGCGAATCGGCTATCTTTTCTTTTTCCTGGGCGAGTTTCGTTTTCAGTTCCTCGATGCTGGCGGTGTAGTTCTCGATTCGCGTATGGAGTCCGGCAAGATTGTCTTCCAGGTCTTTCACCTCAAGGGGAAGCTCACCGCGTATGGTTTTGATGCGGTCAATCTCTGTGAGGATAGTCTGGAGTTCATAAAGCGACCGAAGGCGGCTCTCTACCGAGAGGTTTTCGGTTTTGGTTTTATCGTTGGCCATTTGCGCTTACAAATAAATTATTGGATTTTTTTCAATGTCGGAATAAGAGACTGCAAAGTTAGGAAATTTTTCCGTTAAAATGTCGAAAAAAATCTCCTTTGTGCATTCTTCGGTCTCGAAATGCCCGGCATCAACAAGCAGAATATCGGGGGCATAGTCCAGAAACTGGTTGAGTTTGCAGTCAGCAGTGACATATGCCTGTGCTCCTGCGGCTATTGCTTCAGGCAGGAATTCTGCGGCTGCACCGCCGCAGAGGGCCACTTTTTTCACCGCCAGTCCCGGTGCGGGGCGCGACATGCGCACCGCACCGCAACCGAATGTGCTTTTTACCATCGATGCGAACTCCGTTGGCGTGAGGGAACGGGGAAGTTCGCCCGTCACTCCCAGTCCTGTGTCGGCACCGGGATGCGAAGGCACGAGCAGTGTCGTCCCGGTCAGCCCGAGGCGTTGCGCCATTCTCCACGACACCCCGCCGATGGCCGAGTCCATGGCTGTATGCGAGGAGTATATGGTGATGCCCTCGCGGATGGCCTTTGCCAGCGCACGTTCCGGGCGGTTGCGCCCTATGACGCATTTCACGCCGCGGAACAACAGCGGGTGGTGGGAGATGATTAGATTGGCACCCTTGCTCTTGGCTTCGTCGATGATGTCGTCGGTGACATCCACGCACAGCAATGCGCCGGTGGCTTCTGCCTCGGGGTCGCCAACCTGGTATCCGGTGTTGTCGTAGCCCTCCTGCAAAGCCGGGGGCGCATATGCTTCAATAGCCGCTATAATGTCGCGAACCTTCATTCCTTTTCTTCGAGGTTGAGGGCGAGTTGAAGCTCGTCGAGCTGCTTTTGGTCAAGAGCGGCAGGAGCCTCGAGCATCACGTCGCGGCCTGAATTGTTCTTGGGGAAAGCTATGCAGTCGCGGATGCTGTCGAGACCTGCGAAAAGCGACACCCAGCGGTCAAGCCCGTATGCCAGTCCTCCGTGAGGGGGTGCACCGAATTTGAATGCGTTCATCAGGAAGCCGAACTGCTCCTGCGCCTTTTCCGGCGTGAAGCCGAGAATCTCAAACATCTTGGCCTGGAGTTTGGCGTCGTGGATACGTATCGAGCCGCCTCCAACTTCCACGCCGTTCACCACCATGTCGTAGGCATCGGCACGCACCTCCGCCGGCTTGGTGTCGAGCAGGGGTATGTCCTCGTCCTTGGGGTGGGTGAACGGATGGTGCATTGCCATGAGGCGTTGTTCCTCGTCGCTCCATTCGAACATGGGGAAATCAACCACCCACAGGCAGGCGAACTTGTTCTTGTCGCGCAGCCCCAGGCGGCTGCCCATTTCCAGGCGCAGCTCGCAAAGCTGTTTGCGGGTCTTCATCGCGTCGTCGCCGCTAAGGATGAGAATCAGGTCGCCCGGTTCGGCGTTGAACGCTGCCTTCATCTGTTGCAACGTTTCCTGTGTGTAGAATTTGTCGACCGATGATTTTACGGTTCCGTCGGCTTCTATGCGGGCATAGACCATCCCCTTTGCCCCGATTTGCGGGCGTTTCACAAAATCGGTGAGCTGGTCGAGTTGCTTGCGTGTGTAGCCGGCCGCCCCCTTGGCGCAGATGCCGCCTATGTAGTCCGCGTTGTCGAACACCGCGAAGCCGTGCCCTTTGAGAATGTCCATCAGTTCCACGAACTTCATTTCGAAGCGCAGGTCGGGCTTGTCGCTGCCGTAATATTTCATGGCATCGGCCCACGGCATACGCTGGAACGGTTCCGTCAGTTCAACACCGCGAAGTTCCTTGAACAAGTGCTTGGCCATCCCCTCGAACAACTCTATCACGTCGTCCTGGCTCACAAAGCTCATCTCGCAGTCGATTTGCGTGAATTCGGGCTGGCGGTCGGCACGCAGGTCTTCGTCGCGGAAGCATTTGACAATCTGGAAGTAACGGTCCATGCCGGAAACCATCAGCAGCTGTTTGAGCGTTTGCGGTGACTGGGGCAGGGCATAGAAGCATCCCGGGTTCATGCGCGAGGGCACCACGAAATCGCGTGCACCTTCGGGTGTGGAACCCACAAGCATGGGTGTCTCAATTTCAAGGAATCCCTTGGAGTCAAGGTAACGGCGCACCTCCATGGTCATGCGGTGGCGCAGTTCGAGATTGCGGCGCACCGGCGAGCGGCGCAGGTCGAGGTAGCGGTATTTCATGCGCAGGTCGTCACCGCCGTCAGTGTCATCCTCGATTGTGAACGGAGGCACTTCCGACGGATTCAGCACATCCAGCGCGGATGCTGTGATTTCTATGTCGCCTGTGGGCAGATTGGCGTTCTTGCTCGAACGCTCGGCCACCTGTCCGGTCACCTGCACCACAAATTCGCGGCCGAGATGGTTTGCTGCCTCACAGAGGGCGGCATCCGTATCGTTGTTGAACACTATCTGGGTGAGGCCGTAGCGGTCGCGCAAATCCAGGAATGTCATGCCTCCCATTTTGCGCACACGTTGCACCCATCCCGCGAGTGTCACCTCGCGTCCTGCATCTGCCAAGCGGAGTTCTCCGCAAGTCACTGTCCTGTACATGGTTCTATATTGTCGTTTTTGTTGTTTCCTTTCGGGCTTGTTTTAACGCACAAAATTACGAAAAAATCCCATATTACCATATTATAGTCTGTGACGGCAGTGCAATGAAATCAAAATTGTCCCGGTTCTTCAATGGTTATAGGCTTGAGTTCAAAGATTTTTTTGTTAATTTTGCGGGTGGATTCTTGGCTATTCCAAGCGGGAAACCGATCATGCTTCTTTTGTAGATCAATGCCTTGAGACACGGCATAAACGATTATGACGAGAAACTTCAATACATACATTGAAAACCCGGCGGTGGACTACCTGCGTGAATTGTGTCTGCGTGAAGGGACATTGCGCCGTTATGAACGTGGCGAGGCGTTTTTTAGTGCCGGTTCTGTGGCAAGGTATCTCGGATACATAAAGTCCGGCACCCTGAAATATGTGGCATACGGCGATGACGGCACGGAGCATGTGCTTGGGCTGGAGTTTGCCGGGGAGTTTGTTACGGATTTTCCTTTCTCGCTGCGGGGGCAGAAAGCCAGGACATCGGTGATTGCCGAATCCCCGTGTGAAATCTATTGTGTCTCCACGGCAGCGTTGGCTGACCGTCTTGAATCCGACCCCGGGTTTCGCGAGATTGTGATGAGGGGTACCGAGGCGGTGTTTTCCACCGTCTACGACAGATATGTGGATCTGCACTGCAAAACGGCTCAACAGCGTTACAACGACTTGATTTCAGGATACCCCGATTTGTTTTCGCTCTTCCCGCTCAAAGATATAGCCTCATTTTTGAACATAACGCCGACCCATTTGAGCCGTCTGCGAAAAAACATCTGACTTCAGGTCAGGTTCTTTTTTACATTTGTTGAAGTCTGTTGCGGTAATTGGCAGTAAATTTGCGTCATGGAAAACAACCGACTTCAAAATATGAAACATGTCATTACCTTGATAGCCATTGCCTTTGGCTCATTCGGTGCATCCGCCAGGCCAGAGGTGCCCGACTCATTGCCTGTTCGGGAACTTCAAGAAATAGTGATCGAAGCTCCGAAGGTCATACGAAAAGCCGACATGGATGTTTACCACCCGTCGAAAAGCGCGGTCGCAAACTCAAAGAACGGGATGCAGCTGCTCACAAATTTGATGATTCCGACACTTACGGTCAGTGATGCGCTTGGCTCCATACAAGCTGCCGGGCAGCCGGTGCAGGTAAGGATTAACGGTCGCGAATCCTCCGTCGACCAGGTGCGCAGCCTGATGCCCGAAACCATCAAACGTGTGGAATGGATAGATAATCCCGGATTGCGTTACGGCGGTGCAAGCTATGTGCTGAATTTCATCGTCGCAAATCCTACCGTGGGAGGGTCGCTGATGACGACGGCCCGTCCTGCTCTGAACCAGGCATGGGGCTTCTATATGGCGGATGCGAAATTCAACACCGGACGCTCGCAATGGGAGGTTGGTGCAAACTTCAAGCTCACCGACGACCTTAAGACCCATCGCGATTACACGGAGACATTCACCTACGCCGATGGCTCCACGCTGACGCGCAACGAAATCGCGCGTGGCGGGTCTCTCGACAATTCACGGGTGGTAGCCTGGGCCTCCTACAATTATGTCAAGCCGGACACCACCGTCTTTATGGCTGAACTTAGCCTGAACCAGAGCATAACAGATAAGTTTTTGTACAACGGCCTGCTTTCGCTAAGCGATGGCTCTGACGACATTCTGTTGACAGATTCGCATGGCAACAAGGGGGGTACCCCCTCACTCTCGCTTTATTGGCAGCAGAACTTCACAAATAAGCAGATGCTCATAGTGAATTTCAACAGCTCGTTTTATTTCGGACGTTCTTTCTCCGACTATATCGAGCAGTTGCCCGACGCTTCACGCGATCTCACAAAAATCCACACAAACATAAAGGACCGCAACCGGGCTTATGCCGTAGAGGCCGACTATATAAAGAATTGGCGCAACGGCCGTTTCACCGCCGGCGCGTCATACACGGCCAACCGGAACCGCTCGCAGTATGAAAATCTCGGCGGAAACATCTACCACCAGCGTCAGGACAAGGTGTATCTCTTTGCCGAGTACTTCCATCGCTTCGGCAAGTGGACCGCCACAGCCGGAATGGGCGTTCAATACACCGATTTCCTTTTCAAAGAAACCGGCCGGGGCAACCACACATGGAGCCCGCGTCCGCAGGCAACGATAACATACTCGTTGAACCAAAAACACAATTTCAGGCTCAACTTCACATCATGGCAATCCACGCCGTCGCTGGCCGAAACAAACATCGTCCCTCAACAGCTCGACGGGTTCCAATGGCGTGTAGGCAATCAGAATCTCAAGACGGCCAACTCCTATATGCTGACATTCCGCTACGGTTTCAACCTGCCTCGCGTCAGTGGTTCGTTTGGCGTGCGCGCCTTTACTTCGCCCAACGCCATCACGCCAATCCTGTGGTGGGAGGATGAAAGGCTGCTTACCACATATGAGAACAGTCGCGGACTGCAGAATCTGTCATTTTTCATTGCCCCTCAAATTGAAATAATCCCCGACTGGCTGATGGCAAGCGGCTATCTCCAATTCCGGATGGAGCGTATGCGCGGCACCGGTTACACGCTGCACAGCAACGGGTGGAGCGGCAACGCGCAAATAAGGCTCATGCACTGGGGGTTCGTTCTAAGCGGACAATACATGCGGGCGCAGCGCGACCTTTGGGGTGAGAAAATCAGTTGGGGCGAGGATATGAATGTCGTTGACCTTGGTTACAACTGGAAATCATGGCAGTTCAGTGCCGGTGTCATAATGCCGTTCGGCAAATACGACCAAGGCAGCAAGTCGCTCAGCAAATGGAACCGCAACGAGCAACACATGCGCCTTGACATGAGGATGCCTTATATAAGCATCTCCTACAATCTGCAGTGGGGCCGCCAGAAACGCAGTGCTCAAAAGCTCGTTGATATCGATGCCAATGCCGACCGCTCAACGGCCGGAGGAAGATGAAGCCTGTAGCGCGTCCATACGTTATAATACCAAACAATACCAAGAAATCCGTGTCATTATCTTCTGCGGCGGACAGGGAACTCATTGCATAAAAATTCTGTGGCAGAGGCCGTAGAGACGGCATTCATGCCGTCTTGTAACTTCAGGGTGATAACGAGCCTATTACCATGTTACAAGACGGCATGAATGCCGTCTCTACTGCAATTGCGGAAAAGCAATTGCACCGAATTTTTGGCTTGGGCCATTATTTGGCTTGAACGGTAACGATGCCGGCGGTTAATTTTTGTTGGCCGCAGGATGAAAAAAAGATTTTTGGGGAGCGGAAATGTGGAAGAGATACATTAAATTTGCGGAAAACAATTTGAATAAAAAATAAACCTAAAGCATATACCGTGATGGAAAGACTGATTGAGTGTGTGCCCAATTTCAGCGAAGGGCGCGACAGGGAGAAAATCGACCGCATTGTGGAAGCCATGACCGAGGTGGAGGGGGTGAAGCTCCTCGACGTTGACCCAGGGGAGGCAACAAACCGCACCGTGGTTACATTCGTTGGCGAACCTGAAGCCGTGGTCGAAGCAGCTTTCCGTGGGGTAAAGCGTGCTGCCGAGCTGATTGATATGCGCCATCACAGCGGGGCGCATCCGCGCATAGGCGCAACCGATGTGCTGCCGCTTATACCCGTGTCGGGTGTGACGCTTGAGGAGTGTGCCGCGATGGCCCGTCAGCTTGCCGAGCGCATAGCCGCTGAATTGGACGTGCCGACCTATTGCTACGAGGCGGCAGCGTTCCGCCCTGAACGGAAGAACTTGGCTGTGTGCCGCAAAGGCGAATACGAAGCTCTTGCCGAGCGTGCCGACAAGGATGGGGAGGCTCCCGATTTCGGACGCCGTCCGTTCGATGAAGCGATGGCCAAAAGTGGCGCTACGGTTGTCGGGGCACGCGATTTCCTGATTGCCGTCAATTTTAATCTCAACACAACTTCCACACGACGTGCCAATGCCATCGCTTTCGATGTGCGCGAAAAAGGACGGCCTATGCGCCAGGGTCCTTCGGTTACCGATAAGCCTGTTGTCGATGAGAAAGGCAAGACGGTGATGATTCCAGGCACGCTCAAAGGGACCAAGGCCATCGGATGGTATATCGATGAATACGGAATTGCCCAGGTGTCGATGAACATCACCGACATAGCGGCCACGCCGTTGCATGTGGCGTTTGATGAGGTTTGCCGTGCCGCTGCCGCCCGTGGTGTGCGTGTGACGGGAACGGAGATTGTGGGGCTTGTGCCGCGCCGCACACTCATCGAGGCCGGGAAATATTTCCTGCGCAAACAGGAACGTTCTGTCGGCATCGCCGATGAGGAGATTATCCGCATAGCCGTGAAATCGATGGGGCTTGACGAGTTGAAGCCGTTTGCCACAGCGGAAAAGGTCATTGAAGACATGGTTGCTCCCGCTCACGGTAAGCGTCTCATCGACATGACTTGCCGCGGTTTTGCATTGGAGACCGCCAGTGAGTCGCCTGCCCCCGGCGGAGGTTCCATTTCTGCCTACATGGGTGCGCTTGCCGCTGCCCTTGGAACAATGGTTGCCAATCTTTCCGCCCACAAGCCGGGCTGGGACGAGCGTTGGGCTGAATTCAGCGACCATGCCGAGAAAGGGCAGGCAATGCTCAAGGAACTGCTGGCGCTTGTTGACGAGGATACCGCCGCGTTCAACCGCATTATGGATGCTTTTAAGCTCCCCAAAGGGACTGATGAGGAAAAAGCTGCCCGCAGTGCGGCAATACAGGATGCCACCCTCTATGCCACCGAGGTGCCTTTGCGCACAATGAAAGCTGCAGCGGCAGTGTTCCCGCTCGTGAAGGCGATGGCAGAGACAGGAAATCCCAATTCGGTTAGTGATGCTGGTGTGGGAGCGTTGGCAGCACGCAGTGCGGTGCTCGGTGCACATCTGAACGTGAAAATCAATGCCGCAGGTCTTAAAGACCGCGCCAAGGCTGATGCAATCCTTGCCGAAGCAGCTGAAATTGCAGCGCAGGCGGTTGAGAAGGAGCGTGAAACCCTTGCCATTGTAGAAGAAAAAATATGATTTGAACAGCTTATGACACTTGAAGATTTTCAGAAAGATATAACCGGAGGAATCCCTGCCGAGCTTCCCGCGCCTCGCGAATACGATTCCTCGGTGAACCATGCGCCGCGCCGCAAAGACATTCTTGCCCCGGAACAAAAGCGCCTTGCCATAAAAAATGCGTTGCGCTATTTCGAACCGCGCCATCATGCCGAACTGGCAAAGGAATTTGCCGACGAGCTTCACCGTTACGGACGCATATACATGTACCGTTTCCGTCCCGCATACGAGATGAAGGCACGCCCCATCGACCATTATCCCGCCAAGAGCCGCAAGGCAGCCGCGATAATGATGATGATTCAGAACAACCTCGACCCTGCAGTGGCGCAGCACCCCCATGAGCTGATTACCTATGGAGGCAACGGGGCGGTGTTCCAGAACTGGGCGCAGTACCGGCTGGCGATGCAGTATCTTTCGCAGATGACAGATGAACAGACGCTCGTGATGTACTCCGGCCATCCGCTCGGCCTCTTCCCGTCGCACAAGAATGCCCCGCGCGTGGTGGTGACCAACGGCATGGTGATTCCCAATTATTCCAAGGCCGACGACTGGGAGCGCATGAACGCACTGGGAGTCAGTCAGTACGGGCAGATGACCGCAGGCTCATACATGTATATCGGTCCGCAGGGCATCGTTCACGGCACCACCATCACCGTGCTCAACGCCGCACGCAAGCGTCTTACCGCCGAACGTCCCGACATAGCGGGTATGCTGTTCGTCACCGCCGGC
The DNA here is from genome assembly GCA_013316535.1 of Muribaculaceae bacterium. Lineage (GTDB taxonomy): Bacteria > Bacteroidota > Bacteroidia > Bacteroidales > Muribaculaceae > UBA7173. The sequence continues at coordinate 6,710 of WSMN01000031.1, read as the reverse complement.
CTCGGAGGCATGTCGGGCGCACAGCCCAAGGCGGGCAACATCGCCGGGGTGGTCAGCATCACGGCTGAAATCAATCCAAAGGCGGTTGAGAAGCGCAAGGCGCAGGGGTGGGTCGATGAAGTGTACTTGTCGCTCGATGAATTGATTCCGCGTGCACGCCGTGCCATGGGGAACAAGGAAACCGTGTCGCTGGCCTATCAGGGCAATGTCGTTGATTTGTGGGAGCGTCTCGCCGCCGAGGAAATTCCCGTTGACCTCGGCAGCGACCAGACCTCGCTGCATAATCCCTGGGCGGGTGGATATTATCCCGCCGGGCTGTCGTATGAGGAGTCGCAACGGATGATGGCCGATGAGCCGGACGAGTTCCGCAAGCGTGTGCAGGAGTCGCTGCGCCGCCAGGTAGCGGCCATAAACAAATTGACCGCCAATGGGATGTACTTCTTCGACTATGGCAACGCATTCCTCCTTGAAGCCTCCCGTGCCGGCGCCGATGTCACGTTGCCCGACGGGCGTTTCCGTTATCCCTCTTATGTGCAGGACATCATGGGGCCGCTGTTCTTTGACTATGGTTTCGGGCCGTTCCGTTGGGTGTGCAGCTCCGGCGACCCCAATGACCTTGCCGTTACCGACCGCCTTGCCGCAGAAGTGCTTGAGGATATGCTCAAGGAAGCTCCCGCCGACATAAAAGGGCAGCTCGAGGACAATCTGCACTGGATTCGCAAGGCCGAGGAGAACCGTCTTGTGGTCGGTTCGCAGGCACGTATTCTCTATGCCGACAGCGAAGGGCGCATCCGCATCGCCAAGGCGTTTAACGATGCCATTGCCCGTGGCGAGATTTCCGCGCCGGTTGTGCTCGGACGCGACCACCACGATGTGTCGGGAACCGATTCCCCCTATCGGGAGACTTCAAATATATATGACGGGTCGAACTTCACCGCCGACATGGCCGTGCATAACGTAATCGGTGATTCCTTCCGTGGTGCAACGTGGGTGTCGATTCACAATGGCGGCGGCGTAGGTTGGGGCGAGGTGATAAACGGCGGTTTCGGTATGGTCATCGACGGATCCGCCGAGGCTGACCGTGCCATAGGGGAGATGCTTCTGTGGGATGTCAACAATGGCATCGCCCGTCGTTCGTGGGCGCGCAATCAAGGTGCGGTAGATGCAATCCGGCGCGAAATGCAGCGCACGCCACTGCTGAAAGTCACGCTCCCGAATTTTGCCGATGAAGATGTAATCACATCGGCATTGTCTGACAACTAATAACTAATGACTAAAAACTAACCTGCATCATGGAAGTTCATCATATCAGCTCGGATTGGCTAAGCATCGACCGGGTGGAAGAAATCATAATAAAAGGTCTTAAACTGGAGTTGAGCGACAGTGCACGCCGCAAAATCCGGGAGTGCCGCGAATATCTCGACAACAAGATGCGCGACCAGAAAGAACCTATATATGGTATTACAACCGGCTTCGGTTCGCTCTGCAACATCTCCATCGGATCCGACCAACTTTCGGCTTTACAGAAAAACCTCGTGATGTCGCATTCATGCAGTATCGGCGAGCGTGTGCCGTCGGAAATAGTCAAACTGATGTTGCTGACAAAAATCCAATCGTTGAGCTATGGCAATTCCGGCGTGCAGCTCCAGACGGTGGAACGCCTTGTGGATTTCTATAACAACGACATCCTACCCTTGGTCTATCGCCAGGGTTCGCTCGGGGCATCGGGCGACCTTGCGCCTTTGGCCAATCTTTCATTGCCTCTTATCGGACTCGGAGAGGTTGAATGGCACGGCGAGGTGATGCCTGCCGACAGGATGTTGCAGCAGATGGGTTGGGAACCCATCACCTTGCAGTCGAAAGAGGGGCTGGCTTTGCTCAACGGCACCCAGTTCATGTCGAGCTACGGTGTATGGGGTGTCATCGAAGCCCGTAAGCTTAATCTTTGGGCGGATAAGATTGCATCGCTCTCGCTTGATGCTTTCGACGGGCGTATAGAACCGTTCTTCCCGCAAATTCAGGACGTACGTCCCCATCCGGGCCAGAAAGCCACAGGCGAGGCCGTGCGTGCATGGCTTGAAGGGAGTGAGCTGATAAAGAGGCCGAAAACACATGTCCAGGATCCATATTCGTTCCGTTGTGTCCCGCAGGTTCATGGCGCGGCCAAGGACACACTGGCGTTTGTTGCCCGTGTTCTCGAAACCGAAATCAACAGCGTAACCGACAATCCCACTATTTTCCCCGACGAGGATTTGGTTATCTCCGCCGGCAACTTCCATGGAGAACCGATAGCGATGCCTATGGACTTCCTTGCAGTGGCCCTTTCGGAACTTGCCAACATCTCTGAACGCCGCACTTTCAAGCTGATTGCCGGGGTAAGGGAACTTCCTTCTTTCCTTGTGGCCAATCCGGGGGTAAACAGCGGATTCATGATTCCGCAGTATGCCGCCGCGTCGATTGTGAGCCGCAACAAGGGGCTTTGCTGGCCTGCATCGTGCGATTCCATTCCCTCGTCGCAGGGGCAGGAAGACCACGTGTCGATGGGTTCCAATGCGGCAACGAAACTTTACGAAGTTGTGGAGAACACCCGCCGGGTGCTTGCCATCGAGCTTTTTAATGCCGCGCAGGCATTGGAGTTCCGCCGCCCGCTGCGCACTTCGCCGGCGCTTGAGGCGATGGTGGCCGACTACCGCAAGTGTGTGCCGTTCATTGAGAACGACACCGTGATGTACACCTTGATTAATGCGTCGGTTGACTTTATCAGGCATAAGGCTATATGAAAACCCTGCTTAAAAACATCGGTAACCTCGTGGGGGTTACCGATGCTTCTGTAACACGCAAGGCCGGAGAGGCGATGTGGAATCTTGATTCCTTTTCCGATGCGTGGCTTCTTATCGAGGATGACAGGATTCTTGATTTCGGAAGGTCGCATGAGCTGACCGATGTGTTTGTTGCCTGTGCCGATAAAATCATTGATATGAACGGGCAATGGGTGTTCCCGTCGTTCTGTGATTCCCACACCCATGTGGTGTATGCCGGAAACCGTGCAGGTGAGTTCCTCGACAAAATCAACGGATTGAGCTACGAGGCGATTGCCAAGAGGGGAGGGGGCATACTCAATTCAGCCGACCTGCTTCATGCCACCTCCGAGGACGACCTTTTCGAACAGGCAATGGTGCGTGTGCGTGAAGTGATAGCCAAGGGCACCGGGGCAATCGAAATAAAGAGCGGCTATGGACTGACGGTGGCTGATGAACTGAAGATGCTGCGTGTAATACGCCGCATCAGGGAATCGGCGCCTGTGGAGGTGAAATCCACATTCCTTGGCGCACATGCCGTTGGCCGTGCTTACCAGGGTCGTCAGGACGATTATGTCGGGTTAGTGTGCGAAGAGATGATTCCCGAGGTTGGCCGTCAGCGGCTTGCCGATTATGTGGATGTGTTCTGCGACAAAGGATTCTTCACCCCCGATGATACGGCACGCATTCTGGAGGCTGCGGCAAAATGGGGTATGAAACCTAAAATCCATGCCAATGAACTTGACGTGTCGGGTGGCGTGCAGGTGGGTGTGGCGTATAACGCCGTGTCGGTTGACCATCTTGAGCGCACCACGCAGGTGGAAATCGACATCCTTCGCGATTCCTCTACCGTTCCCACCATTTTGCCGGGGGCATCATTCTTCCTCGGTATGCCATATGGCAATGCCAAGGGGATGATGGAGGCCGGGTTGCCTGTGGCGCTTGCATCGGATTACAATCCGGGGTCGTCGCCATCGGGCGACATGCGTTTTGTCTGTGCGCTGGCAAGCATCCGTATGAAGCTGACACCCTCACAGGCCATAAACGCTGCGACCATCAACGGCGCAGCCGCCATGGAACTGGGTCATGCCGCAGGCAGTATCGCAGTGGGCAAGCTTGCTAATTTCTTTACCACGGAGCCGTTGCCATCGCTGGCGTTTTTCCTGTATGCCTACACCACTCCGATGATTACTGCGGTGTGGCATCGTGGTCAAGCAGTAGGTTGAACGCTTCGGCTGACTTGGTAAAGTACCATAATATGGCTTGCTTGAGTAATCGTATCATAGTTATTATGTATAATTTCAAGGCTTGCCGCCCGTTAACGATTATGTGAGATTCTTTTTAGGAAAAAGCCTGAATGGATCCTGTGCTTTGATAACAATTGCAGAGTGGAATCGGTTTGTTAAATTTGGTTGTTGCGGTTTTGTAATGTCAGGAATAATTATTATCTTTGTATGAAAGTCTGGCTACGACTTTTGGAAATATAATTATTTAATAATTTGTCAGATACAATAAAATGAAAAAGAAATTCATCTGCACCGTTTGCGGTTACGTTCATGAAGGGGATGAAGCTCCTGAAAAGTGCCCTCTTTGTGGCGCACCCCGCAGCAAGTTTAAGGAACTCACCGAGGATGACACCCTTAAATTCGTTACCGAGCATGAAATCGGTGTTGCAAAGGGTTGTGATGCTGAAATGATTAAGGACCTCAACACCCATTTCATGGGTGAATGCACCGAGGTGGGCATGTACCTTGCTATGTCGCGTCAGGCTGACCGCGAGGGATATCCTGAAATCGCCGAGGCATTTAAGCGTTATGCTTGGGAAGAGGCTGAACATGCATCGAAGTTCGCCGAATTGCTCGGAGACTGCGTGTGGGACACCAAGACCAACCTTGAAAAACGCATGATGGCCGAAGCCGGTGCCAATGCCGACAAGATGCGCATCGCTGCCAATGCCAAGAAGGCGAATCTTGATGCCATCCATGACACTGTTCATGAAATGGCCAAGGATGAGGCTCGTCATGGCCGTGGCTTCGCAGGTCTGTTCCAGCGTTATTTCGGTAAATGAGATTGACCTCATGATTATTTCCGGCTTTCTGCATTTTTGCGGGAAGCCGGTTTTATTTGGTTGGATTTTAAGTGGTTTAAAATGGCAAGTAGTGCGGATTTCGTTCAGTATGTCATAGACCAATGTTCCGGTGCGGGAGAGGTCATGGCAAAAAAGATGTTCGGGGAGTATGGCCTTTATTGCAACGGGACTTTTTTCGGGGTGGTGTGTGACGATAAGCTATATGTGAAAGCTACCGAGGGGGGACGTGAGGTTATGCCGGATGCGGAGCTGCGCCCTGCATATGAGGGCGCCCGTCCGTCGATACTTGTAGCGAATCCTGATGACTGTGCGACGGTTGTGGCATTGGTCAGAGCCACATGCGCAGAGCTGGAGGCTAAAACGTCGAAGAAACGTCCTCGTGCTGGAAAATGATATGAAGCGGTTGCCGGTTGTCGCAGTGTGTGCCGAACGTTTGTCGTTAAATGATGTGAAAGCGTTGGCGCGTGATTTGCACGGTAATCCCGAACGCATTGCGCTTTGGGTCGAGGAAATGACGGCTTGCGACGACCGACGTGCCATGATGAACATGGCGTGGGTGCTGACGCATCTGGACAAGGAGGACAAGTTGGACTCACTTGTCCCGTTGCGTGATAAGCTGATTGATTTCGCTATGGGGAATCTGCCCGTGCGGCGCGGCATTATCCTTTCCCTGTTGCTTGATTTGCCCGCCGGCAGCGACTTGCGGGTGGATTTCTTGAATTATTGCCTGGAGCACATAGGGGATGTCACGGAGCATGACAGCACCCGTGCTTCGATGATACATCTGTCGGCACGGATGTGCCGTCCTTATCCCGAATTGATGGGGGAGTTAAACCGTATTCTTGAACTTCTGCCACCCGGACTGCCCCCATCCATAGCTTGTGCCAAACGCAAGGTGCAATGTAATGTTGCGCCAGGATTCAACGGTGGCCGGTCTGGCCGGTGAGATGTTTAAGCAGAAGCCCGGCAAGGGTCAGGCCGAAAATGGCGGTGATATGGCATAGTGAACCATTGGTGGCGACTTTGTTGAATGTCATGGGAGTGTCGGTGGCCGGTTCTGGCATGTCGGCAGGGATGCCCATGTTGGGCAGAAGCTCATCGGAGAATACACATGTGATTTTTTTTGTCGGGAATCGGCCGAGCTTCTTGAAACGGCGGCGCAACGCTGCGGCCAGGCGGCATCCTTTGACTTCTCGGAACTCCGCCACCCGGATGCGTGTGGGGTCGAGTTTTAGGGCGGCTCCCATGGAGGAATAGAATTTGGGACGGCGTGCCTGTGTGGCGTTCAGCATCAGCAGGGCTTTGTCGGCCAGGGAGTCTATCGCGTCTATGATATAGTCGTATTGTTCAAGGTCGAATTGACCGGCGGTTGCGGTAGTGTAGATTTCGCAGCGTGCGGTTATTTCTGCCTCGGGATTGATTTCGAGCAGCCGCCGGCGCATGGCTTCAACCTTTTCCTCTCCCACTGTAAGGGTGGTGGCGGGAGCCTGGCGGTTTATGTTGGAAACGGCCACACGGTCGGCATCTACGACGGTGAGGTGCTTCAGCCCGGTGCGAACGAGGGTTTCTGCTGCCCAGCTGCCAACGCCCCCTATGCCGAAGATTATCACATTCGCGTGTGCCAGGGCGGACATGCCGCTTGCTCCCAAAAGCAAACGGCTGCGGTTGAATATTTCTGATTCGGTATAAGTCATCTCTGTATGCCGGAATCAGGGAGCGAGTCGGGATGACTTCCTTGATTCCATTTGCAAAAGTACGGAAATTTGAGTAACTTTCCTCTAAAACGTATTCTGTGATTTCTCCAACAAGCTGACCGAAAATAG
>WSMN01000121.1 GCA_013316535.1 Muribaculaceae bacterium | reverse complement strand
ACGGGTGCCGCGCCGGAACCATCCGGCGCGGCACCCTTTTTTCATGCCCGCCCCGTACGGGGTGTCTCGTTACCGGTTTTTTTGACAACCGCTTGTTTGATTGACCTAAAAGGGCTCTGCAGTGTGTCTGCATAAATGCAATCGCAGTAGGGACGGCATTCATGCCGTCTTGTGACATGGCAACAGGCCGGATGTCATCAATCTGAAGTTACAAGACGGCATGAATGCCGTCTCTACTCCTCCGGTCACAGCTTTTATGCACCGAATTTTCGGTTTGAGCCGATGTTTTGTGTGCGGTGGAGGGTATTATTTGGATTGTGTTGACATAAGATAATTGGATTACATCTGAAAATAATTGCATTACCTCTGAATTTTTTGGTGCTTGCATTAGATTTATAATATAAATATATTTAATTTTGCGGAGGGTTTTTGAAATGATTTAACTGTTTTATGATGAAACTTAGATTGGAAGGGTTGTTGTGCATTGCTAAACGAGGGATTGTTGTTTGCGGGGGGATGGCAATGGGGTTGTCGGCCGTGTCGGCTCAAACTGCTGATGAGGAAAGTATTGGGGAGCGGGAGTTGCAAGAGATTGTTGTGACTGCTCCTGAAACTATGAAAATCGGCAATAAGACGGTTTTCACTCCTGACAAAAGATTGGTTGAGATTTCCAATTCAAGTGTGCAGCTGCTTGCGGGACTTCAGATTCCTGATTTGATCGTGAATATTTTTACGGGACAAATTTCGCTTCTGGGTGATGGAAAGCTTTCGTTGAGGATAAATGGTCGTCCGGCATCGCAAAGTGATGTGGCGGCGATTAATTCCAAGGATATTTTGAAGGTGGAGTATATTGATAATCCCGGGGTGCGCTACGGTGATGCTGTGGGGGTTCTTGATATATCCGTAAGGCGTCGTGCTTCAGGGTATGGAGCGTTCGCCAATGTGATGCAATCGGTCAATCGTGGATGGGGCGATTACACTGCTTCGGTTAAGTATAATCAAGGGGGAAGCGAATGGAGCTTGGATTATAAGAGTAATCCGATATGGGATATGGATTGTTTCCGCAATAATGAGGAGCGTATCAGATTGTATGACGGCTCGATTGTGGAACGTATCGAAAGGGGTGTGAAGGTTCCGAACAGGATGGTGACCCATCGTGTGGCATTGCAGTATTCCTATGCCCAGGGGCGCGATTTCCTGTTCAATGTGCAGGGTCGAGTGTTCCGCACGAATGACCATTACAGGTCTACCGGCGATATAACGACTGCGCTTGGGGGAATGACGGTTTCGGGTATAGAGGTGGAGGAGAATCCTGTGAAGTCGTGGCAGGGTGACCTGGATTTGTACATGCATAAAAAGCTCAATGACCGGCACACCGTGTATGTGAATATTGTGCCTACAATAATCGACAGCCATACAGAGCGCGTTTACATTACAGAGCTGATTGATATTGACAACAGGATTGCGAGCCGGGGATACAAGTTGCTCGGAGAGGGTATATTGGAATCCAAGATTGGGAAAGGCAGGTTGTCGACCGGGGTCAGGAGCAATTCGTCATGGACACGGACGGTATATAATCCAGCCGACGAGAGGTCGCGTGAAGTTGACGGCATACATAATGTTTTTGCCCAATGGTCGCACAACACATCCAAGTTCCAGTATGAGGCCGGAGTGTCTCTGGCATATTACAATGCGTGCCGTCCTGTCGAGAAGAACTATTTTGCTGTGAACCCCCGTGTGTTTGCCAAATACAGGCTAAGCGGGAACTTTGCTGTAGCGGCTTATGGGGAGGTCAAGACTGTCACTCCGGGGATAAATGAGATTAACACTTCTGTTCAGCAGCTCGATGCTTTCCAATGGACACATGGCAATCCCGGCCTTAAACCGTATCAGCAATACAATGGGCGTGTGGAATTGGAGGGTAGGTGGCGTTCGATTAACGGTAAAATCACCGTTTCGGATGTCTATTGCGATGACCCGATAATGACGGCCAAGAGCTATCGCGAAGGGCGTATATTCACCATGCCTTATAATCATGGGAGCCATAATACATTCGAGGTGAAGGGGCAAATCAGGATGCCGCTTATTCCCAATTGGGTTAACCTTTCCCTTGAGGGTGGATGGCATTGCATGGAGAGCAAAGGTTTGGGCTACAGCCACCGTTATTCGCAACCTTTTGTCAACGCACAACTGATGATGATGATGAATCATTGGTTGGTGCTGGTGCGTTATAATAACAGCTACAACAAGTTGTGGGGAGAGATGGTGACGAGTGCAAATCAGAATCTAACGATTTTCGGGTTGGGATATACTTACCGTGCCGCAACGTTTCTGGGAGGTTTTGTAAACCCGATAGGAAATGTGGTTCTTAAGTCGCGCGATCTTTCCGCACTGGCATCGTATGACCGTGCTTACCAGGCATCCGGTTCGCATAAGTTGGTTTGGTTGGGCGTTATTTTCAATATACACAAGGGGAAGAACCGTTCGGCTTCACAGAAAAAGCTGGAGAATGACCAGAAATATCAATTTATAAACAACGCCAAGAAATGATTAAGACGGTTTGTGTGTGCAGTCTGTTTTGCGCACTGGCATGTATGGCACATGCTGTGACGGTAAGCGTGGTTAACCTGCCTTTTGAGGAAGGGACATTGTTCGTTGCAGTGTTCGACGGCGAGAAGATGGTTGAAGGCAAGGTGATTGCGGTTGAGGCTGACAGGATGGATGTGCAGTTTGATTTATCGGCTTATGAAGGGAAGAAGCTGGAGCTAAAGGCATTTCAGGACTTGAATGGCAATGGGGATATCAATTTTGATGAATGCGGGCGTCCCACCAAACCATGCTTGCTTGAAACATTGTCGGTTGGGAATGCTGACCAGTCGCTTTCGTTTGAGCTTCAGCAGTTCTGATGTAGCTGGCGTGTTTTCTAAGAGAGTGTTTGATACTCTTAGTCATGCCGATGTTCTTTTATGGTTTGTCGACATTGTGCGGGATATGATTATTCCCGACAGTCATTATGCTGTGGCGGCAAGAAAAGTTGGAGCCGTTTAGTGATTTTTCGGATAAATATGTTATCTTTGCGGTACGGCATATGCGAAAAATGAATCAAAGGTTGCCGTTTGATGATGAGTCCCAAAGAAAGCCTTGACATTATAGCGCGGATGATGTCGCAGACGCGCCGGAGTGTGCTGTCAGATGTCTATTTCCCGTTCCTTGTGTGGGGATGGTCGACTATGGGCATATGCCTGACGGTGTATCTTGGCTTGGTTCTCACAGGCGATGCCACATGGAAGTATGCGTGGCTGCTGTTGCCGGTGGTTGGCCTGTGCGGCCTGATGGCGCATGGCAAGAGGGAACTACAGGTGAACACAGAACTGACTGGTTCCCTGCTTATGATATGGCGGATGCTCGGGTTGGTGTTGGCCGGTTTTTCGGTGACAGCATATATAGTGAGTTTCAATGTGCTTTTTTTCATTCTGCTCATGTTGGCTATAGGAAGTTACGTCACCGGTGCCGTGATTAAATATGCCGTATTGCGCTATGCCTCTATGGCCGGGCTTGTCATTGCCCCGGTTATGTGGCTTGTGGAAGGCCCGAGGCAATTGTTGCTTTTCGCGGTAGCTATTCTGGGGATGATGATATTCCCTGCATATAAAATAACAATGATTCGGTAAAAATAACCGAAGTAGTTGAAACTTAAGTTAATATATC
>WSMN01000120.1 GCA_013316535.1 Muribaculaceae bacterium | reverse complement strand
ATATTGACGATTTCATCCGCGAGGTAGGATTCCCTGTGCTTGTGCGTCCCAGCTATGTGCTTTCTGGAGCGGCTATGAATGTATGCTCCAACGAAGAGGAACTGCACCGTTTCCTCCGTCTTGCCGCCAATGTGTCGAAGCAGCATCCCGTGGTGGTTTCGGAATTCATTCAGAACGCCAAGGAGATAGAGATGGATGCCGTTGCGCAGGAAGGTGAGATAAAACTTTATGCCATTTCGGAGCATATCGAATTTGCCGGCGTGCACTCCGGCGATGCAACCATCCAGTTCCCGCCGCAGAAACTTTATGTGGAGACCATGCGCCGCATCAAGAAAGTGTCGGCGCAAATCGCCAAGGCTCTGAAAATCTCCGGCCCGTTCAACATACAGTTCCTTGCCAAGAACAATGATATAAAGGTCATCGAATGTAACCTGCGTGCATCGCGCAGTTTCCCGTTTGTGTCGAAGGTGCTGAAGATTAATTTCATCGACCTTGCCACCCGTGTGATGCTGGGTGAAAAGGTTGAGAAACCCAACAAGAGCCTTTTCGACCTGGATTATGTAGGGATAAAGGCTTCGCAGTTCAGCTTCTCGCGCCTTCAGGGTGCCGACCCGGTTTTGGGTGTTGACATGGCATCGACCGGCGAGGTGGGGTGTATAGGCGATGATACCGACGAGGCTCTCCTCAAAGCCATGCTTTCTGTAGGGCACAGGATTCCGAAACGCTCCGTTTTGTTGTCCACCGGTACACCGCGTCAGAAAGCCGATATGCTCGAGGCGGCCCATCTGCTGCATGACCACGGCCTGAAGATATATGCAACGGAGGGAACCTATAGGTTCCTGACTGAAAACGGGGTTCCTGCAGTGCGTGTCTACTGGCCGTCCGACCCCGAGGGGCAGCCCCAGGCTCTCGACCTGTTGCATGAGAAGATGATTGATATGGTGGTGAATCTGCCTAAGAATCTTTCGTCGGCAGAGCTTTCCAACGGCTATAAAATCCGTCGTGCCGCCATCGACTTGAATGTGCCTTTGCTTACGAATGCACGCCTGGCTTCTACGTTCATAAGGGCTTTCACGTCGATGTCGCTTGATGAGGTTCAGATAAAGGCATGGGACGAATATAAGTAATGGCGGAGCATAACTCTCTGGGGAAATGGGGGGAGCAGGTGGTTGTCGACCATCTGGTCGCGGAGGGTTATGCCATTGTTGAGCGAAACTGGCGGTTGAATCATCTTGAGATTGATATTATCGCCACACGCGGTAATGAAATTGCTTTCGTGGAGGTTAAGACGCGTCGCGACGACTTCATAGATCCGTTGTCGGCCATAACGTCAATCTTAAGGTCGCGGTTACCCACGAAACCGTGCATCCCCTGCCCTATCATGCGCAACCCTTTCTGAATAACCTCCTCAAAGGTGCGCCCGATGGCCATTACCTCACCCACCGACTTCATCGACGAGCCAATCTCACGGCGCACCCCATGGAATTTACCGAGGTCCCAACGGGGAATCTTGCACACAATGTAGTCGAGAGCCGGCTCAAAGAATGCCGAAGTGTCCTTGGTGACAGAATTTTTCAGCTCGAACAGGCCATATCCCAATCCGAGCTTCGCGGCAACGAACGCCAGCGGGTAGCCCGTGGCCTTCGATGCCAGCGCCGATGAACGGCTGAGACGGGCGTTGACCTCGATGACACGATAGTCCATCGAGTCGGGGTCGTAGGCATACTGCACGTTGCATTCGCCAACTATACCTATATGGCGTATAATCTTTATCGCCAGTTCGCGCAAGTAATGGTAATCGTCGTTTGAAAGCGTCTGCGACGGAGCCACCACGATACTCTCGCCGGTGTGTATGCCAAGAGGGTCGAAGTTCTCCATGTTGCACACGGTGATGCAATTGTCGTAGCAGTCGCGCACAACCTCATATTCCACCTCTTTCCAACCTTTGAGCGATTTCTCCACCAGCACCTGGGGTGAAAAAGAAAAGGCTTTCTCGGTGAGGGCAACAAGCTCATCTGCATTGTCGCAAAAGCCGCTCCCGAGACCACCAAGGGCATAAGCAGCACGGACAATCACGGGATAACCCAAACGTTCGGCCGCGGCAAGTGCCTGTTCTGTGGTTTCCACAGCCTCGCTCTTGATGGTCTTGACATCAATCTCGTCGAGCTTCTTCACAAACAGCTCACGATCCTCGGTGTCCTTGATTGCCTGAACGGGAGTGCCGAGCACCTTGACATTGTATTTTTCAAGTATGCCCGACTCGAACAGTTCCACGCCGCAATTTAATGCGGTCTGGCCGCCGAACGACAGCAGAATCCCCTCGGGACGCTCCTTCTCGATGACACGCTCAACAAAATATGGGGTCACAGGAAGGAAATATATCTTATCGGCAAAGCCATCGGAGGTCTGCACCGTGGCGATGTTGGGGTTTATCAGCACCGTTGTGATACCCTCCTCTTTCATGGCCTTGAGAGCCTGCGAACCGGAGTAGTCGAATTCACCGGCCTCACCTATCTTGAGTGCGCCGCTTCCGAGAAGAAGTACTTTATGTATTTTTTCCATGCCGAACAATGAGCTGGTTGTGTTTACAAGAGGTTGTATGAAATGGATGTGTCGTTATCCCCTTACAAGAGCAAGGAATTTATCGAAAATGAATTCGGTGTCGCGCGGACCGGAGGATGCCTCCGGATGGAACTGCGCCGAGAAAAACGGTTTGGTTTTGTGGCGTATCCCTTCGTTGGTGCCGTCGTTCATGTTGACGAACAGAGCCTCCCATTCGTCGCCGAGCGTACTGTCGTCAACGGCGAAACCATGGTTCTGTGATGTGATGTAGCATGTGGGGGAACCGGCCATGCGCACGGGCTGGTTATGGCTTCTGTGCCCGTACTTCAGTTTGTAAGTACGCGCCCCGGCAGCCTTTGCCAGCAACTGGTTGCCCATGCATATGCCACAGATGGGCTTACCGGTCTCCATCGCCTTTCGGATGTGGGTAACTGTCTCCTCGGCGAAATCGGGATTACCCGGGCCATTGGATATAAAAAGACCGTCGAACGGAAGCCGGTTGAAGTCGTAGTTCCAAGGAACCCTCACAACCTTCACTCCACGACGGGTGAGACATCTGATGATATTGAATTTAGTGCCGCAGTCAACCAGCACAATCGTCTTGTCGCCCGAGCCATGCTCCTCGACTTCGGGGCAGCTGACCTTCGCAATGAGGTTTTCAGTGTTAGGGTCGGAGAATTCCACTTCATCGGGGGAACCGAAATAAATCTTGCCGAGCATCGAACCCTTTTCACGCAGATGCTTGGTCAAGGCACGGGTGTCGATTCCATAAAGCCCGGGGATTTTCTCATCGCGCAACCACTCGTGGAGCGAACGTGTCGAAAGCCAGTGGCTCGGCTCCCATGAATAATCCTGGGCGATGATAGCCCGGCAATGGATTCGGGAACTCTCGAAGTATTCACTGACCCGGTCTTTCTCCGTCTCCGGCGGCACACCGTAGTTACCGAGAATGGGATAAGTGGTGACAAGAATCTGACCTTCATAGGAAGGGTCGGTGAGGCTTTCGGGATAGCCGGTCATAGCCGTGTTGAAAACCACCTCTCCGGCAGCCGGAGCCTCGTAGCCGAATGATTTCCCTGAAAAACAGGTGCCGTCTTCAAGCATGAGAACGGCTTCGCGTGTTTGTCGCATAAATATATAGTGGAAGCTTGGAGAATACTGCTTGGTCTGCACTGCAAATTTAGATAAAAATCCTGAGATTTTTACACCGGCAGAATAAAAAATCAAG
>WSMN01000030.1 GCA_013316535.1 Muribaculaceae bacterium | reverse complement strand
ATCATAACCAACACCTTTGTGGGAGACGCATATGAAAACGGCCTAATTAAGGAGTCGGCAATATTCTTCCGGGGCAAGGCCTACACAGCCGAAGGTGATGAGAAGCACCGGGCGCGACGAGCGCATACCGTTGAACATGGTGGAGAGAGCATCTTTCTGAATCGACACTGATTCGATTGCATCGGGGTCGATTGAATACATGTCACGCTCTATGCCGTCCACATACACTATAGGAGCCATCCCGCGCGATGAGATGTTGTATTCGGTGTTGTCGGAGTACATCCCTGCACCAAGCTTGGGAACCCATCCGGCCAGGTCAGCCGAGTTGTTGGCATCGGTCTGGCGAAGGCGCGCACCGCGAATCTGCGAAATGTTCAGTCCGGCCATCTTGTCAACGATGCCGGGGATAACGGTAGCCCCCATGGCACGGTTAATCTGGTCGGTATAGACGGTTGAGGCCGACCCGAGGTAGCTGTCGGCATTCACAGCGCCATATACACCCGGGATGGTGCTCCTAACAGGGATGTTAAGTTCGGTGAGGACAATCTTTACGTCATCCTTGTCCTTCTGACGTTTGAGGGCGCCCACATTGAATTCCGTGACAAGATAGCCCGGGGCATTGATTTCAATGTTTTTTTCCGACGTGAGGTCGAGGTCGAACATTCCGTCAATATCGGTCAGCACCGATGTGGAAGTGCCTTTCACCGTAATCTGCGCCTCTGCCACAGGTTGCCCGTACTCATCGATGACGACCCCCTTCACGGCACCGGCCTGCAGCACACACGCCCCTGCCATGACAAGCAGAATGGAAGCGCGGTGGCGGCGGTTGCTAATGTTATTTATGATGTTCATATCAACTAATTTGCATCTGTGTGATTTCAGGATTTTTCATTTACGCACCGCACACGAGAGTGTAAGTGAACGGGGTATCGTCGGATTCAGGGGTTTCGCCACCCATCAGGTCATCGAGCGACTTGTTCACAACAACATCTTCGGCGGCATTGGTGAAGCTGTACTCAATCTTGGTGATTGTCTCTCCATCGGGGATATTGAAGAACCCTGCCGGCCAGATTGTGCAGCTGTAGCTGTGGGTAAATGTATTGGCACGCTCCATCTTAAGCTTCTCTGCCTCATAGACACCACCTTCGGCTGTGTAGGCCTTGCCCCGGAAGAATATTTCCGGCTCCTTAATCAGGTCGTTTTCATAGGCGTCTCCCACAAAGGTGTAGGTTATGATGTCGTCCTGGATTGCACGTGCAGGCTCAACGGAATTGAAGCGGAGCTTGCCGAAGTCAATCGTCTCGCCTATACCGCCATAAACCTCAAACTGATGTTCGGAGAAGGCATATTTGATATACTTCTCGTCGGAGGACATGCCGTCGCCAAGGTTATTGACCACGAACCCGAGGTTGGCACGGAGATTCTGCTGTCCTACCTTGCACTTGACGGTCACCTCATAGGTGGCATGGGTACCGTTATATATAGGAATCAGCTCGTCGCCCTGCCAGGCCACCCATTCCATATCGTTGTAACGATTGGGGCCGAGGCCGAAACGCTCCATCAGGGCGGCAGGCCATGTGTAGCCCGACATGTTGTTGGGCGAAGTGTTGCTCGGGATTACCGACATCGGGTGGATGTCTTCCCAGTCGACAACCTCCGTGCCGCGATATGTCAGCACACAGTTCTTGGCGATGTTCCAGTCGCGCGGAGCAAGCATCGCAATAACAAGATTACGACCTTCCGGGTGGTCCTCGTTGGTCTCAAAACGACCCTTTATGGTAAAAGTGGCAGTCTCTCCCACTTTCACCTTGGGAGCCATCGTCCCGTCGGGTTGCGGCTGGTCGATGTTTACAGAGTCAAGATAGGTGCACGCAAAGAACACCCCGGCGCAGGCCAGCGCCATAAATGCGAAATATTTAAGTTTCCTGTTCATGGTTGGAGCGCGCTTTATCTGTTAACTTTCACAAAATTGTACTCATAACTGTTGGTGCCGCAACCGGGGCTGTGCGTGATGGACAGACGGCGCTGGCCATCGAAGATGGGATACTGGATGCCCACCTCCACTGCTCCGAGCGCATTGTTCTCGGTGAACGACAGGACGAACGGATGTGTGGGGTCGTCGACCGACCATACACCGTCATACTTCACCGGCAGCGGAAGCCTGTTTTCAAGCTTGTAGGAGCCGTCGGCATTGAGATGCAGACGGAATTTCGAGAAATCCATGGTGGAGGTGATGTCAACTCCATTACGTTTCACCGTCGAGAGCTGCCAAACCCCGTCGAGCTGCTTGTCGGCCTCGACAAACTTACCCGGGGTCTCATTGTCATTATAAGAGTCGCACGCTGTCACTGTAACCCCCAACAGGAGCGCGGCAACACATGCTTTAATGAATATTCTCATAATCACTATATTTTTATATTGTTTTTTCACTTATCAATAACCGGGGTTCTGCAACAGGTCTTCAGAACGGTTAACCTCATCGTAAGGTATTGGCCAAAAATACATTGCCGGACGGAACACATGCTGACGAACTGCAACCGTACGGTAGTCATATGTGCCATCGAGCTTACGTGTGATTTCCAGACCGTGGAGAGTGGCGTTTTCCGTCTCCGGGGCAATCATCCATCGGCGCACATCAAAGAAACGGTGGCCTTCGAAGGCAAGCTCTATGCGGCGTTCCAGGCGGATGGCCTCACGCATCTGATTCTGGTCCATTCCATCATCAAGGCCATACATGTTATTCTCACCCGGCTCAATACCGGCACGTCTGCGCAGCTTCTTGAGCACCTCATACGGGCCGATGACCTCATCGCCGAAGGCCTCGGTGTGTTTCGGGCCATAGTATTCATTTACAGCCTCGGCATAGTTGAGCAGCACCTCCTCATAACGGAGCATACCCCATGCCTGCGAAACGTCGATGAACGAGTTGGGGCAGGTGTTGCGGTGGGTCATCTTGCGGAGGTAAAATCCGGTGCGGGTTCCCTGGTAGATGGCATCGCTGGTTGAGCCTATCCCCTGGTAAGTATAGCAGGTGGTGGTGTTACCCTGACCGGTTGCAATCTTGGAGCCGTTCCACACGATGCTGTTCTGGAAACGTGTATCGCGGTTCTTGTCGGGTTGCTTCTGGTCATATTCATATTTACTGTCGTTTATTGGTCTTCCGTCAATCATGGGGTATGATTCAACGAGTTCAAGATAAGGCCACCCGGCATTACCGTTGCCACCTGTAGACGCGGCATTGAACAGAATCTCACGCTCGCGTCCCATGGGATGGTGGCGCAGGAAGATAAAACCGCAATAAGCGCCTCGGTTGAAAGTCTCGCCGTCCCATGTGTCGAGGTGGGAATAATCATAGGCCTGATACTGGGCATAATATCCCCAGCCCACTTCGGCTTTTCCGTCCTGGTCCTGGTCGCGGCGGTAGACGTTGAACACGCCCAACCCCATAACGCGCTTGGCAGCCTCCACAGCCTCTTTCCAGCGTTCCTGGTTTTCTTCGGTGTAGCCGACGAGCGGGCGCAAAGCCGGGTCAGAGGTCACGGTAGTACCGTTGTAGAGTGGCGACGCCGCATAAAGCTTGACACGGGCAATGAGAGCGTAGCAGGCAGCGGCACTTGCACGTCCCATGTTGGATCCCGTTCTCACCGTAGGAAGGCTCTTTGCAGCATCGTTACACTCATCCACGATATAGTCCACGCATTCGGCATAGGTGGCGCGTTTCATGTTCACATCGTCAACGGTGGAGTTGTCGTAAACCACATCGCCCATCAGGGGCACACCGCCGTAATGACGGAGCAACATGGCATAATACCATGCACGCAGGAAACGTGCCTCGGCCTTGTAGATGGTTTTCCTCGACTCGTTCATTGGACAGCCATCGACATTGGCAAGGAACACATTGGCACTACGTATCTGCCTGTAACAGGTTTTCCACGGCTCCACGGAAATCGTTACGGGATTGACAGTTCCCGTGGCGAACATAACGCCGTCGGTGACATTCGAGGTAATCTTGAACTCACATTCATCGCAGGCTGACTGCAGACCGCCGGGGCCGAAACGATTGGCAAAGATGTCATAATCGGCATCGGCATAGATGTGATTGAGGAATCCGGCAGTATAGGTACTGTCGCTGAAGATGACCTCTTTGGTAAGGTCGGAGGTCTGCGTTTCGTCGAGGAACGAATTGTCGACACACGAAACAGCCGTAAGCGACAACGCCCCGACTATCAGACCGAACATCATTCGATTCTGTCTCATATATTAATGTTTAATTGTTAAAATCACTGTGCTTAGTCTCACTATCAATGTGATAATATGGTTATCAGATGTATTTTTCACCTATGTTTTCTGCAATGCGGCATCGGATTGCCGCCCCTTCATTTCCATGGTTCACCATATAAGACGAACAGGCGATAGAATCCTATTAAAGCTTTTTAGGATTTTTCATCACTTTTAAATATAAACTTATTTAATTTATCGATTTACAACCTTGAGTTTCGCCCGGACGGGAGAACGCATCATCGGAATCTGACAGTGTGCATACCGGGGGAAAGAGCAATATAGCCGTCAGCCGATGGGCAATACCCCTTGGTTGCATTAGTCATCCCTGCCGGCACGGCCACACGGGCAGTGGAGCCTGGAGGCACCGTCACGACATATTCCAGGGTGCCGTCGCCGAGACGGGACCATTTCACGGCCGCGGTTCCGTAGGGTGTCTCCTTGGTCACCTCCGCCCAGTCGACACCTGCCGCCGGTTGCGGGTCGACGGTGAAACGCCCGTAGCCGGGGGTGTCGGGCACAAGGCCGCCGAGGGCTTGATAGAACCAAAGTCCAACCCCGTTGTAGCAGTTGTGCACGCGGCTTCGCTCGCCGTTCCAGTATTCCCATGTAGCGGTAGCCCCGTTGTCAATCATATAAAGGTAACCGGGATAGTCGCGCTGGCGCAACATGGTGGCCATGAAATCAGGTTGACGTTCATCAATCGCCCATTGAGTCACAATCGGCACACCTACCAGACCGGCACCGATATGGCCGCGCCACTTGGTTGCCGATAAATCCAGCATACGGTCGCTCACTGCCTTGTGCAATTCGGCGGGCACCGCTCCTACAAGCATGGGATAGGTCATGTCGAGCTGTGACCCGGTGGCATACTGACGTTTATCCGAATCATAGAAATTATAATGGATGGCAGCGTTGAGAGCCAGACGTTTTTTCCGCCACACCGCCGCTTCTTCAGGCAGAGACAATTCGTTGGCAATCCGTTCCATCTTGTCAAGGCAATCGCTGATGAAGCAGTTGTTCACGAGGTCGACCGATGCCGGATTACCGGCATCCACACCTTCGGGAGCGAGCCAGTCGCCGAGATACCACATGCGGTTCTCCGTATCAGGCCAGCGGCGCAACAACCCGTCGCGGGTATTTGCATCGACATAGCCCATCCATTGTTTCATCATTGGATAATATGTCTCGAGCATACGGCGGTCACCGTAGTTGAGCCATGTGCGCCATGGTGCCTGAACTATGAATCCGCACCAGTAGGGGCCGCCACCGCCACCGCCGGCAGGAGCCACGTGGGGCAACGACCCGTCGGGGGTCATCACATCGCCCCATGCCTGAAGCCAATTGGCATAAGTGGGGGCAACATCATACATCGTCTGCAATGTCATCGTCGATGAATTGCCGTCGCCTCCGTAGCCGGTGCGCTCAAGGTGAGGGCAATCGACCATGTAACCGCTGAATGTCAAACACTTCATGGTGTAGTTAATCATATCGTGCACGGCATTGAGGTCGGCATCGGAGCATCGGAATGTGGAAGCACCGGCATAGTCGCCATGAATCTGATGCCCGCGGCACGACTGCGCCGACGGCACATCATTTACACCGCGCAGCCTCACATAGCGGTAGGCATGGTGATTGAACTTGTTGCAGAACCGTTCACCGGCACGCCCTGCCGCTACATAGACATCCGATTCGCCCTGGGGATCCATGTTGCCGTCGGGGAGCAGGTTATCGGAATATTCCATCGTCACTTCGGTGCCGGCGGGGAGCTGCGGCATCTCCATCTCGAACCAACCGGTGAACACACGCCCCATGTCTATCATAATGGTTCCGTCGGGAAAACGGCCTGTTTTAACTGGAGCCGTGGTGACTGTTATGCGGTTCTGTTCCGACGCTTCGGGAGTGGCGAGATGAGATGTTATGGCAGGGGTGGCCACCTTTTGCCATGACAGTCCGGCGAGTGAATAAGGGGTCATGTCGACAGGGGTATGCGACCCGTCAACCATCTCTCCTCCGAACTGGAGCGGATACCACGTGCCTATGTCGTGCCGCCCGCTCTCTGCGGCACTCCAGGTGCCGTCGGTAACCAGCAACGGCTCATGCGCGGTGCCGTTCACCAGGTCTATTTCCATCCTGGCCACAGGCCCGGGATATTCAGCCTTGAAAGTGTTAGGCTTGTACCACCCTTGACCGAGCCACAGCACAATATCATTCTCACCGTCCACCATAAGCGGGGTGATGTCGTAAGTCACTATCAGCGAACGCCGTCCGAGCTGCGACACGCCGGGCGACAACACATTTTCACCGGCCTTTTTACCGTTTACATAAAGTTCATGGTAGCCAAGCGAATTTACGTGAGCCATCACCTTGCCTTCACGGCGGGTGAACCCGAACTGTTTGCGCAGAATGGGAGCATTGACATCGGCTCCTCCATCCTGCGGCATGGCGATGTACTGTCCGCGCATAGGCACATCTGCATCAGCAACAATGCCCACACCGAAACGGGATGGCGCGCTCCATTGCCCCGCCTTCCCTTTTTCATTCCATACACGCACTTTCCACCATCCCTGGGTACGTGCCGGCAATTCCTTCCCGGCATACCCCACCAGCACGGAAGCGGGCGAAACCACCTTGCCCGATTGCCATAGGTCGGCCACGCCATTGCGGGCAAGAGCCAGTGAATCGGTGCCTGCCATAATCTCATAGGCCGTCTGCGACTTCACCTCCAAGGGATTGTTCTTCCAGCTGAAACGCGGTGCAGTGGTATTGACCCCTAACGGAGCCTCCAGATGTTCGCAGCGCAAGGAAACAGGTGCAGCCACCGCCGGAATTCCGGCAGTGGCTGCGATAAGAAATGATATGATATGTCTATTCATTATGTGCTAAAGTGGCGAGTTTATATTCGGGATGTCCGTACTGTTTTACCATCACATCGGCGGCAGCCGTGGAAGTGGCGGAATAATCCACCTCGACGGTTTTCTCCTGCCCGGGGAACAGGGTGACGTAGTTGTCGCTCATCAGAATGGGTAGCACACGCTCGCCGGTTGCAGGGTCGAGCAGACGCAGACGGTTGGCAAACGAAGTGGTCTTGCCGTTGTTCTTGATGCGCAGAAGTGCTTTGCCGGGTGCGCTCTGTTCCACAGTCACGGCAACGTCGGCTCGAGGCAGGGTGTTGAGCATGGTATAGTCGAGGTCCTTGGTGCCGTTGCGCCAGTAGAAGTTGTCGGAAATGAGGTTGCCGTCGGCATCTCGCAACTCCAGTTCGATGAAATGCAACCCATAGACATCGCCGTTGGTGGTGAAATCGAGTTTGAACGCCTCGGCATTGCCGGTGGCGGGAACATCGACACGGGCAGTGCGGGCATAGGCCTTCTCCTCGCTGCCGTCGATATGGAAAACACGCGCCTTGGCCACAGCATTCTTCAGTTCCTTGCCGGTGGTATTGATAACCTTCACGCTGTGGTTGGAGGAGTTCCACTGGATGTGCTGGTGTTCACAGGCC
This sequence comes from Muribaculaceae bacterium, assembly GCA_013316535.1. GTDB lineage: Bacteria > Bacteroidota > Bacteroidia > Bacteroidales > Muribaculaceae > UBA7173. The sequence continues at coordinate 11,711 of WSMN01000030.1, read as the reverse complement.
TTCTTGGCTCCCCAGTAAGCGCCGGAGGGGTCGTAATAGTAATCATAGGTCTGCCATACGAACGAAGGATAGGCGGGGTGGCTCATCCAGATTATGAGACCGGCGGCATCGTTCCACATCTTGTCGTTCCACGCCTCATACATCCCCTTCATGTCCTCGATGTTGAGCAGCTGCGCTTTCTCACAGAACTCCGCGAGCGATTTCGATTCGCCCCAACGCTCATTGACCGACTTTTTGTAATTTATCGGGTTGGCGTTCGAAGCCTCCTTGCCGAAGAAATGCTTGTTCCAAACGTTGTCATCATCGTTCTTAAGCTGCTCGTCGGTTGGCAGCGGCCATTGGTCTTTCTCCGGGATAAAACGGATTACGCTTTCATAAACGGGGAATGTGGCCATACCGATTTCGGAACGCATACCATAACCGTAGTCAGAGCCATAAGGATATGACGGAGTGTTGAAGGCAAGGTTGCTGCCCGACGTATCGAAGTGGTGGCGCGGAGGCTGGTTGCCCCACCATCCGCTGCCGGAGAGGCCGTCCTGGTTGGAGCAGGATTTGTACATGCGGTCGTTGCGGTCTTCCCTGGCCACCATGGCACGCAGGTAATCGTCAAGCTCTTTCTTGGGGTGTGTCTCGTTGGCACCGCACCAGAGCGCTATCGAGGGGTGGTTGCGCAAGCGGCGCACCTTGTCGAGCGCATTGGCCTTGAAAGCCTCCGGCTCGGCAACATCGTTGTAGGCCACATAGAGCCAGAAGTCGTTCCACACCATGATGCCATAGCGGTCGCACCAGTCGTAGAACTCATCATCGGTCACACAACCTGTCCACAAACGAATCATATTATAATTCATGTCCTTGTGCAGACGGATTTTCTTCTCGTAGTCATCCCCCTGGCAACGCAACAGATATTCGCTCATACCCCAGTTGCCACCTTTCACATACACTTTCTGCCCGTTGACAAAGAATGTCATCACAGGGAAACCGAGCTTGTTGGGCACCATCTTGTACTCATATTTCTTGATACCGAACGGAATCACTTTTTCATGCAGCACATCCTTGCCGTCCTTCACCTTCAGGTCGAGGGTGTAGAGATTGGGGTCGCCGTAGCCGTTAGGCCACCACAGGCGCGGATTTTCAATCTTGAGCTGCGGGAAAAAACGGGGGTCGAGTGTCACTGTGGCCTCACCTCCGGCGGGGATGACATAGGTCTGCGATACCGTTATATCTCCGGGGGTGATTGTACCCTCGAGTGTCACGCGGCGTTTCTTGTCGGATGTGTTTTTAAGGCCGGTCCTGATTGTCACCTCGGCAAGCGAGAGGTCGGGGAGGTCATTGCGTACCCAGGGGTCTTCCATAACCACATCGCCCGTGACCTCCAGGCTTACATGACCGGTGATGCCGTTCAGACGGCCGGGGATATACGGCATCCAGTCCCATCCGGCACCGGCGAGATAGCTCGGCGAACAGGCCACCCCATAAGGGCCGTCGCTCTTGCGCCCTTTCTTCTGGTCGGCATCGGTGATGAGAACGGCCACGGCGTTGTGCCCGTCGGAGGACAGGAGGTCGGTTATGTCGTAACGTGTACGCATCATGTGACCGCTCACATCCTTGGTTGATTCGGGAGTGCCCGAAAGCTTGGTGCCGTTCACATAGAAATCGGCATAGCGGTTGGTGTTGTCGAAGTTAATCCACACGCGGCGGCCATTACGATAGTCGGCGGGGGTGTCGAACTCCGTGCGATACCAGAACGGACGGCTGTAGAAACTTTCGTCCACGCGATAGATATTGTCGGCATAATCGGGGTCTTGCTCCTTGCCCGCATCAACATAGGCGGTGAACACAACTCCCGGCACAACCCCGGCCACGGCATCGCCGGGCATGGAGAACCCCGGAGCGGAAACAGCGGCTCCTGCAACACCCGCAAGGTCGTCCTGGGGACAAAGCTGCCACTTAGCGCCACTCTCGCTGTCAAGCGAAATCCGTGCCGCGCCGGCACTCAAAATGGTCGCGGCCATCGCAACCAGCAATATTGACTTTTTGCCTGTCATGGATATGATTGATTATATGTGATTTATTATTTTTTCCTGTTGTCATCTCACCGCCACCTTGCGGCTATCATCCCCTGCGATAACGAAATAGATTCCTGCCGAAGGGAGGTTAAGCATACCGCCAGCACGCATATGGCAGTTGGCGGCAAGTGCACCCTGCGGAGTGTACACCCGCACATGGCGTGCATCCCCTCCGCCCCAGTCCAACAGCAGTTGCCTGTTGCCCATGGCACGCGCACTGAAGTAATTGCCGATGCCGTCAGCCTTTACATCCTCCAACCCGGCGCCTGAAAAAGATGCACCTGCAAATTCAGGATGACGGAACTGCTTCACAAGCACATCGGCACCCTGACCAAGCTGTTCCACCGGTGCCGACACCTTGATTCGACGTGTCTCGCGAGGCATGAGAGTAACAAAATTGTCGCTCATGAACACCGGGAGGATTCTCTCACCTGTGACGGGGTTGACAAGCCTGATGCGGGTCGCGAACGCAACGGCATCGGAATTGTTATGGAGCGTGACCGTATAGCTGCCGGCCTCATCATTGTTTGCCGACACCGAGCATTCCACCGTTGCAGCCGGCATCGAGGCCAATGCACGGTAGTCATATGTCGACGCACAATTGTGCCAATAGAAATTCTCCGAAACCACATTGCCGGAACCATCGGCAAGCGTCAGCCTGACGAACCTAATCCCGGCTGTGGCATTCCCTTTGGGCGAGAGAACGAACGCTTCGCTTTTCGAAGCCAAAGGCACACTGACGGAGGCCGAACGCGCGCATTCGGCCAGCTCACGTCCCGAAAGGTCGTAGACCTGTGCGGAGGCGGTGAACCCGGCCATGTCGCTGCCAGAGGTGTTGATTACCTTCACGCTCCCGGTGCGGCTGTTCCATTGTATGTGATGATGCTCGCAGGCATGTTTCGCACCCCAGTAGGCACCGGTGGCATCGTGGTAGTAGTCATAGGTCTGCCAAAGGAACGAAGGATAAGCCGGGTTGCTCATCCATATCAGAAGTCCCGAGGCATCGTTCCACATCTTGTCGTTCCAAGCCTCGAACATCCCCTTCATGCACTCTATGTTGAGCAGCTGTGCCTTTTCGCAGAATTCCTGAAGCCCGGATGATGCCCCGTACTGCTCGTTGACACTTTTCTTGTAGTCGGCGGGGTTGGCCTGTGCACCCTCTTTACCGAAGAAATGGTGGTTCCAGGTGTTGTCGTCAACGTTTTTCAAGGTCTCGTCGTCGGGCAGAGGCCAATGCTTTTCCTCAGGCATGAAAAGTTCCACGCTTTCATATTGCGGGAAAGTGCCCATACCCAGCTCCGAGCGCAGCCCGTAGCCGGACGTGTCCGTGAACGGATAAGGAGGAGTCGCGAAAGCCATGGCGTTGGCCGCGCTCCCGAAATAGTCGTCGGGGGTACGGTTCATCCACCATCCGCTCCCTGAAAGCCCATCGTCGTTGCTGCACGGCTTATACATGCGGTCATTGCCATCCTCGGTGGCAATCAGGTTGGCGAGATACTGGTCAAGCTCGTCTTCAGGGTGACATTCGTTGGCACCGCACCAGAGCGCGATGCTTGGATGGTTGCGCAGACGGCGAACCTTGTCGAGTGCGTTTTCCTTGAATACATCCTTCTCCGATACCCCGAAATACGAAAACACGATCCAGAAATCATCCCAGACCATTATGCCGTGGCGGTCGCAGTAGTCATAGAACTCGTCATCGGTCACGCACCCCGACCACAGGCGGATCATATTGAAATTCATATCCTTGTGGAGGAGTATCTTTTCTTCATATTCCTCCCCGTGGCAACGGAGAAGGTATTCGCTTATGCCCCAGTTGCCACCTTTGAGGTAAACGGGCTTGCCATTGACCTTGAACCGCCACACAGGCTGGTTCGAACTGTTGTTGACTTTCTCGTATTCATATTTCCTTATGCCGAAAGTCACGTCGCGGGAATCAGATACCTTGCCGTTGACAAGGCATTCCAGATGGCAGCTGTAGAGGTTCTGCTCCCCGTAGCCGTTGGGCCACCAAAGCTGCGGGTTATCCATGACCAGCGACTTGAACACGCTCTTGTCCCAAATGATTTCCCTGTTCACACCGGCGGTCACGGTATAGGTCTTCTCAAACGATATGTCACCAGGGGTAATCTTCCCTCGCAACGTCACCAGCACCGACTGTTTGCCGGTGTTGTACAGCCCGGTCTTGACGGTCAGTTCGGCGGTATTGTCAGAGGGGAGCGCGCTCCGCACCCACGGGTGCTCGATAAGCACATCGCCGGTAACACGCAGATAGACATTCCCTGTGATTCCGGCCAACCGACCGGGCACATAGGGCATCCAGTCCCATCCTGCAGCAGAGCTGTAGCTGGGGCTGCACCAGTTGACATAAGCCATGTCGGTGCGTTTTTTCTTGGGGTCGGGGTCGGTTATGAGCACAGCCACGGCGTTGTCGCCATCCTTTACAAGGAGTGAGGTAACATCGAAGCATGAGCGCAGCATGTGCCCCTTCACATCGCGGTCGGAGCTGTCAGTGCCGGAGACCCTCACCCCGTTCACATATACCGACGCATAGCGGTGGGTATTGTCGAAATGCAGCCACACACGCTCTTTGGCAGACACGGCAGGAGTGGGAAACTCCGTGCGATACCACATCGGGCAGTTATACCACGTTTCGTCCACACGATAGATATTGTCACCCCATTCCGGGTTTTCCTCGCGCCCTGCGGCCACGAACGATGCGAATGTCGTTCCGGGGACGATTGCCTCTACAGCACCGTCCATTCCGCAGCCGGCCTTGGAGAGGTCAGCACCTGTTTTCCCGGAGGCATCGGCCTGCCGCATGAGTTGCCATTGCGCCGAGCCGTCGAGGCTGTTGAGCGATATTATGCGCGAGCCGCGCACGCCCAGGGCGCACGCAGCCGCTATCAAACACAAAACAAAAAGTTTCTTCATGGTTAAAAGGTCGTTTTAGAGATTAAAGTCAAGATGACTTTAATCTCTTAATTACAAGTGTCGCCACAGCGGCAATCTTTCTTAATGGCTCCGAAGCGGCAAAAGCCGCCGGTCAAAGCCCCCAGGCCTTGTTGGGAGTGGAGCTCATGAACAGCTCCAGAGTGCCGCCGTTGCTGATGTCGGCGAAATCGAGATGGCACTTCGTATATTCCTTGCCGTTGAGCAGGGCATGGTCGATGTAGACATTCTCGTCGGAATTGTCGTGGGCGATGACCGTGAAAGTCTTGCCTTTGTGATAATCTGAATCGAGGGTGTACTCCACACGGTCGAAAACCGGGCTGGTGATTTCCATGCGTGTCTCACCGGGGCAATAGGGATGGATGCCCGAGGCGGCAAGCACATACCAAGCCGACATCTGGCCCACATCCTCGTTACCGATAAGCCCTTCCACACGGTTGGTGTAGGCATTGCGGCAAATGTGGCGTGTGCGCTCCTGTGTCAGCCAGGGTGCACCCAAGCGGTTGTAGAGGAACGGCACGAAATGAACCGGCTCGTTGGCATGGTTATAATAAGCGTTCCACTTCATGTCGGCAGGTGTCATGGCGAACATACTGTCGAGATTGGCTATGACCTTTTCCTTGCCACCCATCAGTTCCACCATCCCATCGACATCATGAGGCACGAACCAACCTTGCTGATAGAGGTTGGATTCGATGCAACCGAACCACTCCTCGGTGAGCGAGGTCTCGGGATTCCATTTGCGCCAGCTGCCGTCGGCTTTGCGCGGGCAGAACCAGGCGACATCGGGATTGAACACATTGCGATAAGCCTGTCCGCGGCGTTCGAACTCGGCAGCAAGCTCCTCGTCGCCACAGGCACGGGCGAACTGACCGGCACACCAGTCGGCATAGGCATATTCAAGGGTGTTCGACACGCTAAGCGGTTCCGGCGCGTAGCCCAGAGCGGTGGTGCCGAACTTATCGGATGAATTCAGCGCATAACGCAGGGCACGGGGCGCATCGAACGTGCGTATACCCTTTGCGTAGGCATCGGCAATGACAGGCAGTGCGGGATTCCCTATCATACACCCGGAATAGGAGTTGAGCAGCTCCCAACGTTCGAAATATTCACGGCCGCTCTCATCGGCAAGCGACACAAGCGAGTTTACAACATCGCTCACCAGACGGGGGTTTACGATTGTCTGCAACGGGAACTGGCTGCGGAACACATCCCATCCGCTGAATATCGTGCGGCGGGTGTAATTGCCGTCGCTTTGGCGGATGCTCTTGTCACCGGCCACGTAACGGCCATCGACATCGGCAGTTATACGGGGGTCAATCATCGTGTGGTAAAGCGCGGTGTAGAACACGGTCTTCTCATCGGCGGTTCCTCCCTGCACTTTCACCTTTCCAAGAGCATCATTCCACATGTTGAAAGCCTCTTCGCGCACGGCATCGAATGTCTTGCCGGCAATCTCGGTATCGAAATTGTTCTCGGCACCGGCCAGGTCGACATAAGAGATTCCAACTTTCATTTCCACCTGCTCACCCTTTTTTGTAGGGAACTCGGAGAAAAATCCTATATGCTTGCCCGTCAGTTCATTTTCGCCACGGATAACACGAGCCTTGGCGATATTCTCTATATAGGGTACGGAATCCACATCATCGCGGTGGCGCGATGCGCCTTCGGGTATGTCGGCACTCCACAAGGCGATATCCTTCATCGGTTTGCTAAGGCGTGCGATGAAATGGAGCTTGTACTCCACATTGCCGTCGCCGTCGCCCCAGCCGCCACCATCGGGGGTGCAATGCATCCATCCGACAAGAGTGCTGTCGTTGACAACCTTTACATACTGGGTGGTGGCAGTGCCGCCGACACGCCTGGCAAGGTCAACCTGCAGGCGCGAACATTCGTTTTCAGGGAAGGTAAAGCGCATGATTCCGCAACGGGGGGTTGCCGATGTCTCCACACGGATGTCGTAGTCGATCAGACGGACGCTGTAGTAACCGGCACGCGCCTGCTCCGAAGCCTTGTCATAGGCCGAGCGATAACCGCCTATGCGACCGTCCTCTTTGCCGGCCACAAGCTGCAGCGGCCCGGTGGTGGGCATCACAAGAAAGTTTCCAAGCTCACCGAACCATCCCACCCCGCTCATCTGCGTCAGGGCGAAGCCTTCGATGGTTCCGTGCTCATAGCTGTAGCCCGAACCATTGTCTCCGCCGGTTATAGTCTGCGGCGAGCATTGCACCATACCGTAGGGTGTGGTGGCACCGGGGAATGTCTTGCCAAGCCCATGATATGCCCCGGCATCTTCTATATTTGTACTCGCCCCGATGAAAGGATTAACATAATCGGCAGGGGCATAAGCGAGAGCCTCGCTCTCGGCACCGCTCCGGCAGGAGGATAACGAAAACACCGCTCCGGCCACACCCATGGCCGCCAAAAGCATCTTTCCTTTTCCCATATTTTTCATTTATCGTTTATATCGGCTTATTATATTTTCATCATAACCGCAGGGGCATAGCAATCCTGCGGTTAATTGAGAGATTCGTTCTACGGAATTTATACGTGGCAGTCAGCGCACCGCGAAAGTGCGGAAGCCGTGGCGCGGCATATCGGCGGTGAAAGTCACCGATTTCCTTTCCTCTTTAGCCTCCACGGCCGACGGGTTCTCACCCATCAGGTCAGTTTCCAGGACTTCTGCTCCGGGGAGCGACACCGACACTTTGGCCGGTTGGTCGGCATGGCTGTTGTAGAGGCGCAACGCCAGCGTGCCGTTCTCGTTGGCTGCAGAGCTTACGCGGTAGCCCGGTGCGGAAATCTCACACAGCGAAGCCACAGAAGGTTCGTTATCTCCACCGCAAACAAATGCCTGTAAAGGCTCGTTGAACTCGTCGGCGGCATTCTCCATCGCGGCAACGCCGTCGGCACCGTGGGGCACGATGGCAAAACGCACTTGCGTGGGGCCTTTCACCGGATAATTACGCCCCCATAACCCCTGCCCGGTATATTGCAGGGTGAGTCCGAGCGGGTGGTCGGCACCATGCACATAGCTTGTGGTATGGTCGGTCAGAATGCCCAGACCAATCCACCCTTCAGGCTCCCGGCTCCCGGCTCCCGAATTCCCCCCGGTCACATCCACCCAATTGAGTATGATGTTGTGCTTTATCTCGCTCCAACGGCTGAAGAACGTGTTTTCGTTACGGCTTCGGCACACATCGAAAGGCGCATCTTTGGTCAATGCAGACTGCGCAAACGAGGTGGGGAACAGCACCAGCAGTTTGTAGCGGTCGTCGCAGAACGCACGTCGGTCGTGGTTCCAATGCCGTTCCTTATACTCGCCGATGCCAGGATTCCCTTGCCAGTCAATCCGCAGGTCGCAGTCAACACGACTGCTCCCGGAGGCAATGGCATAGGTCTGTGTGAACGGATGACCTGCAATCTCCCCTTCGATGGTCACAGACTTACCCAGGGGACTGTCAGTGACGGCAGTCACGCGGGCCGGGGTTTCCGTTGATGAGCGGAAACAATCCTCGTCATAGAAATATCCCCGCAATTCACCCATTGCATAATCCCCTTCGGCAGCGGCATATTCCATCCCGTCCACGCCGCTTTTGTCTTTTGTCTTTCCGTCTTTCCGTCTTTCGTCTTTAAGTATAAGGCTTTTGACGGTTCCTCCGCGACCTAAATCAAATATCAACCTAACTCGATCGTTCTCCAAAACGATCTCCTTTCCCTCCTCACCTCGCGGCGCGGCGGGCGCAATAACCTTTTCTTCTTCACGGGCCACGCGGCTTAACCGATAAGTGGCGTAACCCAACGGAGGAACCGTCGCCTTAAATGTCAGCAATCTTTTTACCTTATTGTTTTTTATATCGTCAAAGGATTTGTTTGGTTCCACTATATAGCTTTCCAGCGTCTTCCCGTCGCGGCCACTAAGCGCCACGCCGCTGTCGCCCCAGCCGTCGGGCAGTTCCACCTGAACAACTTCGGTGCGTGCAATGCCCTGGGTGTTGAACACTTTCACCATCACACGGTCGCCGGGCGTCACAGCAGAGGCCAGCCGCGCCATCTCCCCGTCGGCGGCACCGACAGCAAAATTTGTCCACTGCCCTATGGCATCGGCCCATGTGCCGAAATGCCACAGACCGTTATACGGCACAATCCACGAATCATGGTGCTGCGCCAGCATCAATTGCCGCCACGCCTCGTCAATCGCGGCCCGATCAGGCTCCGTGCTTTTGTCTTTTGTCCTTCCGCCTTTTGTCGCCAACATCGCTATCGCACCCATCTTCTCGGCCATGAGCATACGGTTCTCTGCCTGGCGCACCTGCTGCGCTATGCGCTGCAACACCTGGCCACCCCACATGAGGTTCACCAGCACATCATCCTGCGGCATACGGTAATCGGTAGCTTTCGACGGGTCTGTATGGTTGGCTATGTAATCGGTCCACAAAGTGTACACCGAACCTCGTCCATCCTTGAGCCACGGGCCGTTGCGCCATCCGGCATCCTGATATGTCATCCCCACCGGGTTCTCTATTCCGGCACGGCGGCAAGCATCGAGATATTTGCGGGAATTTCCCCATGCAGTGGTCTGCCAAACCGATTTAGCCTCCAACTCTTCACAGGCATAGCGGGGTACAGTAAGGATACTTGTGCCATCAGGGCCAATCCAGTTCACCAGCTGGCCGCCATAAGCCGCCATATACCCGCCCCAGCAGGTATTGGGACATTTCAGCGACGCATATTTGAAACCGAACCCTTTGAGCACCGCCGGAAGGCAGCTTGTGAAACAAGGCTCCTCCGCGGCATAGGTGGTAAAAGTAATGCCGGGGAAATGATTGCGCAATTTAGCTATGCCGTAACGGAACTGGCGAATAAGACTCTCGCCGGTCACATTGTAGCAATAAGGCTGGGCATAAGTGGGGTTAGTGAATTCCGCATGGCCCCCCTGCATCATCTTCACAAAAGCCTCGTAGGCCTGCGGGGTGCGCACACGGACGGTATCCCATGTCTCCGGCTCTATCTCCAGGCCTATACGCCACTGCGGATTCTCCTGCACCTTGTCGACGATAAACTGCGTTTTCCATTCCACAGGATAATGCCCGTAGATACCGCCGTGGTAACCGTCAACAAAATATGTCTCCGCCTCCGCACTCGGTGCGGCCGGAAATACGGTTGCAGCCGCAAAGGCTGCCAACAGTGGGAATACGTAGATGTGGTGTTTTTTACCCATACCTAAATCAAGTGATCAATACCTTAGAATAACGTGGCAGTGTCAGCCCTGTGTAATCTCCGACAGCCTGCATTTCAACATGTCGTTCTTGCCGGCATCCGCAAGGCTATAGTCTGTCAAGGCAAGAGCAGCCAGGCAACGCTTGAACTCATCGGCGAATGTCGGCTCCGAGCATTCCATGGCCTCGAAACGCGCCTTCTCGTCAGGGGTAAGCGTGTCGGTGAGATATTTCACAATCAACTCTTCCATTCTTATTGACAATAGATTTCTTTAAATGAAAAAATCCGGTTTTCTTTCGCGGTCAATGCTGGAGGCAGCCCCGTCAAATCTCCTGGTCATTGCAGGCAAGTGCCTTGCAATTTCCTCCGACATTTAAAGAACGATTGTTAACCCACTCCCCATTAAGCGCATGTTAAAATTTATATCCGAAAAAAATTACATTAGCGAATGCCCGGCTACGCAACCCCATGCCCTTTGGGCGCCGATACACATTCTTCCACTTTGGGCGAACTTGAGGGTGTTTTTCTGTTCACCCGGAGAGGTGAGGGTAACCCGAAAATCACAAAAGGCTGTTGCAGAACCACGGATGTAGGGATGCACCGGTGGTGCATCCCTACAAAATTATCGCCCAATATTAAGCTCTGCAACACCCCTCTCTACGTGCGGACAAGAACGAACGCATGGGAATGCCCCCTTGGAATAAAACCTGATGGCGTATCCGCCAAGGACACGCCATCATAACCACTAAATACAATCTTTTTCCTTAAATGAATTATTTCACAAAAATCTTCTTCACAATTTTCTTGTCACCCTTCACCACCTTGACAATGCAAGTGCCTTTGGCAGCTTTCAGCAACGCTTCGCCACCGGCCACAACTTTAGAATCAACCATCTTGCCTTCGACATTATAGATGGCAACTTCAGCATTGTCAGCAGCATCTTGCAAAATAACACGAATACTCCCCCTATCACCTATAATGTGCAAGTCGCCAGCGGCAGCTTCTTCAAGACTGGTAGTATTCCGAATCACCGAAACATTTAACTGCTGGTCTGTAATAGGATTTGCTATACCCGGGTATTCATCGTTTTTGGCCAGTTCCTGATTTTGCACAAAACGTTCAAGATCAGAAATAGTTCCTGTTTCCAACAGATTATCAATAGGCTTTTTCTTGTACTCAATCACACCCCCTTCTTTTTCCTCAAAATCATTCAATGTCCTTGAGAAATCATAAGACCCGTCTTCATTAACGGAATAATTATCTTCCAGCTGTGATTTCGTGCTACTGCCCATTACCACATCGAAAGAATAATCGCCAAGCGTCTCACCAGCCTTAAGCGTTGCCGTGACAACTACATTATCTGCGGTGGATTCCGTCCCATCTTCAAACTGCGCAAGTTTATATTTGACGTATTCCGTTTGTCTAGTCCGGAAAAGTGTTGACCGTCAGATTCAACATTTTTTAGTAAAATGT
>WSMN01000029.1:1427-19498 GCA_013316535.1 Muribaculaceae bacterium | reverse complement strand
CACCGGGGTGCATCCCTACAAAATTATCGCCAAATATTAAGTTCTGCAACACCCTCTCTACTGTCGAGGTGAGCCGTTATGGCATAACGCAAATATGATTTACATTATTTAACATTGCCGCGATAAGTGATTCCGGCATGTGATGGGTTTTAGGTGTAGATACCATAGAAAACCGATGCAAATCCCACACACCAACACGATTGACGCAACATCGCGAGCCGCGCTGACGGCTTCGCACCGCAAGGCGCGTGCATCGGTAACATCTACCCCCCCCACAATTATAATTCATTAGGATACAGGTTATTATATCACAATAACCTGTCATTCGGCTGCAAGCCGCACGTCTCCCATGCGGACACTAAGAACCAATAAATCAATACTTATCAAATTTTCTTTATGAGAACCAAACATTTACTTTTGTCGGCCATGATGCTCGCCGCAGCATCCGGCATCCAGGCCCAGCAGCCCTACAGCGGATGCTGGTTCCCCGACGACATCATCAACTGGTCGCCCGAGACCGACCCCGATGCCAAGTTCAACCGCTCGCGCATCCCCCTCTCTCCCCGTTTCACCGAGCCGGAACTGATGAAAGCCCATGCGGGTCAATCCTATACGGCCTATGTGGAAACAGCCACCATCACCAACAAGATGTGTTCGCTCATGCCGTCGCAGGGCGACAACAATTTCCTCGGTTACCAGCCCACCTACTGGCAATACCTCGAAAAATTCGTCAACTGGGGTGGCGCGGGCAACGAAGGCATTTTCGTGCTCCCTCCCGCCGGTACAATTGATGCCGCCCACCTCAACGGGGTTAAAATCCTCGGCCAGCTCTTCTTCATGCCGCGCACAATCGGAGGACGCGACAGCTGGATTGAGGCAATGCTGACCAAAGTAGACGGCAAATATCCCTATGCCGTGAAAATGTATGAGATAGCCAAATACTTCGGTTTCGACGGATGGTTCATCAACAAGGAACTCGACAACGGCAAGCGTGTGAGCGAATGGGCCGATTTCATTACCTGCTTCAATGAGACAGCCGATGCCGCAGGCGACACCTACATGGAAATCCAATGGTATGATGCCAAAGGCAACCCAACCATCGAGATTCTCAAATCACACAAGAACACCTCGCAGTTCCTGGAATACAACAGCACAGGCGACAAGAGCAGCTACGCCTCCCAGCTGGGTTGCACAGCCGAAGAAATCCTCCACCGCCTCTATGCGGGAATCGAATGTGTGCAAAGCGGCCTCACGGGCTACAACAGTGCACTAAGCAGCGTACACCAAGGTTCCGTCGCACTTTTCTGCCCCGAACAGAACACCTATAAAATCCACACCGACCCCATGTGGGAAGCCGGGAAGACCACAGGCACCGAAGCCTATGAGGCACAGACCAAGGCTTTCCAACAGGAGAACCTGACATGGGTAAACTCCAACGGCAACCCTGCTGCCACAGGTGGCTCATGGGCAGGTGTGTCGGGCTACGTGCTTGAACGCTCGGTGGTAGATGCCATGCCCTTTGCAACCTCGTTCGCCGTAGGCAACGGCAAGCACCGCTTCGTCAAGGGGCAGAAGCTCAACACACAAGACTGGTACAACACATCCGTGCAGTCAATCCTCCCCACTTGGCGTTACTGGATCGAGAACCAGGGCGACCTCAAGGTGACCATCGACTGGGACGATGCCTACAATTTCGGCAACTGCATCAAACTCGCAGGAAATCTAACCGCAGGCGACCACTTGTGGAGGCTCTATAAGACAATGGTACCCGTAGCCAACGGCGGCAAACTGCGCCTTGTCTATAAGAGCAACGGAACCGCACCCGAAGTGAAGCTCTCCACCGCAAGCTCCATCAACCCAGATGTCACACTTTCAGGCGCACAGACCTCCACCGCCAATGGCTGGAGCGTGGCCGAATACGACCTCTCGCAGCTCAACGGCAAGACAATCTATATGATTGCTCTCAGCCTCAAAGGCTCCAGAAATGGTTATGAACTGAGACTCGGTGAACTCGCCCTGCTACCTGCCGGTTACACCCCGGCAACGCTAAAAGTCAACGACTTCGCTTGCAACGGCAACCTGGATGACAATTCCGGCGACCTGCGCCTCACATGGAGCTATGACTACACCCCCGACTTCGACCGCTTCGACATCTACCTCACCGATGCCAAAGGCCGTCGCCTGGTGGGCCAGACACGCGGCGAGGGATTCTACATCCCCCGTTTCAACCGCGAAGGCTCCGACAAGCAGGTGAAAGTGGAACTCGTTCCCGTGATGATCGACGGCACGCAGCAATCGGCACAAACCATCAACAAGGAATGGCGCGTGGCCGCAGCCCCCGTAATCACCATAACCCCTGCCAAGAGCTATGCAAAAATAGGCGAGCGCGTTGTCCTCACAGCCACCGGCACCGACAACCCCACATCGTTCGCATGGACACTCCCCTCAACCGTCAAGCTCCTCAAAGGCTCACTCACCGATGCCACAATCGAGGTTGAAGCCACCGCCGAAGGGAAACAGGAGGTGACACTGAAAGTTTCCAACGCACAAGGCACATCCACATTCCAAGGCGCGGCATTCGAGGTGTTCACCGACCTCGGCTACAAGGAGGTGCACAACGCAGCCACCGGCAAAGCCATCAACGGAATGAGCCGTGCCACCATCGGCGCGCCGGAATATCTTATCGACGGTGTATCCAATCCTAACAACAAGGATTTAAGTTGGGGAGACATCTCCACCAACCCCTATGTGACCATCGATCTAAAGACACCCCACACCATCTACGGCTTCACTATCTACGACAACCGGTCGGCTTTCAAGAGCGGGGAGGACAACATCGCCAACTACCGCATCCTTGTCAGCGACGACAACACCGTCTGGAAAGAAGTAGTGAACCGCACCGACACCAAGGATGAAAATATCCACACCGCCGACATTGTACCCACCACAGCCCGCTACGTGAAACTCATGCCCTATGCCGACAAACGTTTCACCTGCCGCCTGTTCGAGTTCGAGATTATGGGACGCGACAATTCCCGAATCACGGTCAGCGCACCCCACACGCTCGAAATGACACCCAAGGAGACCCGCACCATAACCGTTGACTACAACATGAACGGCGAACAGCGTGCCGACAACTTCGCGTTGCTCCTCTCCAGCGAAAGCTCCTACATCAGCTTCACCGAACCGAAGGACGACAACAACGGCCATTTCACATTCGACGTGACGGCAGCCAACCGCATAGGCCGCGCCGAACTGAACGTGACCCTGCGCAACGGCGATGCCAAGCGACAGACGTTCGTGGATGTAATCCTTGATTCCGACAAGGCTGTAAATGCACTTACCGGTGCTGAAGCCGAGATGCGCAAATACGATGCCGACTACGTTACCGGCGGCACATATACTTCGCAGACCACCGGCAACCTGACCGACGGCGACCGCACCGCCGAGGGGTTGACCGAGGAGATGTACGACGACCCCTGCACCTCGCGCAACGACCTCTGGGCGGTGTTCAAGAACCCGCAGAAAATGGCATTCGGCAAGGTGAAAGTGTTCATCCCCGCCAACAACAAGGGCTATAACGCCAACGACAAGGAGGGATACGTCAACAATGCCGTGAGCATCCGCACCAGCGACGACGGACTCAACTGGACAATCGTAGAGAGCTTCGACAACCTTAAGGAGACCACCGAGCTTACTTGCTATATGCCCGAGGCCAAGCCATTCACCTATCTCGCTGTGGTTTGCGACGTCAACACCTACTTCTACCCCTCAATGGCCGAAGTGGAAGCCTATGCACAGCTCGAAGACGAGGGGCCACGCGTCATACCCGTGGGTATAGCCTCCGGCTATACCCACGACATCATCGCCGAGAACACACCCATCGCCGACTACGCACAAAAAGAAATCAACTACGGATGTTTCTTCACATCCAACGTGCGGGCCGACAATGCAATCGCCTCCCCCGACAGCCGCACAATCGTTTCTGCCCAGGGACACAAGTTCATGCTCGGCGAATATGACAAGCCCAACGCTATGTACATGGATTCCAACAAACAGGATTTCATGCTCACATTTGAATCGCCCGTCAACGCCGAGAACCTGCACATCCTCTGCGCACGTGCATACGGCTACCAGGACATAACCCTGACCATAACATACGAAGACGGCTCCACACAGGAAACCACAATCGAAGAGAACGATGTGCCGCGCACAAGATACAGCTCCGAAGACATCGACAAATATGCCTTTACCGGGTTGAAAATTCTTGAAAGCGACACCGAAACCAGCCGTGACAACTATGGCCTGTTCGACTACGTGGTCAACACCGACCCCGACAAGGCTGTCACCGCCATCACCCTCTATGCCGCCAAAGGCTCGCACGATTTCTATGTGTTCGCAGTTTCGGCTCTCACCGACCCCAACGCATCCAAGATTATCCTGAAACCGGTTGCCCCGAAAATGGTTGTCGCCCCCAGCACATCCGATGAAATCGTAGTACGCTACGACCTCAACGGCGAAGAGCGCGCCGACAACTTCGGTCTAACCGCCGAGGCATCGACCGATTGCGTGACACTCGGCGCTGTGAGCGAGGACAAGGCTACCTCCACATTCACCATCCCCTTCACCACGGGCGATGAAGCCGGTAGCGCAATGGTGACACTCACCCTCACCAATGGGGAGAACACCAAGCAAGCCAAGGTGAACATCAGCGTTAACGTGCCCGCCGAGTTCAGCGGCTGGAACAAGGATGTAATCGTCGAGGCACTCCCGGCAGCCGACCATGCCGACGGGCAACTTGACGATGAAGAACTTTCATTCTTCACCGCCGATGTGCAGGAGAACGGAGCCATAGCCGCAGGCGACCGCATAGTCACCACCGCCAACGGCACACGTTTCATCCTCGCCCAGTTCAATGAGCCTAACGGCCTCATCCTGGATTCCTACGAGGCACTCACCCTAACAGCCGTAAAACCTGCCAACTGCACCGAAGTGCGCATCCTGGCAATATCCGACCGCGCATCCGATGTAACCGTCACCGCCACCTACGATGACGCGACAACATCCGAACCGCAGGAGTTCAACATCGCCAAATGGGACGACAGCGAAAACTCGGCCAAGGCTGTGAACCTCATCAACACCGCAGGTTACAACTCCTGGACCTACGACCCCGATGAAATCACCTCCGGCGAATACCACCTTGTTGAACTCGCCATGCCCCTCGACGAATCGAAGCAACTCACTTCCGTTACTTTCGAGCAGGCAAGCAGCCGCCCCACAACCACCATCCTTGCCCTCGCAAAGGTAGAGAAGCAATCGGGCATAGCAACCATCGCTCCCGATGCCCTCTCACATGGTGAAATCGAGGCCGTCTACAACCTCCAGGGCGTTCGCATCAACGGCACTCCTGCTCCCGGCCTCTACATCGTCCGCTACACCGACGGCACCACCACCAAGGTAGCCCTCCGATAATGCGCATATAACACATCTGATACATCAGAAGGCAACGCCGATGCAACCAAAATGCATCGGCGTTGCTGTTTTTCCTCACACCCCTCTCAAATCTTTAAATACACTGAAAGATTTATAAGATTTTCTCAAATTTTTCACCACATTTAAAAATTTCGCATTTTTCGCAAAATATTTCAGTATACTAAAATATTTTGTATATTTGCAATATCTTTCAACGCACTGAAAACTTCACAACCGATACCCAAGGCATAAGGACATGGAAAACATTCAGCTTGAAACAATCCGCAAATATAATCTATGGGATAACCCCGAAACGCAATTCGGCATACCCCGCCCATCCTACACCGATGAACTCTATCGTTACATCGGCAACAGAATGATAAAAGTGCTCACCGGCCAACGCCGCGTAGGCAAATCCTATCTGCTCCGCCAACTTGCATCCAAACTAATCAACGCAGGTGTATCGGCAAGCAACATTCTGATTATAAACAAGGAATATTCGGCATTCGATTTCATAGCCACAAATAAAGACCTCGATGAGCTTATCCGCCTTTACAAACGGACGCTAAATGTGACAGACAGATATTTCGTGCTTATTGATGAGGTGCAGGAAATTGCGGGATGGGAAACAGCCATCAATTCTTACTCGCAAGATTATACCGAGAATGTCGAAATATTCATAACAGGCTCCAATTCAAAATTGCTATCAAGCGAACTTGCCACCAGAATCTCCGGAAGATATGTGACATTCAACATCATGCCGCTATCATTCGATGAATACTGCGACTTCTACTCTATGCCCCGCGACCGAAGCGGATACATCCGTTACATGCAATCCGGCGGACTGCCTGCTCTAATTAACCTCCACGATGAGGAAATGAAGCGGAATTACGTCAGCGCACTATGCGACACCATAATGCTCAAGGACATCGTGGCTCACTATGGGGTGAAAGATGTGCGGCTGCTCTCCGAGCTGTTCGCCTACATTGTCAGCACAGCCTCCAGCCTCGTTTCCATCCCCAACATAGTGAACTACCTCAAAAGCAAGGGTACGAACGCAAGCTATCTCACCATCTCATCCTACCTTAACTACCTCTCGGAAGCCTACCTGATTCATCGAGTCGAACGCAGTGCCATACGAGGGAAAGAGATACTCTCCGGTCCGTGCAAATATTATGCGAACGACTTGGCTTTCAACAACTATCTCTACAGCAACCATATGACCGGGACAGGATATATGCTTGAAAACCTTGTGTTTCTTGAATTGTTGCGAGCCGGATACCATCCGACAGTCGGGACGCTTCCGGGAAAAGAGATTGATTTCGTTGCCGAACGCAACGGCAACCGGCTATACATCCAGGTTGCCTATTCCATCGACGACCCGCATACCCGCGAACGAGAGTACGCCCCGTTGCTCGAAATCCTGCCGGCCTATGAGAAATGGGTTGTCACGCTCGATGATTTCGCCCCCACTCCTCCCGCAGGTATCCTCCGCATCCCCGCATGGGAGCTACAAAAGCATCTCCGCGCCAAAACATAATTCAAATTTATTTCAGCAGCTTGTGTGTCGAAGAGGAGCTTTCGAGCACGCTCATCTGGTGGATGGCGACGCGATTGAGTTTCAATAACCGCTCCGATTGAGGCATCCCCTGGCCGATGAACACGGCGTTGAGACTTTCCATGTTGGACAAACAGATCAGTTCGTTTATGGAGGCATAATCACGGATGTTGCCGACAAGACCCGGATTGGCCTCGCGCCATTGTCTGGCCGTCATTCCGAACATGGCGACATTCAGCACATCGGCCTCGCTGGCATAAATGACATTGGCCTGGGCACTCGTCACCTCGGCAGGAACCAAATTTTGCTTGATGGCATCGGTATGAATCCTGTAGTTAATCTTCGACAGCTCTCGCTTTGCCGACCATCCGAGCTGTTTCTGCTCCTCCTCTTTAAGCCGCTGGAACTCCTTGACAAGATACAACTCAAACTCCACCGATACCCAGCTTGCAAACTTGAATGCAATATCACGTTGAGCATAGGTTCCTCCATCACGCCCTAACTTATTGATAATTCCAATAGCCCCGGTAAGTTCCACCCATCGACTTGGACTCATTGTAAACGAGTTTGAACCCGCCTCACGCAAAAGGGGGTCGAATTCGACCCCTTTAAAATCGGGGTTGTTAAGAGTCTCCCATAATCCAAGGTATTCCAGAGTGTTCTTAACTCTCATCCAATTCTTTACCACATCCTTTGGCTCGACAGGATTCTTCTGCCGGGCAATATCTGTTATGCAGATGTAGTCTATACCATCCTTTGAAAGAGTTCGTACACTTGTGTTTTTTACGATGATTTTTGCCATGTCAAATCAGTTTCAAGCTGCCATTATCGGTAATTTTGCATACAAAAGTGTCGCCACTACAAATTTACACGAAAAAAGTGAGAAATTTATGGCGGGGGAGTAAGTAGTCGGGAGGGGGATGAGGGTTATATAGGCGTATCCGATACCATGAAGCCCTGTTTCAGTAGAAGATAAGCCGATAAAGTAAACCTAATCATAATTACCATCCCACGTTTCTTATGTCAATAAGGAAATCCACCACGAAGCCGAGACGGATAATCGCAAGCGCATTCCTGGCGCTGTCGCTCATGGCAAGCGCGTCCATCTCGATTACCACCACAGAGAACTCCAAGCTGGGCGATGTAATCGGCCAGATTAAATCTCAGTCGGGCTACCAGTTTTTCTACGACGATGCCCTAACCGGCCAAAACGTAAAGGCCGTTACCCTCAAGGACACAGACCTTGAGCAAGCCCTGAAATCGCTGTTCAGCGGCACAAAAATCACTTATGTCGTAAAAGACAAGGTCGTTTACCTCAACCTCGCGAAAACCTAGACCCCCAAAGCCCCAAAAGGAGAGCCCCGCAAAGTCACCGGCCAGATTCTCGATGAGAACGGAGAGCCGCTGATCGGGGCCACGGTAATGGTGAAAGGAACAAACAAGGCCACATCGACCGACATCGACGGCAACTACACACTTGAGGTAACCGGTGCCGACCCCGTTATTTCGGTTAGCTACATCGGCTACCAGCCGCGCGAGGAAGCCATCCACGACCTTTCGAGCGTAAATTTCGACATGCGCCCCGACTCGCAGCTGCTCGATGAGATTGTCGTGACGGCTTTCGGCATCAAACGCGATAAAAAGATGCTCGGCTATGCCGTGCAGGATGTCAAGTCAGAAGCCCTCAACACCACCGGCGACCCTTCGGTGGTAGGTGCGCTCGACGGAAAGATTGCCGGTCTGCAAATGAACACCGCTTCCACCGGCCTGGGCGGCTCCACAAAAATCACCATCCGAGGCAATTCCTCGCTCACCGACAATAACCAGCCGCTATGGATTGTGGACGGCGTGCCGTTCACCGACAACAGCTCATCGGACGTGTCGACCTACGGCGGCTATGACCGAGGCGGCACATCGTTCGACCTCAACCCCGAGGACATCGAGTCAATCTCCGTGCTCAAAGGCCCCAACGCCGCCGCACTCTACGGTTCGCGTGCCGGCAACGGCGTGATTCTCGTAACCACAAAGAAAGGCACCGCCAAGGAAGGGTTCGGAGTCACCTATTCCGCATCGTTCACCTGGAGCAAGGTGGCAGGAGCCACAAAGCTGCAGGACGTATACGGCCAGGGGGATTACGGCGTAATCAACACCCAGAGCTACAACTCTTTCGGCCCCGCCTACGACAACTCCCTCCAGCCCAACTTCCTGGGAGAACAGTCCCCCTATGCCTGGAACGGCAACAAGCTGACCGACTATTTCCGCACAGGCTTCTCGCAGTTCCACACCGTTGCATTGAGCAACATGACCGACAAAAGCAACTACCGCCTGTCGGTGGGTTTCAACGACAACCAGGGACTTTTCCAGGGTGAAAGCCTGCAGAAACTCAACATCGACCTCTCGGCCGGCGCCACATTCAACAAATGGCTCAAAAGCGACGGAAAAATCTCCGTTTCCAACACCAAGGCCAAGAACCGCCCCTATGCCGGATTGCTCGGCGAGGTGGGACAGCTGTTGATGATTCCCGGCAATGTGCGCCTCGAAGACCTGCAGCAATTCAGCAGCGACGACACGCCGCACCGCAACTGGTACGGGCCCAACGCCGACTACTACAACCCATACTACATCAACCACAGCCGCAAGAACTCCGATGAACGCTGGCGCGCATTCGGATTCTACGGGCTTACGCTGACATTCAACGACTGGATGAACCTCCAGGCGAAATATGCCTTCGACTACTACCGCACCCGCATCGAGGAAAGCGACCTCGGCCGTGGCAACGTGGAATCGAACGACGACCAGTCATGGCAGGAGCAGATGCACGACGACACCATGAACCGCTCCGAACTCAACCACTTCGAGCACAACATCTCCGCCACCCTCATCGGCGACAAGAGCGTCGGGGAGAACTGGCGCATAGGGTTCACCGCCGGAGGCAACATAATGTTCCAGAAATATGAGGTGTTCGGAGCCTCCGTGCGCGACATGCTCGACAAGGACAACTGGATTCTCGGCACCGGCCAGACAATCTCGTCGGTCAACAACACCGGCTTCAAACGCTCCATGTACTCGGTGTTCGCATCGGCACAGATTGCATTCAAGGAATTCCTTTCGCTCGACCTGACGGCACGTAACGACTGGTCGTCCACCCTCCCCTCCCGTCACAACTCATTTTTCTACCCCTCGGCCAACCTCGGCTTCGTGATAACCGACTTCGCCCGCCAGATGGGCAGCGGCCTCCCCGACTGGATTACGTTTGCCAAGGTGCGCCTTTCGGCGGCACAGGTGGGTAAGGACCCTGAACCCTACAAGCTCTTCAACACCCGCCCGTACAAGTACACCGACGGTGTGTTCGGCCCCGACATGGACTCGGAGCAGAACACCGTGAAGATGAACGAGGACCTCAAGCCCGAAATCAAGACCTCCTACGAGGTTGGCCTCGATATGAAATTCTTCAGCAACCGCCTCGGCTTCGACTTCACATACTATAACTCCGTCACCAAGAACCAGGCCATGAAAGTGCCTGCTTCCGCCCCGTGGGTGCAGCAATGGATCAACGCCGGAAAGGTCTCCAACCAAGGTGTCGAGCTTATGGTCTACGGCACCCCTGTCCAGACCAAGGACTTCACATTCTCGCTCAACGTCAACCTGGCTCACAACCGCTCCACGGTGGATGAACTCGCCGACGGCGTTAACCACATCTACTTCAACGGCGATGCCGCCATGCCCGTCAACGTCGGTGCCGTCAGCGGAGGCAAGCTCGGCGACATCTACGCAAAACGCCTCATGCGCCGCGATGCGGCCGGCAATGCCATTATCGGCAGCAACGGCCTCCCAATGGTTGACAACGGCAACGGCAACCGCGAGCAATATCTCCTCGACAACCCCATCGGCAACATACAGCCCGACCTGCTGATGTCGGTGACACCTACGTTCAAATGGAAGAACCTCTCCCTGTCGGCCATGCTCGACATGAAGTTCGGCGGCGACATCGTAAGCGTGTCGGAGGGTATCGCAACGAAATACGGCACATCGGAACGCACGCTCGACCGTGGCGAATTCAAGACCATCAACGGCGTGCAGGACTACTGGATGGTGGTTCCCGGGGTCAAGGAGGACGGCTCGGTCAACGACATCCCCGTTTCCGCCCAAAGCTATTACCAGGCAATCGGCATCTTCAAGAACGAAAGCGGATATGCCGAAGAATTCGTTCACGATGCATCCTACATCAAGCTGAAAGAGCTTTCCGTGGGCTACACCTTCCCCTCCCGCTGGCTCAAGAGAACCCCGCTCACGCAGCTGCGCCTTAGCTTCGTGGCCCGCAACCTCTGCTACCTGATGAAGCATTGCCCCGGCAACCCCGAAGGCGGCTACGACACCTCGATGTTCTCGCAGGCACTCGACTTCCTGGCCGTGCCCTACACCCGCACATTCGGCTTCACCGTCAACGTTGAATTCTAAGCGATTGTCTAAACCACGAAAATTCCGAACCACACAATGAAAACAGCATATAAAATCCCGGTAATGGCATTGGCATCGGCCCTGGCTTTGGGGAGCCTCGCCTCCTGCTACGACCTCACGGAAATGAACCAAGACCCGTATGCACTCCCCAACAACGCAGTGGCCAAACCCAAGCCCGAGCCGGTCGAGCCAAAAGGTGAATACGGCGACATCGACATCTCCTATGAGGTGACCGACCCCGAGGAACTTGCCCAGATCAAGACCGACCTGTCGGCAGCCCCGGCCACATTCCGCAATTTCCTCTACGAGGGTTACTACAACGACTACCAGATTACCACCAACCTCACCCACGACATCTATTCGGGATACACCGGCAACAACAAGCCCAACTTCGTTGGCTCGGCACCCGATTATTCCTATGCCGACGGGTGGAGTAGCTCACGCTGGCGACACTTCTATGTTGACCGCTGCAAGGAATACGCCTCGCTGCTGCGTGCGTTCAAGTTCAGCCCCAACCCGGAAAAGTATGTCAACCAATACCACATCACCCGAATCTACTTCACGTTCCTGGCACTGGCAAATACCGACACCTACGGCGACATGCCGTTCAAAATCTATGCGTCGGTGCAGACCCCGGAAACCAACAACGTTCCATATGACTCGCAGGCCGATGTTTACGACAGCATGTTCCGTATGCTCGAACAGGCCGTGGACAACATCAACCCCGACGACGCCTCACAGTATGTGATTGACTCCGACGACATCTGCTACAACGGCGATGCCCGCAAATGGCTGCGCTTCGCCAACACCCTGCGCCTGCGCCTGGCCTGCCGCATATCGAACGCCGACCCCGAACGCGCCCGCAAGGAAGCCGAAAACGCTCTCACAAACAAATGGGGGCTGATGGAAAGCAATGCCGACAACATGCGCACCGTCCCCCGGCATGCCCCGATTGAGATGGGAGGCATCAATGCCGGCGGCGATGAGAATGTGCTGGCGATGTGCTCGGTGATGTACAACGGCGACTGCGTGATGGGATGGGACCTCGAGAACTACTACCGCACCCTTTCGGCAGGAGGCGGCAAATACATCATCAAGCAGGGACGCAACAACCAGATTGAAAAAACCATCGACCCGCGCTGCCTGGTGTGCTGGTACCGCATCGGAATGACGGCAAGCACCCTTTCGGCCGGCGAGGAGAGCCTCCGCGAAGATTTCGTGGGGTGTCCCAAGGGCTTCGACAAGCCCACCATGCTTGCTCCCAACCAATTCTCACTGACACGCACACAAAAAGGCGACAAATCCAAACTGCACAACCCCGAATACTGGTTCAATTGTGCCGAACCGACCGTGTGGCTCGGATATGCCGAGAGCCTTTTCCTCAAAGCCGAAGCCGCCCTGCGCGGATGGAGCGGAGACGACGTGGAGAACCTGTTCCGCCAAGGGGTGGAGGCATCGCTCACCTACTACGAAATCGCCCCCTCGGTGCAAGCCGACTACATCAACGGCCTTTATGCCCTTAACGACGGCACATTCACCTCGGGCGACAAGGAGGAAATCCTCAAGGCCATCATCACACAGAAATGGATGGCAGTGTTCCCCAACGGCAACGAAGGTTGGGCGGAATTCCGCCGCACCGACTATCCCGAACTGATGATTCCGCTGAACAACGCATCGGGAGGCGATGTCCCCACAGGACATTTCATCAAACGTCTGCTATACCCAAATTCGGAAAACTCCAACCAGGCATTTACCGGCAACCCCAAACTGCAGGCGGCCAACTCGCAGGGCAAACGCCTTTGGTGGGACGTTTCCGACGACCGCCCCGACAACTTCAACTCCGGGGCATCGCAGCTGCGCCGCCTGTTGCGGTGACATCCGGCGATATAATCAGAGAGCTAATGTGATATGTGAATGCACGATGAAGCATAATATGATGCTTCTTACTAAGGTAAAAACGTTTTAGGTAAAATTTCTTCATATAAGTTTTTTTAATCTTGACTGATGAGGGGCGGCGCCAAAGTGATTTGGTGCCGTCCTTGTTTATCCACCCAGCCACGGTAGACCTATTAGCCATTTAATTTGTGTTAAACATTGCAAAAATGGGGGGGTAATTTGCTAACATATCACAAACATCATAAATTTGATAAATTAAATTTTATCAATCTTTAACCAAACACACATGAGAAAAACCTACACACTCCTTGCAGCCGCACTATTGTCCATAGGAAGCTATGCAGGTGCCATGCTTTATCACAAAGCAAAGAAAGACATGCCACAGCTTCTATCATTTAACGCACTTAACGTTCCGATGGCAGAGACCTCACCGACAACGTTATGTTCCAACGGTTCCATTACTCTAACCACCACCGGCACACCTCTCCACACAACAACAGCAGGCAACCTGAAACCGGCACACTTCCGGGTAACCCCGGAGACCGATCCGTCAACCGTTCTTCTCCCAGAAAACGCATTGCCCACAGGCACCCTGGTGCAGCTCAAGAATAATGCTGTCGGCATGACCCGGCATACGGCCCAAACCGATGCAGATGCCAACTGGACCGAATGGACCGAATTCGGCAAAACATCCTTCCCCGAGGGATTCTTCGACGGATGTGCCACTTCGGTTTCATCCTACGGGGACATCTGGCCAACATGGGAAGAACCGTTCACTGTAATGCGACGTCACAATGCCGACGACCCGAACCAAGTACAATTCCGATTCGACAAAATTTTCAACAATGTCAATATAACCATGAATTGGAATGCCGAATCAAAATTGCTTTTCATGGAAATGCAGACAACCGGCATAACCCAATCGAATTATACGTCATTCGGTTCCGCAGGCTATCCTGAATATATGTTCGAGTGTGCAGGAAACAGCCAAACGGGATGCGGCACATTCTATCCGGCTACAGGCACATTCGCATTCAATAACCTGTGGTTATATGTGGCATCGGGGTGGGGATTCCAATTAGGATCCTGCAAAATGATCTTGGACGGCAGCCAGCCTTTGGAATTCTCCCTACGTCAAGCCTCCGGCTCCATGTTCTATCCGGCATCGGCCGACAAAGCCACATTCATTGTAAGCCGCTCGCCGCACGTGAAATCCTACCGCGTGGCGACATTCCCCATCGGCACACCCATATATTATTCAACACTCAACGACCTATGCTCGTCTAATCCTACCGGGGCTTACCCTTATTCAGACTACACGTCGGAACGCTTCGATGTGAATTTCGGCTACAGCACCAAATATAACATAATCATCATTCCCCTTGGAGAAGACGGCAGTGCAATAGCCCCCTACCATAATACCACCTGCTATTCCAACCGCCAGGAACCCCACGAATGGGTTTCACTGGGGCAAGGCACTTTGTCCGACATGGTAGGGTTTACGGGCGTACCCATTGGAGACCCCGATATATACAATGAAGAATACTATGTGAAAGCCCCTGCTGCTACCCGTCAGGTACATGTGGATGCCAGGAAAGACAACCCGTCAATCCTGCGCATACACAACCCCTTCGGCAAAGATTTCCCTTACTACAGCAAGCTAACCTCCACCACCACCGACAATGAAGACTTCTATGTCATAATAGACGCCACCGACCCTTCGCGGGTAACAATCCCCTATGCACTCGCAGGCTTCAACGATGAGTTAAACTATCCCGGCTGCATTGCAAGCGACTATATCCTGAGCAACCGTGACAAAGACGCATACGACAACTCTTCCGCTGAATACTGGGGGAAATTCAACGATGCCAAAATCACTTTCCCTGCACGGTCGGTGTTCATAGGCTCACGCCACGTAGCTGCCATCCAGAATATACCTGATTTTGAACTGCTTTTGCCGGGATATGTCGACTACACCATAGCTTGGGACAACAACGGTACACCCGACAATGATGATCGGTATACCGTCCTGGTATCCGACAACGTAACCAACGTGAGCTGCGCATTAGTGACAGCACAGCAATATCACGAGAACCGCTTTTTCCCCGAACGGCTGTGCTCCCTCATTGCCGACCATGCAGACGGTCTACTGATAAAGAATTATCCCGTCACCGATTCACGTGCGGTAATCCCGGCTAAAGAACTGATTGGCGAAAATTATACCGAGCCGGTCTATCACCTTGTGGCAGTACCATGCGACGCTTCAGGCAACACCCACGCAGGATTGATTAACAGCAACGCAATCACGCTTGGGGACTGGAACGCATACTCACGCATGGGAGGCACAAACGAATTTGCCACAGTGTCCCTCTCGGCATACGGCATAACCAACATGCAGATTCCGGCTTATGTGTCGACCTCAAAAATATCGGCACAGGAACGCTACCAATTCGGCGATTATGATTGCCCGGAATTGAATCCGGATGAGTCAACCTGGACATCCTACATCAATGGCTACAACATCACAGTAATCCGTGAGGCAGAACGGGCAGAAGTCACACCACATCTTTTCTATTGCACGATGCCGGCAACGCCCACAGGCGACTCCCATTCCTTCGGCGAGATGGTGATGATTTGCGACTCCTATACCTATGTGACCCAGGTAAACCCATCGGCACTACCTGCAGGAGTTTCACCCGAAGCTTTCCGTACGCTGTCTTATCTCGATTCAGAAACGGGGCTCATAACCATAAATTGCGTGTACCATACATCATCGGCAATAGTCGCCCAAACCAGTGAAACCATGCAATTGCCTGGGGACTTCTGCAAATATGACTTGGCACTCAATTACACCGGTGAACATTTCGAAAACCCAGACGGGCAGCTTAAAGCCACAATCGCAGCGACCCGCAGCAAAGATGTGGTCTATTATGTAGTGGGCAATATCCGTGGAGCCATAACCGGCAACGACCTTTCCGAAGCGTTCAACAACCTTATTATAAACGGAAATGCACAGCACATCACCGATGAATCGGCAACAGTCACGGTTGATGCCTTCGCCGGCAACAACACTGCCATAGCAGTTGGTTTCAATGCCGCCGGGCGCGAAGTATGCTACGCTTCCTGCCACTTCAGCATCGACACCAGCACCTGGAACCCGGTAGGGAAATGCACCTACACTGACGGATATATCTACGGGCTGGGGCTTACGTTATCATCAGGAGATGCCTTGGGCGGTGAAACATGGGACGTTGCAATCGAGGAAGACTCCGACATCCCAGGTCGCTACCGTCTTGTCAACCCCTATCTCTCATGGCCGGCCAATAAACAACACAACATCGGATGGTCACTGCCCGGCGACTACTACATCATTTTCAATGCCGCCAACCCCCGACAGGTCTACATCGAGGAATCGGAACTCGGCCTGCAGTTCGCAGAACTTAGATATGGCCCCTTCTCAATCAGCTCACTCCCATTCATCGAAATCCAGAATGGAGAGTCCCTCGACCTGATTGAAGCCGCCGGACACTTCGGTACGAACAATGAAGGAATCATCACCTTCCCCGGATGGTCGCTCCTGTGCGGACACACAGTCAAAGATGGCCAATTCAGTTGGTACAATGCCGATGGCGACCCCGGGATAGACTACCCGGGTGCCTCGAAGATTCCGGCAGGTACAGGACTGACAACCATCGACATCCGCGGTATAAGCTCCATAGTGGCAGTGGAAAACGACGAAGCCTCCGATGATACTGCCGCAGAATATTTCAACCTGCAGGGAATCCGTGTTGCCAACCCCTCCGGCGGCATCTTCATCGAACGCCGTGGCAGCAAGGTCACAAAACGTTACATCCCATAATGTAACCCTCCTTAACAGCATCAAATAAATGCGTGGCGTGTTCTCCAAAAAACACGCCACGCATTTTATTTTAACAGATGCATCTATACCCGTTTCGTTGGATACCAGAACATCTTAGTATTCAAAATCGAAAACAAACAAATTGCCACCAAATCAAATTATTTTTACTACATTTGCCACATACACGCGAGTTTTAAAATCACATGAATCCAATTCACCTTTCATGAACACTACTATGTTACTCACATTTCTAACATTCAAAATACGTTGCACATGAAAAAACGATTACTTGCAATCACCTTTGCGGTAGCAGCAGGAACAACAGCAGGACACCTTGCCGCTCAATCGGTGATGCTGTCACAAGATTTCGAGGGAACCGACTTTCCCCCGGAAGGATGGTCGGTTCTCGATGCCGACGGAGACGGCAAAAGCTGGATTGGCTATAGCGGCTCCATGGCCAAACAAGCCCCGGGAAGCAGCAAGCTCGCCATTTCTTTTGCCCGCGACCCCGAAAACTACAGCACAGTCTACGGAGCACAGGACAACTGGCTAATCTCGCCGGAATTTGAGGTAACCAACAACGCTTTCGTGCTTGCTTTCAACTATGCAGCACAGGACATGGAAAAATCCGAGAAGATGGAAATCCTCGTTTCTGAAGGGGGCACCTCTCCATCCGATTTCACGCAGCTGCACAAAGACAGCTACGTTGACAATGGCTATGAGGACGATATCGTTATTCAAAGCCTTCAGAAATCACTTAAAGACTACGAGGGCAAGAAAATCCGCATAGCATTCCGCCATGAAGCCAATGCATCGTTCGGACTAGCG
>WSMN01000029.1:0-1334 GCA_013316535.1 Muribaculaceae bacterium | reverse complement strand
GCGAGGGCAAGAAAATCCGCATAGCATTCCGCCATGAAGCCAATGCATCGTTCGGACTTAGCGTAGACAACATATTCATCTACAACCAACGAGGCCCCGTCAAACCCACCGGGTTTACAGTCAAAGCGGGTGAAAATGCCGCATTGGAGGCAATCCTGTCATGGACCAACCCTGCAAAGGCAGCCAACGGCGATGCAATCGAAGGTCTGGAGATTCTCATTTATCGTGACGGGGAACTCCTGACAACCCTCTCCGAAGGGATGACACCCGGAGAGGCCGCGACATATACCGACAAGGAGGTGACCAACGGCAACCACACCTATACGATTGCCGCCAAATCAAATGAAGGCACAGGACAGCGGCTGGCAGCAAAAAAAATATATGTCGGCGAAGATGCGCCCGCAGCCGTGGGAACCCCATTGGCGATGGCGGTCGACGGCAGGATTGTGCTGACATGGGCAGCCCCCACCAAGGGCGCCAACAACGGACAGGTGAATCTTGACAACCTTACCTACACCATAACCCGTACCGCCGCAGGGGACGAGACATCATTCCAGGGCATAAAAGGGCTGGCATGGACCGATGAAACCGCCCCGGCCGGCAAGCTATGCGTCTATAGCGTCCAGGCCGTAAACGTGGCCGGCACATCGCCAATAGCCGACCATACGGCTGCGGTTGTGTTCGACGAAGAAATATCGGATATGGGATGTTTTCAGACTCCCGAGCGCAATAACCGGCTTGACCGCATCCCCATTTCCCTGAACGACAAATATTCCGTGTCGCAGTCGATTTATTATCCCTCCGACCTGCAATATGCACAAGGCAACATAGAAAAGCTGGTCTACAAAGTATACCGGGGCACCAGCGGACAGTCGGACATACCGGTTAAAATCTATCTCCATGAAACCGATGCAACCTCCATAACCGACAAATGGCTCCCTGTGGATGAAGCACAACTGGTGTTTGACGGCACGTTCGATTTCTCACAGGGAACGCGCGATGTGGTGTTCGACCTCACGGAGCCATTTACTTATAACGGCGGCAACCTCGTCGTGACATTCATAAAGACAAATGCGCCCAACGGTTCGTATTCCGACAGGTTCCATAGCATCGACACCCCTGTGGCCGACCGAACTTCGGTGGGTTCGGCATATTCCGAAGTGACCATAGGGAACCTGGCTTCAGTCTCGGCAAGCAAGTCGTCACAGATGCCATCCACCCGTTTCATCATGACTGCCAAAAACATGGGGACTCTGTCGGGGGTGGTATCGGACGAAGCCACCGGCCAACCATTGGCCGGTGCAACAGTCTCCGTCGAAGGATATGATGCGCTT
>WSMN01000119.1 GCA_013316535.1 Muribaculaceae bacterium | reverse complement strand
GGATGTCATGACAGCCATTGCCGATGCCGACCTTGACGAGCTTTGGGTCAGAGCCGAGAGAGCACAAGCCGGCAATAGCGAGCTTCTCGGCAAAAAGGATGACGAGAAGAACGGCCAACCACATGGAGAGACCTCTGTATATCAAGATTCCAACGGAGATATGGTGGCAACAACGCGTCATCTGGATGGCACCGTAGAGAGCCAAGGATATACAGTCAATGGGCAATCTTCTTTCAAAAATAGATTTATCGATGCCGTAGGTCAGCAGTTTCACAGCATTATTGACAATTATTTTCCGATTGATCTGAATGTGATGGACAGCGTGCTGACAAAGCGGCTTAATGACAGATACATCTACCCCGAATTTCTGGCAACCGAGGTGGTGGATTCCATTGGGAATGTGGTTATCAGAAATTTCAATAAGACCCCTGCTCGCTCTGACAAGTTTTCATACTGTTACAATCTTAACACCGGTCTATCATATCGTGTCCATATCAGCCCATTGACCCGTCACATCTTTTCTGAAATGGCCGGTGTGATTGTCACAACATTCTTGCTGATGATTGCATTTTCATTCGCGTTTTGGTACTTATTTCACACTGTATCAAAAATGCGGACCATCGAAGACATGAAAGATGATTTCGTCAGCAACATGACGCATGAACTGAAAACACCGATCGCCATTGCCTACTCCGCCAACGATGCCCTGCTAAATTACGACACAGGCAATGACCCGCAGAAGAAAGTCACATACCTCAATATCGCCAACAAACAGCTTAAACGACTTGGAGAACTGGTAGAGAATATCCTTGCCATGAGCATGGAAAGGAGAATATCAATGAAACTTAACCCAGAGCGAATCAGTTTGCAGCCATTTGTTGAGGAAATAGCAACCTCCCAACGCATGAGAGTCGACAAGGAGATAACGATAAATGTGGATGTCAACGGGAGCACCTCGGTAGAGGCTGACAGGACACATCTGGCCAACGTGCTAAATAACCTGATTGACAATGCAATCAAATATTCAGGAGATAGCGTAACAATAACAGTTACATCTACTGACGACGGTATTGCTATCGCTGATAACGGCATTGGCATACCCGCAAAATCAATTCCCTACCTCTTTAATAAGTTTTATCGTGTACCCCATGGCAACCGTCAGGAGGTGCGCGGTTATGGTATAGGATTGTATTATGCCAAAAGCATCCTTGATAAAATGGGATGGGACATTGAGGTTCGCAGCAGTGAGGGCGAAGGCTCGGTATTCATAATAAAATATGGCAGAAATGAAAAATAAGGTGCTATTTGTAGAGGACGAGGCGGATCTCACCCGAATTGTCGCCGACACACTGCGCGGGATTGGTTATGAAGTTGCCACAGCCTCCAACGGTGCGGAAGGATTGGAGAAATTCAAGTCTGATGGTGCCGATATTATAATTGCCGA
The DNA here is from genome assembly GCA_013316535.1 of Muribaculaceae bacterium. Lineage (GTDB taxonomy): Bacteria > Bacteroidota > Bacteroidia > Bacteroidales > Muribaculaceae > UBA7173. Next base: position 2,392 of record WSMN01000119.1, on the reverse strand, counting down.
CGTAATGATGCCTCGTATGGACGGGTTCACAATGGCAAAGGAAATCAGGAAACATTCTCCCACCGTCCCATTGCTCTTCCTGACAGCCAAAAACACGATTGACGATGTAGAGGAAGGCTTTGAAAGCGGTGCCAACGATTATCTCAAAAAGCCATTTGAACTCCGGGAGCTGATAGTAAGGATAAAATCCCTTTTACGCAGATACGGGGCAAGCAGGGCGGAGGACATAAGGTATGTAATTGGAGCCTACACGTTCAACGTGACAACCCAAAAACTTTCCCGGTGCGGGAAATCGGTTGAACTGTCACATTTCGAGTCTAAGATACTTGAACGACTTGCCTCGAACGTTGGCCAAACAATCGATGCTTCCGAACTTATGATTGCCCTTTGGCAGCGCGATGATCCCAGCAACCGCAACTCCCTCCACGGTTACATCCACAAACTGCGCCGCCTACTCCGCCACGACCCCTCCATCTCAATCATAAATCAACGAGGCTTCGGCTACATGCTTACAATAACCAACTGACAAAAAAATGCGCATAAATGCAAGCCATCCCGAATAAGCCAGAGAGGTCACATCCCTTAGAGGTTTTGGCACAACCTTCCCGATGCATATCATGAATGCATCTTTGTCTTTTCAAGTTCCAGCAACATGCGTTTGCGGTCAAGGCCTCCGGCGTAACCAGTCAGCCGCCCCGAGGCACCGACCACCCTATGGCATGGAATAAGCAGCGAGACGGGATTGCGGCCTACGGCGCATCCCACCGCACGAGCCGACATGTGTTGTACACCTGACCGCCGGGCAACAGCACGAGCGATATCACCATAGGTGACAATGTCGCCATATGGCACATCCATAAGAATCTGCCATACCATTTTCTGGAACGCCGTCCCATCCGCACTGACCAACGGAGAGAACCCTGGTATGCTGCCGCTGAAATATGCATCAAGCCACCGGCAGGTGTCATCAAACACCGGCAAGCCTGATTCCTGCGGATTTTCCCCTATCGAAACCCCGAAATGTTTTTGACCGTCGAACCAAAGCCCGGTAAGGGCAACACCATCGCTTGATAAAGTCATGGGGCCCAACGGCGATTCATAATACGCGACATATCCCATATGCCAATAACCTGTAATGCGAAGCCATCCCGGCTCCTGTGTTTGAACTCAAATGCAAATATACGTAGAATATTCGACGAAACATAATGGCGCAATATCGGGTGCAAAACCAATGTGGGTCAACATGTGAACCAAATTCATCACCACTCCAAAATCCATGCAAAAAAATGCGTATCTTTGCAGTCACCGCATCCCGGCATACATGGGAGCAAGCCACACCAGATATTCCACCGCCCAATGGCAACCATAATAGAAATCACCAGTCTCGACCATCCGGGGCTTGACACATACAGCACCCTCACCGAAGCACAGTTGCGAAACAGGCTCGAACCTGAAAAAGGCATTTTCATTGTTGAAAGCCCGAAGGTGATTCGTGTAGCCCTCGATGCCGGCTACACTCCGTTGTCACTCCTTTGCGAGCGTAGGCACATCACCGGCGATGCCGCCGACATAATAGCACGTTGCGGCGACATCCCGGTATACACCGGCGACCGCGCCATCCTAACATCACTCACAGGCTATACACTCACCCGGGGAGTGCTTTGCGCTATGCGTCGTCCCGTACCTCCGTCACCGGCAGACATATGCCGGGACGCACGGCGGATAGCCGTAATCGACGGAGTGGTCGACACAACCAACATCGGAGCGATATTCCGTTCCGCCGCCGCACTCGGCATAGACGTGGTGCTCCTCACCACATCTTCATGCGACCCTCTGAACCGGCGTGCGGTGCGCGTGTCGATGGGTTCGGTGTTCCTTGTTCCATGGACATGGCTCGACAAACCGTTGCAGTCATTGTCGGCACTGGGATTCCGAACCGTTTCCATGGCTCTGACCGACAAATCCGTTCCAATCGACGACAGGACGCTCTCCGCCGAACCGAGGCTCGCCATAATCCTCGGGACCGAAGGCGACGGCCTTTCCCATGAAACAATCGCATCGACCGACTATGTGGCCCGCATCCCTATGGCACACGGCGTTGATTCCCTAAACGTGGCAGCCGCATCGGCAGTCGCCTTTTGGGAACTGCGCGTAAAATGACCGCCGCAAACCCTACTGCGTTAAATTCACTTAAAACACACATCTGTTCCATACATCTTTTTCACACATAATCGTCCTTATAACATGAGAGATTGACGATAATTGGCGCCGCGTGAGGGTCGGTTGCGCGGTGCAGAGTTCATATCGTGTTATTATGGATTCCAAATTTACGGATTTTTTTAAGATAAATGGAATGCACAGGAGTTTTTTTAACACAATGTAACTTCTATTG
>WSMN01000118.1 GCA_013316535.1 Muribaculaceae bacterium | reverse complement strand
TTGATTTTTTATTCTGCCGGTGTAAAAATCTCAGGATTTTTATCTAAATTTGTGGCGCTTTTTGTAGCAATTTTGTTTGGTTGCCACGTTGTTGGTGGCAATTGATTGATAAACAACGCATAAAATGATTAACATCACTTTTCCCGACAATTCGGTAAAGCAATTTGAGGCTGGAACCACCCCCCTTCAGATTGCACAAAGCTTGTCGCCACAACTTGCGCGTGACGTGCTTGCAGCTTCTGTCAACGACGAGGAATGGGATCTCACACGCCCCATTGATTCCGACGCCAAAATAAAACTGTTCAAATGGGATGACCCGGAAGGCAAACACGCATTCTGGCACAGTTCGGCACACCTCCTCGCAGAAGCCTTGCAGGAACTTTTTCCCGGTGTCAAATTCGGTATAGGCCCTGCATTGGAAAACGGCTTCTATTATGACATCGACCCCAACGGCCATTCCATCACATCGGCTGATTTCCCGGCTATCGAAGCAAAAATGCTTGAACTGGCAAAACGCAATGAACAAATCGTGCGTGCCGACATTTCCAAAGCCGATGCCCTGAAAGCCTTTGGCGAAAGGGGAGAGGAATACAAGTGCGAGCTGATTTCGGAACTTGAGGACGGCCACATAACCACCTACACCCAAGGAGCGTTCACCGACCTTTGCCGCGGGCCGCACATCCCGTCTACCGGTGTCATAAAAGCCGCAAAGGTAATGACCCTCGCGGGCGCATATTGGCGCGGCGACGAAAAACGCAACCAGCTTGTGCGCGTCTACGGCATCACGTTCCCCAAGAAAAAAATGCTTGACGAGTATCTCGTCATGCTCGAGGAAGCCAAGAAACGCGACCACCGCAAGCTCGGGAAGGAAATGGAGCTCTTTGCATTCTCTACCAATGTGGGAGCGGGACTTCCGTTATGGCTCCCCAAAGGGGCAGCCCTGCGCGACCGCCTGGAACAATTCCTGCGCAAAATCCAAAAGAAATATGGTTACCAGCAGGTTATAACACCGCACATTGGCAACAAACTGCTTTACGTAACCTCCGGCCACTACGCCAAATATGGCAAGGACTCGTTCCAGCCCATCCACACCCCGCAGGAAGGGGAGGAGTATATGCTCAAACCCATGAACTGCCCCCACCACTGCGAGATATTCAAGACATTCCCCCGCTCATACCGCGACCTGCCCTTGCGACTGGCTGAATTCGGAACCGTTTACCGTTACGAGCAGACCGGTGAGCTTCACGGCCTTACGCGTGTGAGGGGGTTCACACAAGACGACGCCCACATCTTCTGCGCCCCCGACCAAATCAAGGACGAGTTCCTGAAGGTAATGGACATCATCTTCTACATTTTCAAAGCTCTTAACTTTGAAAACTTTGAGGCACAAATCTCGCTCCGCGACCCCAAAAATAAACAGAAATATATCGGCAGCGATGAAAACTGGCATCTCGCCGAAACCGCAATCATCGAAGCTTGCGAAGAAAAGGGGTTGAACGCACGTAAAGAACTGGGCGAAGCCGCATTCTACGGGCCAAAACTCGACTTCATGGTGAAAGACGCCCTCGGACGCCGCTGGCAACTTGGAACCATACAAGTGGACTACAACCTGCCCGAACGCTTCCAGCTCGAATACACCGGCGCAGACAACCAGAAGCATCGCCCCGTTATGATTCACCGCGCGCCATTCGGGTCGCTCGAACGATTCGTAGCCGTTCTGCTTGAACACACCGCAGGCAAATTCCCCTTGTGGCTCGCTCCTGACCAAGCAATCATTCTGCCCATTTCGGAGAAGTTCAACGATTACGCCTATGAAGTGGCGAAGAAACTTACAGAAGCCGATGTTCGCGTCACAGTTGATGACCGAAATGAGAAAATCGGACGAAAGATTCGCGACAATGAGCTGCGGCGCATACCCTATATGCTTATTGTAGGGGAGAAAGAAGCCGAAAACGGAGAAGTTTCCGTAAGAAAACAAGGAGAAGGTGACAAAGGTACGATGAAAATTACTACCTTTGCGGACGAAATTGCCCGACTGGTCAATGAACTCAAGTGATTTCACTAAGAATCGAACAACTTAACCCCATTTAATGGATAAAAAACCACAACATCCGGGGGCATCAAGACCCTCTTTTAATGGAGCATCCCGCCCACAAGGTGCAGGCTCTCCTCGTCCTCAAGGTTCCACCGGCCCACGCCCGGCCGGTTCGGGAGGTTCCCGTCCCGGAGGATTCTCGGGTCCAAGACCCGGAGGCTTTTCCGGCCCGCGTCCCGCAGGAGCAGGAGGCTCACGCCCCGGAGGATTCTCGGGTCCAAGACCATCAGGACCTCGCCCACCTATGCACGGGCCGCGTATGCCCCGCAAAGAAGAGCCTTATGCAATCAATGAACGCATCCGGGCAAAAGAAGTGCGTGTCGTAGGTGACAATGTGGAAAACGGGATATATCCAATTCAGCAAGCCCTCAAGATGGCTGATGAAATGGAACTCGACCTCATTGAAATCTCCCCGACTGCCCAACCGCCGGTTTGCAAAATCCTTGATTACTCCAAATTCCTATATCAGCAGAAAAAGCGCCTCAAGGAACAAAGGGCCAAGGCCACCAAAGTGGTAGTTAAGGAAATCCGATTCGGACCTCAAACCGATGACCACGACTACAACTTCAAATTGAAACATGCACAAAGCTTCCTTCAGGAAGGCTCCAAAGTAAAGGCATATGTGTTTTTTAAGGGGCGTTCCATCCTGTTCAAAGAACAAGGCGAAGTTTTACTGCTCCGTTTTGCCAACGACCTTGAAGAGCTTGGAAAGGTTGAGCAGATGCCCGTTCTTGAAGGGAAACGCATGATTATCATGATTTCCCCGAAAAAGAGACCTACCGCCTGACAAGCTGATACAGGTTGCCGAAATGCAATTATCTGTCGCCCTCTATGGCAGCGGCAATAATTATAACCAACTATTAATAATTTTTACTAAAATGCCAAAGATTAAAACCAATTCCGGTGCAAAAAAAAGGTTCGCCCTTACCGGAACAGGAAAACTCAAGAGAAAGCACGCTTTCAAGAGCCACATCCTGACGAAGAAAACTAAAAAGCAGAAACGCAACCTCACCCATTTCGGAGTCGTTGACCGCGTCGATGCAGGTAACGTGAAAGCTCTCCTCGGCCTGAAATAAGCCGTTTTCGCAGCAAAAGCTTCCTTAACCGGAAGCATCAGTTCAACAGTATCATTAACCGAATGTGCAGCTTAAAGTGCAAGCGTTAAAAAAATCACCGCTGCCGCTCACAATCAAAAAAAGAACAAAAAATGCCAAGATCAGTAAACCACGTAGCATCACGTGCTCGCAGAAAGAAAATCCTTAAACTCACCCGTGGCTATTTCGGATGCCGCCGCAATGTGTGGACCGTAGCAAAGAACACATGGGAAAAGGGTCTCACATATGCATACCGCGACCGCAAGAACAAAAAACGCACATTCCGTGCACTTTGGATTCAGCGCATCAATGCAGCAGCCCGTATGGAGGATTTGTCTTACTCAAAGCTCATGGGACTTATACACAAATCCGGTATTGAGATTAACCGCAAGGTTCTCGCCGACCTCGCCCTCAACAACCCTGAAGCATTCAAGGCTGTTGTAGACAAAGTGAAAAACGCTTAACCCCACATAGCGCAAACACATCCAGCGGTGTGCCAAACCACTTTGGCACACCGCTTTTATTGTTGTCATTACAGCACAATGGCCAAAAAGATAGAATAACATAGGGGAAAATCCATTTTTTTTTGCCAACTTTGCATGTTATTAGGAGTATGGCATCTAATCTTTAACCACATGCTCCATCAT
>WSMN01000003.1 GCA_013316535.1 Muribaculaceae bacterium | reverse complement strand
TTCTCATGCCGCATGTTATCGGCAATCTCCCATCCCACTATTTTCTTCGAATAGGCATCCGTAATCAGAAACAGATAGTAAAATGTATTCTGATCAGGAAGCCATATATATGTTATGTCGCTTACCCACAACTGGTTTATGTCATCAGGCGCGAAGTCTTTCCGTAGATCCGGATAGACCTTCATTCCGTGATCGGAGAAGGTTGTCCTTGTCCTGCGGACTCGGGGACGTATCAGAAGATTATGCCTGTTCATGATATCGAACAGGCGGTCACGGCCTATGTCGAGACAGAACTCCTTACGTAACCTGTCCTTCATCTTTCTGACTCCGAGTGCCGGAAGATCCTCTCGTATCGAGCGAACGCATTCCAGGATGCGGTCTTCGTCAATGGCATCCTTGAACGACCTTTTGAAAAAGGCATACCACGCTTGTTTAGTCACCCCAAGCAACCCGCATGCCTCGCTGACACTCAGGTCACGGGACATGCGCAAGCGCATGGCTACTTGGTAGTTGATTTTTTTGACTGCGCAGGCTTTACAAGCTTCTTGTATTCGGCGATGACACCACTCTGGAACTCTTCACGCAGCTCTGCCTTTTTCCTGTCAGCCTCCAGTTTCTCTATCTTTCTGGTGGCGGCGTTTAACTTGCGTGTTAGATCCAGTATGGTCTGCTCGGTATCCGTGAGCCTGGTAGTGGGAGAGGTTTTCTTTGTCATTCCTTTCTTTTTTGTCGTTTGTGCCGGAGTTGCCAGGGACGATATGGCCTTTGTTGTCCGGCATCCGGAGCCGGGAATTAATGCTCCCGTCATGCGGCGCAGCCATTTGCTGATGCTTGACCGTGTGCCGCGATAGTCCGGGATTGCATTTACTATTGTAAACAATGTCCCGACCGCAAAATTGTATTCCTCGTCAATCTGACTGAAACTTTTTCCGCTGCTGTGCCAGGCATTGATTGCCGAAATCTGAGATTCGTCCCAGAATTTTTTGTTTTCTTCACACATTTTACTAAAAAATGTTGAATCTGACGGTCAACACTTTTCCGGACTAGACAAGGTTTGAGCGGGGTGCATTGTCTGTTATGGTGGTTGACCGGTAAAGTTTATGTAGACAATATCGGGATTTCAGTATATAACTTACAAAACCCCATCTCAATGTATGTAGATGTCACCGAATAACCCCGAACCGATCAACGACAACTTGATTACCACCCTTATAAAAGAAATAAAGAGCCTGAGAGCTGAACTCAATGACCTCAGAAGCGGACTGGAAACGACTAAAATCCAGCTTAATCCCAAGGCTCTTTATAATAACAAAGAGATACGGTTGCTGCTTGGTGTCGATGAACGTCTTGTGAAAAAATACCGTGATAACGGACTGTTGTCATATATCCGTGAAAGTGACAAGTATTGGTACTTAGGCTAGGATATGATAGCATTTCTTAACGGGAGCTGATATGAGGCTTTTGCATTCAGAGAAGACATGTCAAGAGATAATGTTAAAATCACTGATTTTTGGAGTCAAGAACGGATTTAACATGACCTTGAATTTCGTTGGGAGTGGATTGACGACTACCGCGTGCTGACCGTGCTGTCCGACGGGGCCGGCATTCACAGTGATTTCTCGCAGATACCGGGACTTAGCGAATGTATCTGGCTGTTGTATGACGACGGCGCGGCAATAGCCGTCTCAAACGACACAGCCGGCGTCATGCTCAAGCACCCCGACAAATTCGGTCTACCCCGCGATGTCAGGTTTGAGATTCAGTAATACCTGCTAATCAAGGGATAAGGGGTAAGCGTGTCAGAATAGTTCGGAATGTGTACCGAAGCGTACCAGCTTGATTATTCCGGCTTCCTTATCCCACCAAATCAGCAGAGTGTCACTTTCCACGTGACACTCCATATATCCTTTATAATTGCCGGTCAAAATATGGGGCCTGTTTTCTTCAGGGACAGGCAATCCTTCGGCCAGGAGGTTAAGTATGTTTTCCAATTTGTCGATGACTGCCGCCTTGTGCTTATAGCGTTTAAGGTCTTTCTTAAACTGGGATGTTAGTTTAAATTCATTCATAGCGAGTCAACAAAGTTGCGGAAACTTTTCATATCAAGAGTCTCGAGATTGTCCGAAGTCTCCGCTTCTTTCATTGCTGCCAGTGTCGTTTTGTTGGGATGGTCTGAAACAAATGCCATAAGCACACTCTCCACAAGATTGTTCAGGCTTCTGTTATGACGCCGGGCTTCTTCCTGCAATTTTGCAAGAAGAGTCTCGCTCAGGCGGAAAGAGGTCTGCTTACGGGTGACTGATGCTGTGTTCATAACGTTTGATATTATTTGTGGTACAAAAGTAATATATTTGTATAACACTGCAAAAACGAAAGTTGTTAAAAACTTTATTTTTTGCTATCTGCAAGGCTGTATCAATATAACCTAAAAGATTGAACCGCTGCGAAAAAGAGCGTGTCAGGATAACCTTTACAAGATTATTATGACACGTTTTTATATTGACGCAGTTTCCGAGCAGCCCATGTTGTATGTTCCGTTTCTTTTATTTTAAGCGAATTTACAACAGTTATACGACAGTTTATCCCGATTGTCTATATTCCTTTTTTGTCGGTGCGTTAGTTTTACGCCAGTTTATTATGCTGTAAAAGGGGGTAAAATGCAAGAAAAAAGAGTTGGGCTGTCGCTTGGCGCGAAGCTCAACTCTTTGATATTCTTCGGGTTAATCCTTTTGCGTGGGCTTAGTACTCCTCCTCGTTGAAGAAGAAGTCGTCCTTGGAGGGGTAATCGGGCCATATGTCCTCGATACATTCGTAGGTCTCCCCCTCATCCTCGATTTCCTGTAGGTTTTCAATTACTTCGAGGGGGGCGCCGGAACGCTGGGCGTAGTCTATGAGTTCCTCGCGTGTTGCGGGCCATGGTGCGTCTTCAAGCTTTGAAGCAAGTTCAAGTGTCCAATACATAGCGATTTAGCTTATTTAGTGTATGTGAATCGTTAATAGGAGGCGATGCGTGCCTGCCAAGGCGGGCACGGCGGTTATCGGAATAACGCACGGAGCATGGAATTATTGTTGCCGAAACAGGTTTTTAGAGCCTAATCCTCCTTGCTCCATTCAAGTTCCGGGGTAAGCGACAGGCGGTTCAGATGGCGGCCAAGTGTGAACAGATAGTCGCTAAGGCGGTTGAGGAAACGTATCACGATGTCGTCCACCCGTGCTTCCTGCGCCAACGCCACCACCCGCCGCTCGGCACGGCGGCAAACGGCACGGCACACGTTGGCCTGCGCGGCGGCACGGCAACCGCCAGGAAGGATAAACGCGCGCAAGGGTGGGAGCGCATCAGTCATCAGGTCGATTTGACGCTCCAGTTCCCCGATGGCCTTGTGTCCCAGTCCGGCAGGTTCCGCCATAGGGTTATCGGTATTGTCGGTCGCGAGATAAGCCCCCACGTTGAACAGCTTGTTCTGAACCATCTGCAACGTCCTCACGGAATCATCATCCAAAAGAGCCTCCGTGACAAGCAGCCCGAGAAAAGAATTCAACTCGTCAACCGTGCCGTAGGCATCAAGGCGCAAAGAGGCTTTGCTGACACGCTTTCCTCCTACCAAAGAGGTGGAGCCGGCATCGCCGGTGCGGGTGTATATCTTCATAACAGCATTATTTTTACACGTTAACACTCATGTCACTCAAACTGTTGAGAAGGTGTGGCAGGGTAGGGCAGAACGATACCCTCGGCAGCACCTCGGGGAACATCAGCCCGCGTGTCACCATCTCACGTAGCATCTGCCCCAACGGGTCGTAAAGCCCGTCGCGGTTGAGCAGGAACAGCGGCTTGGGTTCATCGAAGAACGACATCGAAGCCAGTGCCGACATCACCTCATCCAGTGTGCCATAGCCCCCGTCGAGTGCCACGAACGCATCGGCCTGCTCCTCCATCATCTGCTTGCGCTCATGCAGCGTCGTGACATAGAGGTTGGTGGTGTTGGCCGGATGCTGACGCTCCTTGCGGTTCCACGGCACCACACCCACCACCTTTCCGCCCGCCAGGCGGGTGGCGGATGCCACGGCATCCATCAGCCCCATTTCCAATCCGCCGTACACAAGCGTATGGCCGTTGGAACCTATCCATTCACCGAGTTCCCTCGCATCATTAAAACACTCCGGGGCGATGTTGGTTCGCGCCGAGCAATAGACCGCTATATTCATTACCATGAAGTCGTTTAGAAAAACAAATGTAGGAATTTTTCGTAACTTTGCGCCGATGGAACGCAAAGATTTTGAAATCATGGCTCCCGTGGGGAGCTACGAGAGTCTGCATGCGGCAATCAACGCCGGTGCCGACGCGATATATTTCGGTGTGGAAGGGCTGAACATGCGTGCACGCTCAAGCGTGAACTTCACCCTCGACGACCTCCGGGAGATAGCCTCCATCTGCGATGCCGCAGGTGTAAAATCATATCTCACGGTCAACACCATAATTTACGACGAGGATATGGCCAAATGCCGCGACATCATCGATGCCGTGGCCTCAAGCGGCATCTCCGCAATCATCGCCAGCGACATGGCCGCAATCATGTATGCCCGCCGGCGCGGGGTGGAAGTGCACATCTCCACCCAGCAGAGCATATCAAACACCGCTACGGTGCGCTTCTACTCGCAGTTTGCCGATGTAGTGGTCCTCGCACGCGAACTGAACCTCGAGCAGGTGCGTGAAATCCACGATGCCATCGTCCGCGAGGACATCCGCGGCCCGCGCGGCGAACTGGTGCGCATCGAGATGTTCTGCCACGGGGCATTGTGCATGGCTGTTTCCGGCAAATGCTACCTTAGCCTCCACCAGATGAACTCTTCGGCCAACCGGGGAGCCTGCACCCAGATTTGCCGCCGGGGCTATGAAGTGACCGACCTTGAGACCGGCGACCGCCTCGCCGTCGACAACAAATACATCATGTCGCCCAAAGACCTCAAGACCATCCATTTCCTCAACAAGATGGTCGATGCCGGGGTGAGGGTGTTCAAAATCGAGGGGCGCGCACGCGGCCCCGAATATGTCTCCCTTGCCGTGCAATGCTACAGCGAAGCCCTCCAGGCCATCTGCGACGGCTCCTATACCGACGAAAAGATTGCCCGGTGGGACGAGCAGCTCGGCAAAATCTTCAACCGCGGGTTCTGGAACGGATATTACCTCGGCCAACGCCTCGGCGAATGGTCGGCCAAATACGGCTCGTCGGCCACCCGCGTCAAGGAATACCGCGCCAAAGGTGTGCGCTACTTCTCCAACATCGGCGTTGCCGAGTTCTACATGGAAACCGGGGAGCTGCACCCGGGCGATGAGGTCGTCATAACAGGCCCCACCACCGGCACCATCATCCTCACCCTCGACGAAATCCGCGTCAACCTCCACCCCGCCAAAAAGGCCGTCAAAGGTGACAGCTTCTCCATCGCCGTCCCCTCCAAAATACGCCCCTCCGACAAACTCTACCTCTGGCGCAAAAAATAGCCATATTTAACTAAATATCGTGATGTTTAAGTAACTTTGCAACAAAGGAAACGTTGGAGTTTATGTGGGAGATACCCACACGCACAACCATTTTAAGATTATTCGCTTATTTCAAAATATCAACACATTCACATGGACACATTAAAAGTTGACGTGAAAAACGTGCTCGGCACCGTAACCTCCGAGCAGATTCAGGCACTGGACCCCGAAGCTACACAGGGGCTTGAGAAACTACACAAAGGCACCGGACTCGGCTCCGACTTCCTCGGCTGGGTCAACCTGCCCACCGACACCACCGATGCCCTTGTGGCCGACATCGAGGAGTGCGCCGCCCGTATGCGCCGCGACTGCGACGTAGTGGTTGCCATCGGCATCGGCGGAAGCTACCTCGGGGCAAAGGCTGTGATCGAGGCACTAAGCGACAGCTTCGCCATGCTCCGCAACGACGACGAACGCCGCTGCCGCGTGCTTTTCGCCGGCCAGAACATCGGTGAGGACTATCTCCATGAGCTGCAGGACCTTCTGCGCGACAAGAAATTCGGCATCATCGTAATCTCCAAGTCAGGCACCACAACCGAACCTGCCATCGCTTTCCGTCTGCTCAAGGAGCAGCTCGAATCACAGCTCGGCAAGGCCGAGGCGTCAAAGCGCATCGTGGCCATCACCGACGCCAAGCGCGGCGCACTGCGCCAGCTCGCAACCGAGGAGGGCTACAAGACCTTCGTCATCGAGGATAACGTTGGAGGCCGTTTCTCGGTGCTCACACCCGTGGGGCTGCTCCCCATCGCAGTCGCAGGCTTCGACATCCGCGCTCTGCTTGAGGGCGCACGCCGTATGCAGGAAGCCACCACGGCTGCCGACGACAGCAACCCCGCCTTCCTCTATGCAACAACCCGCAACGCACTCTACCGCGCCGGCAAGAAGATTGAAATCCTTGTAAACTACAACCCCAAGCTCCACTTCTTCGGCGAATGGTGGAAACAGCTCTACGGCGAATCGGAAGGGAAAGACCACAAAGGCATTTTCCCTGCCGCCGTAGATTTCTCAACCGACCTCCACTCCATGGGGCAGTGGATCCAGGACGGCGAACGCACCATCTTCGAGACCGTCCTCTCGGTAGAAGCCTCCAAATTCACCACCGTAATACCATCCGATGCCGCCAATCTCGACGGCCTGAACTATATCGCAGGCAAACGCGTCGATGAGGTCAACAAGATGGCCGAACTGGGCACACGCATAGCCCACGTCGACGGCGGCGTGCCCAACATGCGCGTAATCATTCCCGCCCTTAAGGAAGAATACCTCGGCGAGCTGATATATTTCTTCGAGAAGGCCTGCGGCATCTCCGGCTATCTGCTCGACGTCAACCCCTTCAACCAGCCCGGCGTGGAGGACTACAAGCGCAACATGTTCGCCCTCCTCGAAAAGCCCGGCTACGAAGCCGAGACAGCGGCAATCAAAGCCAAGCTCTGATATCCCGAACAAGTCTGTTAAACGAGGCTGCTCTTAATTAAACCGGATCCCAAAAGTTTTGGTATAACTTTTGGGATCCGGTTTAATTAAGAGCAGCCTCGTTTGTGCATGCATATCATGGAATACGCATAAGAAAGTCGTTGAAAAATTTTTTAAATACAGGATTGTTAAGTAATTTTGCACCCGATTTTTGAATGGTGAACTAAAGCACTGGTTTCTAAAGGGTTTTGCATCTGTTCACGTTTATCACATTTTTAAGGGAAACTACATAATTATAGATATATTAAATCAACAGCGAAGATTAACACAAAAAGTTATGTTTAAACATTACTCTAAAGGGCTAATTTTCTCACTGCTGGCGTGTGCTGTCCCAACAGCGCATGCCGATGTTGTGTCTGTAGAGAACGCCAAGCAATTGGCGGCTGATTTTTTCAGTGCAACCAGTAACGAAAGGTTAGCTTCAGCGGATGCTCTTGATCTGGTGTATACAAGCGGATCCGCCACACATCCACTTTATTATGTGTTCAATGCCCGTGAGGGTAAAGGTTTCATCATCATATCGGCAGAGGACTCCACCACACCGGTGTTGGGCTACTCGGAAGATAACAGCTACAACGTATCTTCTGTCCCTGCTGCAATGAAATGGATGATGTCCGGACTGGAAAGCGAGATTAAGGCGGCTCCATCTTTACAGCGTTCGGTCACCCTGACCGAGCGCCGGCTCCTGTCCCGCAGGGCGGGACAGGGGACGGCTGACCGAATCCTCCTCAACACACCCGCATGGAGCCAAGAGGCACCTTTCAACAGTGCCATTCCCGGCCGCCCCCTTGTGGGATGTGTGGGCACAGCCATGGGTATGATAATGAAATATCACGCATATCCCGAGCGTGGCACCGGCAGCTACAACGGCGTGAGCTACGACGTGGAATATGACTGGGCAAACATGCGCATGGACAACTACCGCTACGGTTATTCCCAGGTTGAGGCAAATGCCGTCGCCACACTGCTTTACCACACGGCCAGCAGCATCGGCACACAGTTCGGTTTTTCAGGCTCAAGCGCATATGAGGTGAAAGTGCCGGCAGCCATGATCAATTACTTCGGCTATGACCCCGGAATCTCCTACAAGAAACGCTCGGAAGTAGCCACCCAGGCCGAGTTTGACCGCCTGGTGGCCGATGACATCAAGGCCGGACGCCCGGTGCTTTATTGCGGTCAGGACGTTACAGCCGGCCATGCCTTCGTGGTAGACGGTTTCGACCCCGTAAGCAACATGATTCATGTGAACTGGGGATGGGCAGGTGCCGACGGCAACAACAACGGCGGATGGTATGCAAGCACAGCGCTTAATCCCTCTGTAAGCCAGCAGCACAGCTTCAATAACCTTACCACCATCATCTACAATATCAAGCCGGGCAACGGCAACAATTCCATGTGGTCGCCAATCCACATCACAGCCGATGGCGGGCAAACAGGTATGGGGTCCAATCTCTCCGGCAATCTTGAGGAGGGCAAGAGCTTCACAGTGCGCGTGGGCAATTTGAAGAACCTAAGCTACGACCGCTTCAGCGGCAAGATAGCCGTGGCTCTCTTCTCTGCCGACGGCTCGTTCAAAGCCACCCTTAGTACACCCGACGGCTTCACCCTTGAAGGGATGGCTATTTTCGGCAGAGCTTATGCCGACTTCAGCTGCAACCTCCCCTCAGGCACAGTGGTTGCGGATGGCGATGTCATAAGGATGGCCACAAGCGCCGACAACGGCCAGACATGGCTTCCCGTAGCGGGCGAGCTTATAACCGTAAATGAAATAGCCGCCAAAGGGTGCACACCGCAATATTTCTCGATAAGCCACACGACACCCCTTGCGGATGCCGTTTTCCAAGGTGATGACAAGGTGATACGCGGATGGAACTACAGCTTCCGTGTGACCCCCTCATATCCTGACCGTGATGTGGTTACTGTCAAAGCCAACGGCTATGTGCTGACACCTGACAAAAATTACAATTACACCATATCCAATGTGCTTTCTGACCAGAACATAGCGATTTATGTACAGAAAGCATCGGAAGTGAAAGAAAAGCGCAGCATATGGGTAGGTGAGCCGGGTACGCTTTCCACAATTATCGACGGTGCAGACGCCGGCACAATCAAGGACCTCACCCTCTTCGGCACGATTGACGCCCGCGACTTCGCTTTCATGCGCAGCGGCATGAAACTGACCCGTCTGGACATCTCATCGGTCTACATCGCGGCCAACGGCACAAGCCAGGCCAACGCGATACCTCGCGAGGCATTCCGCGGCCTGTGGAACCTCAAGAGCGTAATCCTTCCCAATAACATCACACGTATCAACAACGGTGCTTTCCGTTCGTGCGGCATCACGGAGATTGTGATTCCGGCGAGCGTGTCGACCTACGAATACAACGTGTTCAACGCATCGTCAGGTCTGCGTCATGTCTGGGTAGGCAACCCCAATGCGGCCTTCATCAACTGGTGTGTGTTCTACGGCACAAACACCGCCGCCATGACACTCCATTGCCCGAGCCAGGCTGCATTGAACAACTACAACAACAAGGAATATTGGAAAGACATTGCCAACAAGGTTGTGGAGACATATCCGGCACAGACCGATGTGGCTCTTGCAGTGATGGAAAACGCAGCAGTTAAGTTCGAGGCAGATAAAGAAGCCGGCCGCTATGCCAAGGGCACCAAGGTGATATTCACCGCCGAGCATATAGCCGACAACGACGACCGCCTGGAGGTGTATGCCAATTCCACACTTGTAAAACCCGATGCACAAGGCAACTATGCAGTCACCCTCAATGCCAACACAATCATCCACTTTGAGCTGGTGAAGCCTACTCCTGTACAGCCTTATCCTTCCCCCTGGGTACTTACCGACGATGGCGGCACAGTGGGTCTGCTAACCGATGCCGTGAACGTGATTCCCGGTGTGAATTTCACTATCCGTGCCAACTCCTTCAGAACAGGTGCCGACCCTGTTTTCTGGGCTGCCGTACTCACCGACGCAACAGGAAACATCAAAGAGTTCATCTCTCCGATAAGCACCTGGAATTCCGGCGCAGGTTCAGGCCTGAAGATGAATATCAACTGCTGTGTCAAAGATGCTACCGTGCGCGAAGGCAACCTTATCCGCCTTGCGACATCTCACAACAAGCAGAGATGGTATCTCGTTGAGGGGAGCAATGAAAATGTGATATCAGCATTGCCCGCGCTCAACAATCAGACCCCTGTCTATAACTTCACTTTCCCGGAGGGAATTGAAGAGACTGTGAATCTTTCGGGCATCGTGAGCAGCGCCGTGCGCGGCCGCGACCTCACATTCAAGATGACCCCCAAGGATGCCAATTACGTGCTGACAGTGAAAGCCAACGGCCTTCCGATTGCTGTAGAGGCCAAATCTGTTGCATATGCCTTTATCGCTAAGGAAAACCTGGATTTTGAAATCGCAGTCACAAAGTCGGAAAAGCTCTCCGAAGTTGTGTTTGAACTCAAGGAAGGTGAGCGCCTGTGGGATCCGAATAACTTCACTTTGATGCGCTCCAGGTTCATGGCAGCCAATGGCAAGCAGCGCATGGTGGTCAAGGGCAAGATTGACAAGACCGACTTCGATATGTTCAAGCATCAATATTTTGCGATGCAAAAATTTGTTATCATCGATCTTTCTGAAGCCCATATCGTCGCAGACCGCAAGTCTCCAGCGTCTTACATTGCCGACGAACTCCCTGCAAATGCTTTCTGGGCAACAACTTCACCGAGTCAGAATTTGGTAAAGAGCCTGAAAGAGGTCAAGCTGCCGGCTACAGTAAAACGCATCGGAATGAATGCGATGGAAGGATGTGCCGAAATAACCGAACTGGAACTCCCCCTCAATCTTTACAATGACGCCACTGTATATTTCAACGGCAGAGACCGCGCTCATCAGGGGGGCTTGAAAAAAGACTGTTTCAAAGGTTGCAACAAACTCACCACACTCTATTGCTATGCCGCTCCGGACGGGGATAAGGTCCATCATATAGATTTCAACTCTTCATCAGGTCTGGGCAACGATCCTAATTGGGATCCGAATAATCTTGGACTTCCCGATTGCTCAAAAGTGACATTGGTAGTCAAGCCCGAATATCTGGCGAAATACAAGAAAGCTCATACGGGAGATTGGAACAGCTGGCATAACGGATGGGTTGTAAACGGGTTTAATATCCTGGGTGAATATCCTGTGTATGGCGTCAACTTTGAGACCACCCGTTGCTTTGTGCCGGACAACAAGCAGGACATCAACCGTTTTGCATCGTTCCTTGGCGACAATGTGAAGCAAGAGAGCCTCGCCGTAAGCGGGAAGCTCCATATCGGTGTCAAGAGCCAGGTCACTGCCAACCGCCCGACAGGTGTCGACGCCTATTCCGCCAACGCCAAGGTGAAGGTTTATGACAATGGCAAACTCCTCCCGGACAATGCCGTGGCACAGGACGGTTCCGTGACATTGACATATTACAATCCCAACAAGCATCCCGAAAAAAGCGGCAACCATAACGTCGATGTGGTTTACCTCTACGATGTGAATTTTGCCTGCAGTTCAAACAATCTGGTGATTGAGCCGGAGACCGTGCGCAACAATGAGAATCTGGGGGATGCCGCCACAGAGTTCGAATCCTTCAACTACTACAATGCCACCGCACCGGTGCTTGAAAGTGTGAAAGAGGACAGCCAGGTTCGCTTCAAAGTGAATCTCCAGGGTGTAAATGCCTCGGAAGTTTCCGCAATGGTGAAGGTTGGAGCAAATGTGATTGCACCGGATGAGAGCGGATATTATAGCATTGATGTTACCGACAGCAATGTGGACGTGAATGTGTATGCAGTGCCCCGCAATGGCGCCACACTGAATCCGGCCGAAGTGGATATGATAAATCCGGCCGAAGCCAAGGATGTAACCTCCATCTCGTTTGCCGGCGATGTGGATTCCGATAAGCTCAAAGAAGTGATCGACGAATTCCCCGCTATCGAGGAGGTGGACCTTTCAGGTCTTACAATGGCACTCCCTGCAGGCGCGATGGCCGGGAAAGAGACCTTGAAGACCGTGGTTCTGCCTCAAGCTGCCGATATCGAGGCTGAAACATTCAAAGGGTGTACAAACCTCACAAGCGTTGTAGTGCCCGAATGTGTGAATTATATCGGCAATGACGCATTCAACGGCTGCTCGTCACTTGAAAGCTTGAGCTTCACCGGTATAGAAGCTATAGGTGCCAATGCGTTCACCGGTTGCGACAATCTGACCACTATCATCTTCAACTCGCAGAAAGAAGCCGCCCCGGCACGTGCGCGCCGCAAAGTTGATACCCCGCGTGAAATTGGTATCGCTTCCGATGCCTTCACCGGCTTGAACCCCAACTGTATCATTTACCTTGACGAGAACGAACAGGTGCCGGCTGCAAAAGCCAACTATGTGACCACCCGCTCTGAACAGCAACCAGATGGCCAGATGGCCCGTATATATGAGGCTGTAGGCAGCATTCATATCGATGATGCTTATCCTTTCAATGCGCTGAATTCGTTCAAGGTGCTCGACGGCAATGTGGTAAGTTATGAGCTTGATGTCAAATCGTCGGATGGCACAAACAACTGGTGTCCGCTTCTTCTGCCGTTCTCTCCCAAGAGCGTAACGGACAAGGCTGGCAATGAAATGGTCATGTACACCGACCCCGAATGCCTTGCGCCCAATCGCAATTATATGGTGGGTACTTTAAGCACTACAGTCGGCGAAGATTTCCAGCTCGCAAACAGCATCAATGCCAATGAGCCTCAAATCGTCAGCCTGCATTCCGCTACTTCCGACCGCACCCTGTGCTTCACGGCAGATGGCGGCGAAATCCTGCGCACACCCGACGAGATACGAATCAAGGGAGTGGATTACGACCTGGTAGGTACTTTCGGAAAACGCGAGCTCCCTGCCGGCACAACCTATAAACTGACTGCCGACGGCTCGTCGTTCGTTGCCGAAACCGCCCAGACATATGCCGAAACCGCTGAAAGCACCGCTAAGACGGAGGTTGCACCTTTCTCGGTGTATGTAGAGGCCGAACCCGACCGTGTGTTCAATATCGATATCGATCCGGGTATCACAACCGGTGTGAACGCAACTGAAAACGATGAAATGCACAACGGCATCAGAATCGAGCGCAACGGCGACATGCTGGTAATCTATTCAGACAGCACCCGTAAAATCGAGATGTTCGGTGTTGACGGTATGCTTGTAAGAGTAATCAGCCTGGTAGAAGGACGCAATACCGTTGAAGGTCTTTCCCATGGCGTATACGTGATAAACGGCGTGAAAGTCGTAATCTGACGAGCTTTCCAACAGGAAAACTGTTAATAATGGGGAGCGGGGTGTGCCTAAGGCACACCCCGCTCCCCATTCCACATAATTCGCTTTGCGACCGCGAACAGGGCTACATCCGGCATTCGTTATTATGTTTCGTCGAATATTCTACGTATATTTGCCAATAATTTATGTGGTCCAGAACATTATAAGGGATGGAATTAGAACTACACGACATACTGAAGATTCACTATGCCTCCGTTCAGCTTAAAGGGCTGACGGTAATAACCGGCGAGAACAACTCGGGCAAAAGCACCATAGGCAAAGTGCTGTTTTCCTTGCTTAAAGCGACCAACAATGTCCGGCAAGTGGATAAATTCAAAACCGACCTTCTCATCCGCCAACAGCTGGAGATGATTGGCCGGATGCTGATGCGGCGTTTCAGCATCACAGGTAAGTTTAACAGACCGGAACAGGAACTGCCGTTGCTGAAGGATATACCGGCACTAAGCATGGACCTCATCAGCAATGTGGTGTCAATCGACGACGTGCAGACGGAACTTGAGAAGGCGGCCCGACAGATGTCGTTCACTCCAAGGGATGTGAGCATCGTGCGTGAGCATTGCAAAAAAATACGGTTGTTCCTGATATCGCTTACAAGTCCTGAAAAAGCCCTTAAGGAGGAATTCACGCAGATTTCCCAAAGCGAATTCCAGGAAGGGCTATGCTCGTTCGGCTCCAATTTCAGCCGCATAACATTCCACGACGACACTGCGGATGCCGCAGGTTCCCGCATGGAGGTCGAGATAAATAATAATACAATCAACCATGTGAGCCTCATGGGCTACACATCGCTTAAGGATGTCACCTATGTTGAATCGCCGCTCTACATGCACATCCTCGATGCCCTGCGCATGGCCGACACCATTTCACCCATCTCATCGCGAAAGCCGTTGAACCCGTTCGCACGCATCAAAGCACCCTACCATCTCGTTGATATGGCCGACAAGCTTGCGTCAGCTCCCGATACTTTTTCCCTGCCGCCGTTCGACGACAACGAATATGTCTCCCAACTCTTGCGCATAAAAGAACTTACAGGCGGAGCCTTCAGCGTCGACAGCAAAACCAAACGCCTCACATTCAAGGAAGGCACCCACGAACTGCCACCCGTAAGCGTTGCCTCCGGCATAAAATCATTCGGCGTGCTGCAACGCCTCCTGCAAGGCGGCTATCTTTCCCCGTTCCGACTGCTCATCTGGGATGAACCCGAAATACATCTGCACCCGCAATGGCAGGTGGAATTCTGCGAGCTTATCGTGGAACTCGTGTCGCTGGGAATACCCATAGTGGTCAGCACCCACAGCCCCTATTTCCTGCAAGGGCTACGCTATTTCGCAGCGAAAAAGGGGGTGGAGCAGAGTGTCACATATTATGCCCCGAAACAGAACCCCGACGGCAACCTGTGTGATTTCGAGGATGTGACCGACAACCTCAACGAGGTTTTCACCCTTCTTGCAGCCCCTCTGCAAGAGATAATGAATGTTGACGAAGCAAGAAACACCGAGCAATGACACCACCCGACATATTCCGCGAGGTGGAAACCTTTTCCGTGGCCAACGGGCATCCGCTCACCACTCTTTGTGACCTCCACAGCGCATGTCGCCCGCAGAAAGGGCGTGCCTACATGTGCGGCATGAGAGGGCTGTCCACCCCCGTTATAGACTTCGACGAGGTTAAGACCGCCGCCGACAGGCAGGCGATGCTACCGGCGCGCAAATCGGTCGATGTGCTGGCACTTCCCCCATCCCACACATCACTGTGCTTCGTAGAACTGAAAAGCTGGGAACTGCATTTGCAGCACCACGGCACACCCGAAGAAATCACAGGACAGGCCAGGAAATATGAATCCGCCTTGCCGCTCAAACTCACCGACAGCCTCGCCATATGCCGCCAGATTACCGGCGACCCGGCCACATTCGACGGCTGTCGCGTGATTTTTGCATTGGTAACCGAAATCAACGTGCACACCGACGGCCTTATGGCCTTCAAGACCAACATGGATGCACTGGCCGGAGCCTCCTCCAACCTCCATAAACTCTGCAACAAACTTTCCCAAGGCGCATTATCGCGCATCAGCGGCATCGAAACCCGCTACTGGGAGTGCCGCGACTTCGACCGCAAAATCGCCACTCTCTGACCCCCCTCCCGCCGCTATCAGACAGAGGTGATGGTTTGTCATATCCGAAGACGGTTGCAGTACCCCGATTGTAGGGATGCACCCCGGTGCATCCGAAATATATTCATTTTCACTGATATATGCGGATTCACCAGGGTGCATCCCTACAAAATTATCGCCAAATAGTAAGTTCTGCTGCCCTCCGGGCATCCGCTAATGGGAAGTGCCCCCTAAAAGTCATTTGTCTAACTTTTAGGGGGCACTTCAATTTTGACAGCCTCCTTATGGTTATAAAGAGTTTTCAGGTGTCATTGACGCTTTGTGTGGGAACGCGCCAACAGGATGGGTGCCGTCAGCGGACAACGACCTTATAGGGGATGCCGTCTACCGTTACGATAAACACCCCGCGGCCTACCGACAGACGGTAAGCGGATTCGCCTTGACCCGTGAAAACGGTCTTGCCGTCGGCAGCCACCACACGCACTTTCGATGCGGCGGGACAATCAACCATAATATCGGTTCCCTCTGTGCGGACATCCACACCGTTGGCAGCGGCAACAGCATCGAGCGAGCTGTCGCCAACAGTCACCGGCAATGCCTGGCAACGCACGGATTCACGGCTGGAGTCATAAACGGCGGTTATCTCATAGCGGTATGTAGCGTCGGCAAGCCCCTTGTCGGTATATTGCATGGCATCCGCAGGCAATTCAGCCACCTGCGCGCCGTCGCGGTAAACGCGGTAGCCTGTGTGCTGCAGCACGCACTCCTCGCGGCGGCTCACATATTTGAGGTCGTCGATGTAAAGGATGAACTCATCCTGCGATACACAATGTATGGCGAAATAGCGTGCGCCGGCAGGCAGAGTGTACTCATAGAGCTGCCAGTCCTTCCCGGCACGCTCAACGCCGCCGAATGCCTTGAACGACGAGGTGCTGCGGTCGGTGGTGGAATACATCACCTCGAAGCGGTCGAATCCCCACTCATAGTTTCCGGCCTTGGCGTAGAACGACACGGTCTGTCCGCCGTGCACTTCGGGCGAAATCACCCAATCGTCATTGGCCATGGAAGAACCGGTCGACGGGTCGACCGCCTGGAAACAGGCCAGCACCTGGTCGCCGCTGTGCGGGTCAAATAGTTTGCCATAGGTCTCCGTCATCACTATGCCGAGTTTAACGGGATTGAACACCATGAACGACTGCGGTGCGCCGGTGTTCTCGAAATAAATGTCGTTGAAACCGTAGGTATAACCCTTGTCACCGTCAACCAGGGTATAGTCGCCGATATTCTCGATACTGTAGGCGGGATAGGATTCAAACGAATCATCCACCCGCAGTGCCGACGGTGCCGACCACGACAGGTCAACATCCTTCCCCGATGCAGTTGCCTGGAGCACATACACCTCTGGGAGCGCAGGAGCAGTCACCTCAAGGCCGATGGTCTCCGAACGGTTATTGGAGGCAATCTCATCGGCATCCCATTCAATTGAGGCATAATATTTGTAACTTTTACCCTCCGCATCGGCCGGGAACTCATCCTCAAATTCGTAGGTGCAGTATTTTCCCGTGGCGAGAGGCACACCAGTGACGGAATACATCCGCTTCCCGTCGCGGTAAAGTCCCAGGCTGTATCCCGTGGCAGTCTCGACCCCACGGTTATAGACGGTGGCCTTGAAAGTGGCGTTCTCCCCGGCACGCACACTTGCCGGTCCGGCGAAAGTGTACATCGACAGGTCGTTAGACACCTGGTTGGTGACCTGCACAAGGTCTATGTTGACATCCTGTTCATAGTCGGCGATGCCATGGAACGAAAGCTTTATATGGTCGTAGCCCTTGTAACCACTAAGGTCATAATCATAGCGGTACCATCCGTCGGCCTTGGTGGGGTCATCGACATAGATTGCATCATCGAGCGCGACATATGTCCCGTCGGGGAGCTGAACTTCCGGCACCATACGGTCGGCAAACGGCTCCTCGCCATACTGCGTATCCATCGAAACCTTATGATAGAGGTAGAACGACAGCATCGGCAACGACATCTCCGACACATTCAGCTTGGGAGAAACCAACCTTCCCTCATCGCCGATAGAGCCTGAAGTGGCCGAGAATGTGGCCAGCCCATAATCGCCGTCAACAGGCGCGCACACCGGCGACTGCCCCTGGGAATAAAGGCCCCACAGCTGCTGCCGTCCCTTTATGCGGTACATCACCCACGGGTTGTTCTGTGTCGCGCCGTCGGAGAACGATTCCGTGAACACCCCGGTGTAGGGCTTACCGAACACCAACGCATCGGAAACAGCATAGGCACCGGCACCGGCCGGGCTGACAGGGACAATCTCGTAATAGACGAAATACTGCATCTTCTCTCCGTCAAGCCCCGAATCATCGTAGGAGGTTCCTTTGGCAGAGCGGGTAATCATGCCGCCCTCGTCACCCACACGGTATATGGCATATACCAGGCCGTCAGGGTCGATGTAGCCGCCGTTCTGGCCTGTGGTCGGGGCAGTCCATGTCAGGTGCACCTTGCCGTCGGCTTCCTCGGCCTTGAAATCGGCGGGAGCAACAGGTATGTCATGACCAACGAACACACGTGCTTCAGCCTTGGCTCCGGCCGATGCGCCCGCATAGGCCACCACGCGGTAAGTGTTGAAACCCGCAGCCGGTTCATTGTCAGTCCACACCAATTTCTCTCCCGGTGCAGGGTTGACGAACGATTTCTCCGCTTCCGTGTCATTGCCACGGAAAATGTCCACTCTGTCCACTGCAGTCAGTGGCGCGCCCGACACCGTTTTGCCGGGAACCACAAACGAAACCTCGGCCTGCATTGCACCGCGCTCGGCAGCCACAGCCACCAGCGAACCCACGGCAGCCGGAGCATTGTCATCGGGAACCTCATCCACCATTATGTCGGTAATCATAAGGTAGAATTGCTTGCGTGCCGATGTGACGTGGAACCCGGCATAGTAATTGCCTGTGGTCTCGGCTACCAAATCGCATGTGAACACACGGCGGTCTTTGTGGTTGTATCCCGTGGCGGGGACAATCACATTCTGTGCAGCGATGGTATTGGCCGTCCCGGCAGTCACCTCCAGCGTTTCCGTTTGTCCTTTAGTCCACATGGTATAAGTGAGGCGGTAATGCTTACCGGCTTCAACACTGAAGGGCGGAGTGATTAGCCAGTCGTCGGCAGCGTTCTCCGGGCTGTAACCATACACGGCACAAGGCCCCTCCTCCTTTGTATAGGTGAAATCAGGTCCGTACAGCCAGCCTCCCCAACTGTACTGTGCCTCGAAATCGCCGTTAGCGTCAATAACGGTGAAGCGGTCGAACTGTTCACGGGTGGCGAAATCGAATTTGCAGGGCACCGTGGTGCCACGTCCGAGCATGGCGGGCGAAGTCGATGTGCGCACACCCTCGCGACCGTCGCAATATGGAATCACCTCATAATAATAGTTGTCCGAAGGCACATCCGCAGGGTCTTTTACCGACGTGGCTGAAATCCCGTCGGCAATCACATAGCCACCGGGATAACGGACCACATCATAACGCACCTTGGCGGGGTCGACATACCCGTCATGCCGCCCTTTGTCGGGGGCATCCCACGACACCACCGCCGAAGTCCCGTCAACAACCTGCAACGACAGATTCCTGACTGCATCCGGGGCGTCCAGACCCACATAATGCGAGATTCCCACCCGCGGGCCCGCTCCGGCGGCATTGGACACCGTTGCCGCAAACGAATGCGTCCCCTCGCTCAATGTTACAGCAAACGATGCCGTGGCACCGGGGGAATAGGTCGCCGAATGCGCCTCCTTGCCGTCGACATCAACCGTCAGGGCAAGATTCCCCGAAAGGGGAGTGCCACCATACGACAGCTCCGGCAACCGCACGGAAACGGTGCCGGAATGGGAATCGGCAACGAACGATGCCGTGAAATCCTCCACACGCGCAGGTGCGCCGGCGGCGATGACAGGTTCGGGTACATAAAGACCCGCATACTCCTCATTGGCCTCGAAACTGCATATCAGGGATGCCGCACCGGTTTCCACCGATACCTCATAAAGGCCGCTGCGGCCGGTGTATTCCACCGCCGCCCAATAGAGCTTATCGGTGATGGGGTCGAAAGCCATCGACTGCACATATTCAGGATTCAGCCCCGTGGGGCCAATCTCGGTCAAGTCGCCGGAGCTTTTGTTGATAAGGTAGAGCGCCGATTCAGCCCCCTTGGTGATGCCATACAATTCACCGCTCTGGTTTGCCGCAATGGCAATCATAGCAGGGATGCGGGCAATCGGGGCGACGAATCCCGAATAGGAATCCATAGTGGACAACGCAGGGTAGAACCGTTGCATCGCGCCTTCGGCTATGTCAACGGCTATATACGACAAAGCATAAATCGTACCCGTCGTGGGGTCATAAGTCATGTCGTTGGTTATCTGCGACTGGTCGAAACCGTCGCTAAGGAACGATTGAGTCTTTTTATCGAACTTACCCGTGGCAAAATCATAGGAACAGAATGTGGAGAAGGTGTAGCCCATCTCGGGGGTATACACATAGGAGTTCCAATAATACGTTCCATCGACATAGCATCCGCCACCGTTGGCGTCATACGATTCAACCGGGACAACCTGTGTGGGTGCGGTGTATTCTCCCGCAGGGAAAGAATAAATGCCGTAGCGGCCTGTGGTTCCGCTCCAGTCGTTGGAATATATGAGGCTTCCATAGATGGTGGTGCCGTCACCAAGCACACGGCTGACACCTCTTGCCAACGAATGAGCCTCCCTCGCACCACCGTCACGCAGCACTCCCCGGCGGGCTGCACCCAAGGGCAATGTGCGGTCAATCACTTGCGGTAAACCACTACGTTGCGATGGAAGCTCACCGACGCGCGTCACCTGACGGCGGGGTGCGGTATCGCTCCATCTGCCCCTGTCCGCAGCCTGGAGAGACATCCCCAAGGTCAGGACACAGGCCATGCCTGTCAAAAACAACTTTTTCATTTTGCAATTTTCAAAGTTCGTGGAGAAGACTCCGAATAATTTAATTTCACTATGTAAAGCCCTGCATCATAGCCATCGAGAGCCACCGACGATGCCGTGCCGAGCCTGCGCCCGGAAAGGTCATAGACCTCGACAGAAACAAGCATGTCGGTTTCCAAGTCCACAGTCCGGTTCACCCCAAGGGTAATTTCCTTCTTGTCCACGTCCATGGAATACAGGAACACCCGGTGGCCAACACCCGTGGATGCCGCTTGCAATGCTATGTGCATGTTTGCAGGGGTTCCTGAAATCGAATTATATGTCGTCACGGGGATAAAGGTGAACTTTACCTCCGTTTTGCCCGAGGTGGCAGGGAATTCCAGATTCTCCTCAATTACATGCAGGAACTCGGAGCTTCCGGGTGATTCAACCAGCCCGAAACGCAGAACCGATTCTTTTCCGGCGCTGTCAATAGCATCGAATGTGACCGTATACTCTGCAGCAGTATCGAAAGACACCAGGGGGCCTACGAGCCATGCGTTCTCGCCGTAACCGTTGTTGTTCATAAAGGCAATCTGCCCGGCATTATGATGATACCACAACCCCAGCAACGGGGAATGCCCCTCGGCTGCATGGGAATTCCACAATGATGTGAACTCATCGCGGTTGTTATTGAAATCGGATTGCCATGGAAGCTCCACGGGAACCGACGGGTCGATGCAGCTCACCTCAACGGCATCCGATAACGCGCTTTCAACACCGGCAACAACCACCGACACCGCATAGGAATGCGTCCCGGCCACTAAGCCTGAATCCTTGTTATCAATAAATTCAGTTTCCCCACCCTCAAGACGCGCGATTTCCTCACCGTCACGTTGCACCACGACAGCCTCAATGCTCTGCTCCTCTGTGAACACATCGCCGGATACCGATTCAGTGGGATTGGTCCAGGTCAGTTGCACGCTAAGCCCTGAAACAGCGGCCTTCAGATCCATGGGGGACGCAGGCACAAAAGGCACAGACGAATCTTCTTCAACCGAGAATGCACTTATGGTCAACCGCTTCTGATAGGTTCCGCTAACATGGAAAATAACATATGCCCCGTTGCCCGGAACCTCTCTAAGCAATACTTCTGTCCATTTCGTATCGGTGCCGGTGATATCGGCAAGTTCATATATCGGAGTCAAAGCCGATATGACTGCGACATGTTCAGCTGCCGCCGGAACAGGCGAGAGGTAAACTTTCAGGCTTTTAGCCTTCATTTCGGCCCATTTCTGGTACTGGAAGCCTATCTTATAGTTCTTATCGGCCGACAACGGCAGTTCAGGGCTTGACAGCCATGTGTCAACCTCGGTTTCATCAAGACTCCAGATGGTATAGGAATCCAAATATCCGGCAGGCTTCTGACCCGTGAACGGGCCGGTAAAACCTAAGGTTGAAGTCTTGTATGTGGTCCAACCCTGCATCCCCAAAGGAGCATAGGTGAACGGCCCCACGTAGCCGCTCTCCGCCTTTTCCGACTTCAAGCCCTCCTGTCCGGCCACCGATACCGCCACTTCATAGGAATGGTTCCCCGGCACAAGCCCGGAATCGGCATTGTCACGCCACGAATTGGTGTCAGCCGGAAGCGTAGCCGCCGGTTCACTGTCACGGTATACCACAACTTTCTCTATGGCCCTATCCCCCTCCAGCGGCTGGCCGTCGGTATCGACCGTGGGTAGTGTCCACGACACATCCACTGCCAGCACACCGTCAGCAGCAGCCAGAGCCTTGACATCAGTGGGGGCGGCTGCGGCAGCCGCTCCACCCGATTCACACACAGAGAAACCCGCCATATACAGGCGCCCGGTAATCTCGTCGCTCATTCCATCGGAATAAACGCGAAACGAAAGATAGGCCGTTCCATCGCTTTGGGCAACGCATTCAAGCGATGTTTCGGTATAGGCCGTAACCTTTTTCGTAATGCTGATTTCCCCGCAATCGTTCTTCTCCTTACCCAAAGCTGTGGCATCGGCTTTCTTCAGTGTTGGGTCAATGGCGTTGAACCAATATTCCAAAGGTATGTAAGGCACGGTTCCATCTGTACGATAAGAGAACCTTATGGTATATGTGCACCCCTTTTTAACAACGAATCCTGGTGAACGGAGCCATGAGTCAGTAGCCTCATACCCCACACTCCCTCCATAGAAGTGGAAACGATTGGCATAACCCGGCATGAGGTAATTTGTTGCCGTTCCGAACGTGGCCATGCTTTCCCAGTCCTTAACCGCCCAGCCGTCGGCACCGATTGCATAGGCGGCCGTAGGATTCCATGTTTTGTCAGGATATGTGGCCAGGTCAATCGGTTGCGCGGCTCCAGCCGACAGCACGCACACCAATCCCAATAAGAAGGCGTAACATCGTTTCATAAGCATAGTTTTTATGTGATTGATTTTGTTTTGCCACAAAACTACATAAAAAGAAGCATACCGCCAATTATATCCGCCATTTAATTGCATTTTTCCACCGCATACTCCCATCCGGGCAAAACCAAGGCGGAGTGTCAAAATATTGACACTCCGCCTTTTTATAAGTCTCAAAAGGGGAGAACCTCTCACAGGCGCATTGCTTTCGGGATTCTGCAATGCTTTCCATGGGGTCAGAGGCCTCTTTACACGCCTATCACCAACACGTGCGCACCCACATAAGAGCCTTGCTACTTAACCATTGAAACGAAAGATGCAGGTATCGGGGTCTCGAACTCCATCAGCTTCCGGCTGACCGGATGGATGAACACCAGGGTGCGGGCATGGAGGGCGAGACGATGGATGGGTGCCGTACGCGCGCCGTAACGGCGGTCGCCGATGATGGGATGCCCAAGATCCTTCATGTGCACCCGGATCTGGTTCTTGCGGCCGGTTTCGAGTTCAACTTCCGCCAGGGTATAGCCGTTAGCCGATTTGATGGCCTTGTAGCGGGTATAGGCCAGTTTCCCCTCTTCCGGTTTATCTGTGGAATAAACCAGGTATTTGGAATTCTCCGCAAGATAACTCTTCACCTCCCCCTCCGGTGGGTCAATCTTCCCTTCAACCACACATACATACTGGCGGCGGCGCACCATATTGTTCCAGTTGTGCTGCATAATCTCCTTGGCCTCTGTGTTCTTCGCAAACACCATCAGCCCGGAGGTATGCTGGTCAAGCCGGTGCACAATGAACAGCTTGTTGCGTGGATCCTTCGATTTGAGGTAATCGCGGAGAATGGAGTAGGCCGTGCCATCCTTGATCTTGTCATTGCCGATGGAGAGCAGCCCATACCCCTTGTTGGCCACAATAATGTCGTCATCCTCATAGACAAGCTGCAAACGCCGGTTATAGAAAGTGACGAACGCACGGGTGAGATTCACCTTCACCTCGTCGCCCGGATTCAAGGGGGCATCGAACTGCCGTGCGACCGTGCCGTTGAGCATCACCTGCCCGTATTTGAGCAGTTCCTTCACATTGGTGCGCTTGCGCTGGGGCATCGCTTCAAAAAGGAATTCAAGCAGCTTCCCCGGCCCGGTAACGGGTAAAGAAAGTATATTGTCGGGGGTGAACGCGCGCCTCTCGGCTCCCGGTTTCACCGCAGGTCGTTTAATAGCCATATGCAATATTCAGAGAGTGTTTTAAATTCTAATCGTTTGGGGTATAATGAAGGGACAGGAGTAAACACCCTCTTATTTCTTGGCTGCACGACGCTGACGCGTAGGCTTGGCATCGGCCGAAGCAATTATCTCGCGGCACTCCTCCAGGGTGAGGCTGGCCGGGTCGGCAACCGTCTTGGGTATCTTGTAATTATTCTTCTTATATTTGATATATACACCGAAACGCCCGTTGAGAATCTGCAAATCGGCATCCTCAGGGAAGGTCTTGGCAACCTTGTTGGCCTCGGCTGCACGTTTGTCCTTTATCAGCTCCTCGGCCTCCTCCAGGGTGATGTGGGCCGGGGAGATATCCTTGGGGATGGAAACGAATTTGCCGTCGTGCTTCACATAGGGGCCGAAACGGCCTATCGCCACAGACACTTCCGAACCCTCGAACTCACCAATCATGCGCGGGAACTCGAAAAGTTTCAATGCTTCCTCCAGAGTTATTGTGCTTACCGACTGGCCCTTGAGCAACGATGCGAACTGCGGCTTCTCGTCACCCTCACCGTCGCCAAGCTGAATCATAGGCCCGAAACGCCCGATTTTCACCGATACCGGTTTGCCTGTGGCAGGGTCGGTGCCGAGCATCCGTTCTCCAACCTTATGCTCCAGTCGCATGTTCAAGGCCTTGTCCACCGTAGGGTGGAAATCGTCATAGAATGTCTTTATCTCGTTGCCCCATGGCAGTTTCCCCTCGGCTATATCATCGAATTTCTCTTCAATCTGGGCGGTGAAATTATAATCGAGGATATCGGGGAAATAATCGGTCAGGAAATCGTTGACTACCTCCCCTATGTCGGTGGGCACAAGCTTTCCGCGTTCAGAACCCACCACCTCGCTGCGCTGTTCGGCAACAACATTCCCGTCGCGCAAGGCCATCACGACATAATCGCGCGGCGTGCCCTCGCGTTCACCCTTCTCAACATACTCGCGTTGCTGGATAGTGGAAATAGTCGGAGCATATGTCGACGGACGTCCGATGCCAAGCTCCTCCATCTTCTTCACCAGAGAAGCCTCGGTGTAGCGCGGCGGCTGCTGGGTGTAACGCTGGGTGGCTGTCATATCCAGCAGCGACAGAGTGTCACCCTTGTGCATAGCCGGGAGAATCCCCTGCAACGCTTCCTCTGTCTGCGCGTCATCGTCCTTGTCCTCCATATAGACCTTGAGGAAACCCTCAAATCTTATTACCTCTCCAGTGGCCACGAAATGGCCGGGGAAATCCACACCTGCGGCTACAGGCTCTATATCCACCGAGGTTTTCTCAATCTCGGCATCTGCCATCTGCGAAGCTATCGTGCGCTTCCAGATAAGGCTGTAAAGGCGTTTTTCCTGCGCGCTCCCATCTATGGTCTGTCGGTTGACATAAGTGGGACGGATGGCCTCGTGAGCCTCCTGCGCGCCTTTCGACGACGTGTGGTAGTGGCGCACTTTCAGATAACGCTCACCGAGCGTGGCCGTTATCTCCTTTTCAAGTGCCGAGATTGCCAGAGCTGAAAGGTTGAGCGAATCTGTTCGCATGTAGGTTATATGCCCCGCCTCATAAAGACGCTGGGCAACCATCATGGTCTGCGACACGGTGAAACCGAGCTTGCGGGCTGCCTCTTGTTGGAGCGTAGAGGTTGTGAAGGGGGGAGCGGGAGCCTTCCTCACGGGACGCACATTCACCTGACCCACACGGAACGTAGCTTTGGCACAATCGCCAAGGAACCGTTGCGCGTCATCGCGCGTAGGAAGCCTTCTTGAAAGCTCCGAACGCACAGACACACCCGAAACATCGGCGAAATCTGCGTTCACCCGGTAGAACTCTTCCGCCTTGAAATTCTTTATCTCGTTCTCACGCTCCATAATCAGCCTTACGGCAACCGATTGCACGCGCCCGGCCGAAAGAGCCGGTTTGATTTTTTTCCAAAGCACCGGCGAGAGTTCGAAACCCACGATGCGGTCGAGCACACGACGCGCCTGCTGGGCATCCACCAGGTTGATGTCGATATCGCGCGGATTCTCTATAGCATGGAGAATAGCATCCTTCGTGATTTCGTGGAACACGATTCGCTTGGTGGTTTCCGGCTTAAGCTTCAGCACCTCATACAAGTGCCAGGCTATGGCCTCCCCCTCGCGGTCCTCATCGGAAGCGAGCCACACCATCTGTGCCTCCTTAGCTTTCTTCTTAAGCTCCGCCACAAGGGCCTTCTTGTCATCGGGAACCTCATATTCCGGCATGAAACCGTTATCCACGTCGATGCCGAAATTCTTCTTCCGCAGGTCGCGGATATGGCCGTAGCTCGACATCACGGTGAAGTCCGGGCCGAGGAACTTTCCGATGGTTTTCGCTTTCGCGGGTGACTCTACGATAACAAGATTTTTGACCATATCAGTGCGTGTTGGTTGTCGGTGTGTCTGGAGCTGGGATGGCTTCCGTGCGTTAAATCGGCGGCAAAATTAGTAAAAACAAAATGAAAAACACCTTATTTAATAGAATTTATCAAAAACCACAACACCCGCATACCGCCACAAGTTTAATTTCCATGCCGCCCCACGCAAACAATGACCTGCACTAACCTTCATCTGTCAACGCAGCCGCAGATAAAAATGCCAGATGGCTAAGGCAGTGCTGACCGCCACATTCAGGGAGTGCTTGGTGCCCTCCTGGGGGATTTCGAGGCACAAATCGCAGGCATCGACCACACGCTGGTCCACGCCGTTCACCTCATGACCGGCTATGACGGCATATTTACCCCCCGAGGCAGGTGCAAACCCGTCAAGCAACACACTGCCGTTGACCTGCTCCAAGGCACACACCGTGAACCCCTGCCCCTTCAGATATTCAACGGCCTCCATGGTATCGGCAAAATAACGCCATGCGACAGAATCCTCCGCTCCAAGCGCAGTCTTATGGATTTCAGGAGAGGGTGGGGCTGCAGTAATGCCGCAAAGGCACAGTTCCTTCACGCGGAACGCATCGGATGTGCGGAATATCGACCCTATGTTATTCAGGCTCCGCACATTATCGAGCACAACCACCAACGGGAGTTTCTCTTTCCCACGATACTCCTCAACCGTGTCACGCCCCATTTCCCATATCGTCTTTTTCTCCATATCAATCCTTCAATCTTTAGAGTGTTATGCCTCAAACACTGCAGGGTAGATGTTGCAGGACCCAAATTGTAGGGATGCACCGTGGTGCATCCGAAATATATTCACCTAATTATCATTAATATATGCGGATGCACCAGGGTGCATCCCTACAAAATTATCGCCAAACAGTAAGTTCTGCAACACCGTCCTCATAAACATTATCAACCAAGGCAGAAATACACGGCAACACACCGTCAAAATTAACAAAACTTGGATGTTCTGCCAATCCCGGGGCAATTCATCCAGACATCCTGTTGCCCGAATTAACATTTTTTTGTAACTTTGCCGCACATTTGTAACTATCCAGCTATCGAAACTGCTGGGCTACCGGAAAAGTGTAGGGATGGCACCGTGGTGCATCCGCTGCAAAAGCGGGGATTGCTTATAGTAACCAAATAGGTAAATACATTTTTAAGGTTTGATATTATGAATTTTAGCGGAACTGTTGATTTCCGGCCAAAATTGTGGTCGGCGATGCGCCATTACAATTCAAAGAAACTGCAGGCCGACCTCATCGCCGGTGTGGTGGTGGGGATAGTGGCCCTGCCTTTGGCAATCGCATTCGGTATAGCATCGGGTGTAAGCCCCACAATCGGTCTGATTACAGCCATAATAGGCGGCTTCATGGTGTCGGCATTCGGCGGTAACTCGGTGCAGATAGGCGGCCCCACAGGAGCTTTCATAGTGATTGTCTATGGCATCATCGCCCGCTTCGGCCTCGAAGGCCTGGCCGTGGCAACCTTCATGGCGGGGCTGATACTGGTTCTGATGGGTCTGTTCAAGCTCGGAACCGTCATTAAATTCATACCCTATCCCATAGTGGTGGGATTCACTGCGGGTATCGCCCTCACCATCCTCTCCACCCAGGTCAACGATTTCCTCGGCATGGGATTGCGCGACCTCCCCGGCGACTTCATCTCCAAATGGGGTGTCTACATCCGCAATTTCGACCGTATCGACCTCCCGACCCTCGCCGTGGCACTGGTGTCGCTCGCAATAATAATTGTCACACCAAAGATTTCCAAGCGGCTCCCGGGCGCACTGCTTGCCATCATTCTGGTCACTGCAGGAGTATTCGTCCTTAAGACATTCGACCCCTCACTGGCGGTAACCACCATAGGCGACCGGTTCGGCGGCATGTCCACCGACCTCCCCGAAGTACACGGATTCGCACTGACTATGGAGAACATCAACCTCCTCCTCCCATCGGCATTCACCATCGCCGTGCTCGGAGCCATCGAATCGCTTCTTTCGGCAACCGTTGCCGACGGTGTGACAGGTTCCAAGACCTCCACCAACACCGAACTGATAGGGCAGGGTATGGCTAATATCGTTGTCCCCTTCTTCGGCGGAATACCCGTCACAGGAGCCATCGCCCGGACTATGACCAACATCACCAACGGAGGACGCACCCCGGTGGCAGGTGTGGTACACGCCATTGTTCTGCTCCTTATCTTCATCTTCCTCATGCCCCTCATCAACTATGTGCCTATGGCATGCCTGGCGGCCGTACTTGTAATGGTGTCCTACAACATGAGCGGATGGCGCACAATTGCAGGGATGCTGCGCAACCCCAAGAGCGACATCTCGGTGATGGTTGTAACATTCCTTCTCACCGTGGTGTTCGACCTCACAATCGCCATTGAAATCGGTCTGCTGCTCGCAGTTGTACTCTTCCTGCGCCGCGTGATGGAGAACACCGAAATCAAGGTCTACTCGCAGCAGCTCGACGTTGCCGAAGGAACCGACCTCGATGCCTCCCACCATGAGGTGCTCGATGTGCTTCCGGGCGTAGGTGTCTATGAAATCGACGGCCCTTTCTTCTTCGGTGTGGCAACTAAATTCGACGAGATGATGCGCACCACACTCGGCGGCAAACCGCAGGTACGCATCGTCCGTATGCGTAAAGTGCCGTTCATCGACTCCACCGCCCTCCACAACCTTGAAATCCTCATCCGATCGTCGCAACGCGAAGGAATCCATGTTGTGCTGTCAGGCGTGAAGGACAACGTGCGCGAGACCCTTGTCCACGCGGGCATCGACCGCTTGATAGGTGCCGACCACATCTGCCCCCACATCTCCGTAGCGGTAGAGATGGCAAACGCCATCGTCCGCCGCAACACAGCAGAATCAGCACAATCCCAGCAGTAGGGACGCGCTTCTGTGCGTCCGCACAAACCTGCGTAGCAACAAATTACTGGCGGTGTGTCAAAATTTTTGAAATTTGACACACCGCCAGTAATTTTACCCGGATGGAGAGGATGCTGTCAGAACAACGTCAACTGTGTATCAAGCAACCGAAACGTCATACGGTGGTGGGCAGTCGGGCCAAGCTTCGCTATGGCCTCACGGTGTGCCTTCGTGGGATATCCCTTGTTCACCTCCCACTGGTAACCGGGGAACTCCCCTGCAAGCCTGCGCATCATCTCGTCACGGTGCGTCTTTGCCAGGATGGACGCGGCGGCAATGTTGCCGAACCTCCCGTCACCCTTGACAAAAGTTTTCCAAGGAAGGTTGCCGTAGGGCTTGAA
This sequence comes from Muribaculaceae bacterium, assembly GCA_013316535.1. Lineage (GTDB taxonomy): Bacteria > Bacteroidota > Bacteroidia > Bacteroidales > Muribaculaceae > UBA7173. The sequence continues at coordinate 12,550 of WSMN01000003.1, read as the reverse complement.
GCGGTTGCCGTCAACTATCACACACCCCGGCTGCACAGACAATGCAGCCAACGCGCGGTGCATCGCCTCTATCGAGGCGTTCAGTATATTTATCCTGTCGATTTCAGCCGGCGTACACAAAGCCACTGCCCACGCCGTTGCCTCGCGCTCTATAACGGGGCGCAATGCCTCACGCCTCTTTTCAGTCAGCTGCTTGGAATCATTGAGCCATGGGTGGTGGAAATCATCAGGCAGAATCACTGCGGCAGCCACAACAGGCCCCGCCAGGCAACCCCGCCCGGCCTCATCGCATCCCGCCTCCAGCACCCCTGCCTGATAACAATTAGGCAACATGGCGTATTACAATTCTTTACGGAACGAGCGGCGGCGGCGGTGCTGACGCGTGTCGAAATAGCTCCATTGGTCCTGCACCTTGGAGTTCTCCTCCAGCTCCGGGTTCGATTCGGCATGTTTGAAGCCGTATTTATTATAATACGGGATGAGGTCGGCGAAAAGCAACGCATTCACCCCCTTGTTCTGGTATTCCGGCTTGACGGCAATCAGCAGGAGGTCGACAGTATCAGACTTCCCTCGCAACGCCTTAAGCAGATGAATCCAACCCAAAGGAAACAGCTTGCCGCGGCTCTTCTGCAAAGCCTCGGAGAATGACTGGATGGAGATGCCTATTGCAACGAGCTTGTCGTCGGCATCCGTGACAACCGTCACAAGATCCAGGTTGATGATTCCGAGATAGATGTCGATGTAATACTGAATCTGACGCGGGGTCAGCGGCGAGTAACCGTAAAGCTTGTCATAGGCCTCGTTAATCAACTCGAACAAAGCTTGCCCGTATTCCTGCTTTATCTTCTTCCGTGAAGTGTATTTCTTTACCTTCAAATTGTTGCGCCGCTTCACAAGGTCGGCTATGCGCTGATATTTTTCCGGCACCGAATCCGGCACATCGATGCGGAACTCCACCCAGTCAACATCCTTTCCGAACCCCAGCCGATCCATGTGGCGGGGATAGTAGGGATAATTATAGATGGTGGCCATAGTCCCGACCTCTTCAAAACCATCCACAAGCATCCCTTCGTGGTCCATATCGGTGAATCCCAGCGGACCAACGATGGATGTCATCCCCTTTTCCTTCCCCCAGCGCTCCACGGCATCAAACAGCGCGTCAACCACCTCATCGTCGTCAATGAAGTCAACGAACGCGAAACGCACGCTATTCTCCCCCGTGCGCCGGTTCACAAGATTGTTTATGATACCCGTTATGCGTCCCACGGGCTTTCCGTTGCGATAGGCCATGAACGATTTGGCCTCGCAAAAATCAAACGCCGGGTTCACACCGGGCGAAAGAGTGTTAACGTCGTCGGTGACCAACGGCGGCACATAATAAGGATTACCGGCATAATGGTCTATGCCGAACTGCACATATTTCTTAAGCTCCCTCTTCACAGGAGCTATTTCACGTATTTCAACCGACATTCAATGAAAAATTTGTGATAAGAAGTAACCTCGGGTCAAAGCGCGGGGTCAACCACGGCAAACCACCCAAGTATGGCCGTCATGACAACCAGGAACGAGATTATGACTATATAGAGACGTTTGTTGGAATTGCCGGCTATGGCCATGCGCAAATCAGGCACATCGCGGAAACGGCGGCGCGGGTCGGCCGCGGTGCAACGCTCAACAACCTTGTGCAGGCGCGGACTGCGGTCGCCGGTGGCAGAAAGCACCTCACCGAGCACCTTGCCGAAATTATAGATGTCCTCCGAGGCATCGGCGTGCGACAGGTTGTCACGCTGGTCGAATCCCACATCTATAACCTTGAGATTGCGTATGTTCTCGGTGAAGATTATCGTCTCAGGACGTATCGGATGGTGCACGATATGGTTGGTCTGTATATAGCTTATGGCATCCACAAGGCGGGTGACCACCTTTTCCTGGATATCGGCATCAACCTTGCCGCTGTCGAGCAGCTTCCGCAAGGAATCGCCGTAGACATCATCGGTGATGATACACATCCCAAGCCCGGGCACATCCTCGAAGTCATTAATCATGATGATATTGGGGTGCGCAAGATTGTAACGCACGTCAAACTCCTTTTCTATCATCTCACGATACTCTGCCTTGTCGCGCAATTCAGGACGCAGAGTTTTGAGCATCACCCACTTGCCATGTTTCTTGGCGGTGTAGACTTCATAAAATTCCTCGTCCCATTCGGGAAGATGCTCTATCTCGGTCCATTTCGGTTGGTCGGAACTCATGTCTCGGTAAAATTAAGTGGGTTCTATTAAATACCTTACAAGGGATGTGATGAGAAAAACTGCCGCTCGCGGTTATTGTTGAAATAAAGGATATGCTGCCTGTCACTTCCGGGAAAAGTAACCTTTATGGCATCCACATCCCCAACCTTGGTGCGGTCTACAATCCGGTCTATGCCAAGCACATTACGGAGAATCCGGCTCATGTCGGCCGAAGATATCACATAAAACGGCGATGATGCCGTCGTGCCGCTGCCGCTTTCCAGTATTGCGGTTGCAATCAGGTCGCAACGTATGCCATATTTCAGTATCTTCGGCCCGTAGGTTCCCTTATCCCGCATATGGTCGGCAGCTGCCAGAGCAAGCACATTGAGGTCGAGCGACACCGGATTAAGCTCCATGGCCTCAAGACCCAATGTCTCTGTTAGTTCATAATCGCCGCTGTCATAGGCCGATTCCACCTGCGGGAAAGTCTCCCTCGGGTCATAATCGGGTGTATAGGAATAACCGAAATACACCGTGGCGAGTTCTGAAGGCGTAAGAGTAGTGTCGGCCTGTTCGAAACGCTCAAGCAGCTCCCGAAACTTGCCGGGGTGCATCTTCACATCCACCTCAATCTCATTGAGGTCGACTGCCCACCCGGTCACTGCCGTCATCACGGCAAAAAGCCATATTAAAATTTTATTTGTCATCTGACTAATCATTGTATGTTGCCGCCCAAGCCTACAGGGGATGCGATTCTGCGGCATCATTCTATTTCAATTCCTTTCCGAGGCTCTTCATTATAAGTTTCGGAAGCTCCGTATTGTCCACCGGATTGGTGAACAGCATCGCATCCGCACCCACGGCATAGACCGGGACTGGAGAACCCGTATGCGACCCTGTGGTCCATCCGAACCCCGATTTGTAGTTGAGCATATCGTAGACGAAAGTGACGAACCCGTTGTAGGAAGCATAGAGCGTTTTCTTCTCATCGTTCTCATTACGCACGAACACATCCTCGAATTTGTCACGCAACCGCTCCTCCTCATCTGGATTCAGTTTCACTATATTCCAGAAACCGAGCTTGCTGCGCAAAGCCTCCTCCATATCCTCCCAAGGGTTATCATGTCCGGCCTTGTAAAAATCACGGCAGAAATCATTGAAAGCCTCCTTGCTCATGGTCTGTCCCGACACATTGTGCGCCTGCACACTGTAGCCTGTGGCCGCACATCCCACCGACATACCTCCCGTCTCATGGTCGGCAGTCACCACAATAAGGGTCTCATCGGGATGCTCCAGATAGAAATCATAGGCCACCTGTATGGCCTCGTTGAAATTTATCACCTCGCGCACCGATGTCCCCCCGTCGTTGCCATGACCGGCGTGGTCGATGTTGCCGCCCTCCACCATCATGAAGAAACGGTCGGGCGACACACGCTTCAGGTGGTCAAGCCCCGCACGCGTCAATGCCGGAAGCGTCAATGCCCCCGGGATGGAATCTATCGTGTAGCCTATGCAATTGTTGTTCTTTTCATGAAACGGGCTAAGCACCAGCAGCCGTTCGGCCTTGGTGTCTATTCCGTCAAGCCCGTAGCTCACACTGACACCGTTCTCGGCGAAATAATCCATCAGCCCGTTGTCCTTACCATCGGCATCTTTGGTGCCCCGCAACGCTGCCCCGGCGGCGAACTGATAGCCCGATTCGGCCAACATGCGCCCGGTGTCGTAGAACTGGTTGCGGTTTGCCACATGTGTGTAGAATGCCCCGGGGGTCGCATCATCGATAGCCACGGAGGTCACAAGGCCTATGCCGTAGCCGTCGTCAAACAGCATTTTTGCAATCGAGGTAACGGCGGTGGTATCGGGTGCCATCCCCAGCATCCCGTTCTTGGTCTTGTGACCGGTGGCCAGGGCCGTACCGGCGGCAGCAGAATCCGTCACATCGGAATTGGACGAATACGACATTGCCATCGAAATAACCGGGAAAGTGGTCATCAACAAAGGCTTATCGTTTTTGAGAACATTCTTGTTATAAACCTGTGCATTGGTCACTTCGTTGATGCCCATACCGTCGCCGATGAAATAGAACACATATTTAGGTTGCGCAACGGCCATGCCGGTGACCGACAGCATCACGCCCAACGAAATAGCTTTTCTTATCTGTGTAAACACTTTCATGATTTATATGTCTGCTTAGTCAAAGTTCTGAAGAATCAATTCTTGGTCATTTCCGCATTCATGCGCAGCATAGGGTCGATGAACCTGCGGTCATTGCTCAGGCGCGGCACCTTGCGCTGCCCACCGAGCTTGCCCGTAGAGGCAAGCCACCCGTCAAACACCCCCGGCACAGCCACATCAACCGACAATGGATCCAGAAAAATCCCCCCGCTGCGCTTGGCCTGGTAATCGGAATTTTCCCGCTGCAACGCCGTGTCAAGTTCGCGGGCGAACTCCGGCAGTGATTGCGGTTCTACGGCGAACTCCACCAGCCACTGATGCCTCCCGCGCGTGCGGTCACCGGCATAGACCGGTGCAGCCGTATAGTTCAGCACTTCCGCCCCGGTGGCTGCACAAGCCTTGGCAAGCGCGGCATCGGTGTTGTGAACCATCACCTCCTCCCCGAAAGCATTGATGAAATGCTTGGTGCGTCCGGCTATGGTTATCTCAAGCGGCGCGACCGATTCAATCTTCACCGTGTCGCCCAGCGGATATCGCCACAGGCCGTTGCTCGAAGTAACCAGCAACGCATAAATCTCACCCTGCCTGACCTCCCATGCCGGCACCGGGGTTGCGTCCGGCTCCGGGATAAATTCATAGAACACGTCGGTGTTCATCAACAGCCGCATGTTGGCGCTCCCGGGACGTGCCTGAACCCCGAAGAACCCCTCGCTGGCATTATAGTTTTCCCAATAACGCATCCTGTCGTCGCAGGCGATGCGGCCATACTGGCTGCGGTAAGGGCCGAAAGCTATCCCCCCATGGAAAAACACCTCCAGGTTAGGCCACACGTCATGAATCTTCTCCACACCGGCGGCCTCGGTCACACGCTTGAGCACGGTCAGGAACCATGAAGGCACCCCCGAAATGGAGCGTACATCGGCTTTCATTGAAGCCTCCACAAGCGCTGGCAGCTTCTTCGTCCAGTCCTCCATCAGGGCAATGCGCTTCGACGGAATCCGAAACAGGTTCACCAGCGGATTGATGCGGTCTATGAGCGATGCCGACAAGTCACCCACCTTTACCCCTGCAGGCAGCTCCAGTTCATTGGCGAAACTGCCTCCGAGAATAAAATTCTTCCCGCCGAACACACGGCTGTCGGGATAATAATGCAGATAGGAAGCCAGCGAGAAAGCCGCACCGGCATAGTGTCCGCGCGACAGGTTGCGCCAGGTGATGGGTATGAACTTGCTCTTGCCGTCGGACGTGCCCGACGACTGGGCGAACCGCCTGGTCACTCCCGGCCATAGCACGTCGCGCTCCCCGCCGACCATCCGCATGACATCGCCGCGCATCGCCGCATAGTCACCCACAGGCACACGCCCGGCGAAATCCTCGTAGCACCGAATCTCCCTGAATCCGTGCCCGGTTCCAAAGCACGTATCGCAGGCGGCAGCGAGCAACGAGGCCAGCAACCTCCGCTGCCCGCTCTCCGGATGCTCCTCCGCCCTGATTTCGGCATCGAACACCCTGCTGAAATATGGCCGGGAAATCCCCGTAAAATCCATCATCTCAATCGTGATTGACCTAATAAAGAGCAAAAGTACAAAATTTTCCCGTAAGTCAGAAATGACATTCCCCCAGCCATGCCAGGATAGAAAAGCGGTGTGTCGAAATCTTTTTTGACACACCGCCGTTATATTAGCTTCAAGGGCGAAGATGTTTATCTAACCAGGAGCTTCTTCCCTCCGGCTAAAAACCACTTGGTTACCAGCAAAGTGTAGGGATGCACCATGGTGCATCCGCTGCAAAAGCGGGGTTTGCATATAGTAAATGGCTGCACCGTGGTGCAGCCCTACGCCTGGCAATCAACAAATTGTTGTACGGGCATTTGCTGAATAGTTACCTCCCAAACGGATTCCGGATATCAGAAAATCCTGCCGGAGAGTGTGAATTTCAGCACAGGCCATATCTTGAAATTATCCATGATTTTTTGGAAATCATCGCTGCCGTCTATCCCCGAGAGGTCAACATCACCGTAATCGGTATACACCTGCGGCTTGCCATGGAGCTGGACACCAAGCTCAATACCGAAATTCAACCGGCGATTAGGCACAGGGCGGCCCCAGCCTATGCCCACATAAGGGCGGAACGAATTCACCTTAAGGCCACCTTTCACCTGACCGTCCTTGATGTCGATGGCATAGTCACCAATCGAAACCTGGCCATCCTGGAAACGGGGGTCATCGGTAGAACCTGTAATCTTAATCAAGTCCTTGCCACCGAAATAAGCACCCAAGGCCACATAGAAGCTACCGCTCGGGAACGGGTAAACGTTGAAAATCAAGGAACCCTGCACACGCTTGAACGATGCCGTCAAATCCATTTGGGCATCCCCCATATAATTCCCATACTCCCCATAACCGTAGTAATCGGAATCAATATCGGCACTTGTTGTGAAACTGAAACCCGGCATGACGGAAAGCCCGAGGCGAGCCTGCACCCAGCGGGTAACAGGGGTGGAGACCTCGAATCCGATACCATTTGTTCCGGCATTGATGTCAACCCCGAGATGATTGGCTATTCCGGCTTTCTCCAGACCGATTGCCGACCCTGAAACCGACACGAAAAGCACTGAGATAGCAAGTAAAAACTTTTTCATTGTGTGTTATTGTGTGTTGATAAAAATTGGACATGGAAGCCACGACAACTGATTTCCAGATGACTTCCACATGGTTGCAAAGATAATCAAATTTATCGAAATTTTCAAAAAAACGACAGCATTCGGGCGAATGCCCGCACATAGAGCCGCCACATGCGGAGGCTTGTAACTTTTGTGAAACACACGGCTCAAACAAACCATGCGGTGTCCAAAGTCACAAGCCGCCACATGTGGCGGCTCTACATGCGTATTTTACGCCGGATTTCTTTATTCTGCTACAGCAGGTGCCTCGGTCTCGGCTGCGGGTGCCTCCTCGGCAACGGGGGCTTCTTCTGCGGCGGGAGCCTGCACCGGGGTTGCATATTCGGTGCCGGTCACGGTCTGAACCTCATTGACAGGCTTGACGCGCGAACCGCTCTGCACCATCGTGCGGGGCATAACGAAAACCGAGATGATGGCAAGCAAACCGATGATGCCTGCGAGAGTCCATGTTGCCTTCTCTATGAAATCGTTGGTGCGGCGCACGCCCATAATCTGGTTGGAACCTGCGAACGAAGAAGAAAGGCCTCCGCCCTTCGACTTCTGCACCAAAACGACAATGATAAGGAGAATCGAAACGAGAACAGTTAAAACAATGATAAGTGTGTACATTTGTGATGTATTCTATTTCTTTTTTATTTATTCAACAGTGTTTTGATTTTCATTCCGTTTTTTACGTATGCTCTCTGCAAGCATCAGTTTACGCAAAAATCGCAATTGGTCTGCAAAGTAAGCATTTTTTTCGGGAAATGACAAACTTAAGCGGCTAAGAATTTCATAAGCACGCTCATAGCGGCCTGTTTTTATATATATCTTGGCAAGGCTCTCGCTTAACAGCGACGTGTCTGCCGCAGGTGCAGGAGCCTGCACCGGGCAAACGGAGGGTGAACCAGGCTCCTTGTCCGCCACCTTCACATCACTTTCATCCACAACTTCTGCCGAAAGCCCCGGCAACCCCCCCACGCATGACGGCGATTCCGATTTTTCCTTTTCGCGCACCGAAAGGATGAAACGGTTGATTCTGTCATCCTGTGAATCGCCCGTCGGAACTGAAGGCACATCATCTTTTTCCTCACGTGCGAGCTGCTGCGAATAATCGGCCACAGGATTGAATATCAACCGCTCGAGCGTTTCCGTCTCGGCGGCATCACCCGAACCATACGTCTCCAGGAATTTATCAATGGCCTGTTCGGTCGATGGCGATGCAGCAACCGGTCGCACAGGATAAAAATCCTCCTCCCCACCTTCAGCAAGCCTCCTGACAGCCTCGCTGTCCGACATCGACAATGCTATGCGCGATATGATTTCTTCCCTTTCCGATGCAGCCATATCACCTTTGGACGCAAAAAACTCCGCAACCGAAAAGAAAGGATACTTCTTTTGCAGTTCCTCCACCCATTCCGCGTCGGCCTCCCCGTTGGAGCCGGAAAGCAGTGCTTTCAGCTTTTTAGCATCATCATTCATGGCGGTAAAGATAAGTTTGGTTACCAGTTCCCGAGGGTTGCGTTGAATATCAGCTCCACAAGCTCCTTGGCTATCTCCTGGCACAACTGTTCCTGGACATCGGTGAGCATCTGCGAGGCATCGAAATCACGGTAGGCCGAGAATGTCTGGTTAATGTCGTTGGCATCGTTCTTGGTATCGGTGTATTTCACACGCACGGTTATGGTAAGACGCGTCTTAGAAGCATAGGCATCCTCCGTAACGGCCTGCGGCGAAAGGTTGTAACCCGTTATCTCACCCTCAAGATCAAGATCGGAAGCACCGTCCACGGTGGTGAGGCGCGTGTTGCGGGTTATATAGTCCAGCAATTCGTTCTCAAAGGTCTGTTGAAGCGGGGCATACACCAGAGCCGCACGTATGGGGAACTCCCCGACATGGATGGTGCGGTAAACCGTATAGTCGATTGCCGCCCCGTTGAGTTTATAGCTTATGCGGCACCCCTGCGGCACAGCCATGGCAGCCAGCAGCAACAGAGGGACGAATAGCCGTTTGAGAATCCTTGTCATAAAGATATTTTCAGATTATGAAAGAGCACGAGCACGGAACCGTGCCCTTTCAGTAGTTTCATTCAAGCCCGTACTCCTTTATCTTGCGGTAGAGTGTACGCTCGGATATGTTCAGTTCGGCAGCGGTGGCCTTGCGGCGGCCGTGGTTACGATCCAGCGACATGCGTATTGTCTCCCGTTCTGTCTCCTCGAGTGTGCGCCCCTCCCCCGGAACGACAACCGAATGCGTTACATCTATCGGGGAAACAGATTCAACCGAATCATCAGCCTCTATCTTCGTCTCATGCCGGAATGCGGCAGCAAGAGGCTCGTGATATTTCATCAGAGCCATCTCGTTCTCAACCCGCGCAGGTGCCACAGGGTGCAGGGAATCCGCTTTCCCCATGCCACCGCCGATTTCATCCCGCAACTGCGCAATCTCGCTCTGAAGGCGGAAAATCATGCTGAACAGCATTTCCCGTTCACGCTCATATGTGTGCAGACCCGAGAAATCCGATGTCCTCACAGGAGCATAACTGCCCGTCACTTCGGGAAGATAACGGCGCAACACCTCCGCGTCCACAACCGAACCGCCTTCGAACAGAGCCACCTGCTCTATAACATTCTTTAGCTGGCGCACATTTCCCGGCCAACGGAAATGCAGCATGGCCTCACGGGCACCGTCATCAAACGTCACCGCAGGCACACGGTACTTCTCTGCAAAATCCGCAGCAAACTTCCTTGCCAGCAAAGCAATGTCGTTATCGCGGTCACGCAAGGGCGGAACCTGTATCTGCACTGTCGACAGACGATAAAACAGGTCTTCGCGGAACTTCCCCTCGCGCACCGCACGGTCCATATCCACGTTAGTGGCAGCAACCACACGGATATTGGTTTTCTGCACCGTCGACGAACCAACCTTCAGGAACTCCCCGCTTTCGAGCACACGGAGAAGACGTGCCTGTGTGGTCAGTGGCAGCTCCGCCACCTCGTCAAGAAAAATCGTACCTCCGTCGGCCTCCTCGAAATACCCCTTGCGCGAGGCCACGGCACCGGTGAAAGCTCCCTTCTCATGCCCGAAAAGTTCCGAATCAATCGTGCCCTCGGGAATCGCGCCACAGTTCACCGCAATATACCGCGAATGCTTGCGCGGCGAGAAAGCATGGATAATCTGCGGAAAAAACTCTTTTCCGCTACCGCTCTCGCCGGTAACCAGCACCGACAGGTCGATGGGTGCCACACGCAATGCACGTGACACCGCAGCCGTCAGTGAAGGGGCATTCCCCACAATACCGAACCGCGCCTTTGCCTGCTGAATCTGCTCGCTGCTAACCCCCATATCTGCTTCCTACCGTTAGATTTTTAACAATTATTAAATCCTATAATATTCCGATGTATTATCACTTCTGATTTCTGAGCCCATACGTGCGGCCGCGCAGAAAATCTCCGAACTCCTTTTCCGAGCCCATATGTTTCATCTGCTCTTCAACCGAGATAGGCTCACCTACGGTGATATGGAATGTCTTGCCCTTCTTGCGGAACACCTCGGCCGGATGGCGGAACGTGCGCAGCTGCCAGCACACCACCCCGAGGAAATTGAACCACCACGACTGCGAGCCATGAAAAAAGATAGGAACCACCGGAACCTTCAGCTTCTCGATAATCTGAATTATAGTGGGCTGCCACTGACGGTCCTGCAACCGCCCGCGCCAGTTCACCTTGGCAACCGCCCCTGCAGGGAAGAACCCTACGGGATCGCCTTTGCGCACCATCTTTATAACCTCGCGTATCCCGGCCATGGAAACAGCCTTCTTCTTGGGATCGTCAGAGGCCATCGCGTCAACGGCAATGAAATTTGGCCTCATCGCCCATATATAGTTCAGGAACATGTTGACCATAACCTTGTATTTCGGTCGACGCGAGGCAATAAGGTCGATGAGGATTATGCCGTCGAGGGCTCCGAAGTGATGGTTGCTGACAGTCACGAATGCCCCTTCGGGCAGATTGTCGAGCACCTCCTCATTGTCGATTTTTAACTTTATATCAAGGTCATCGAGCAAACCGCGCACAAAAGCGGGACCCGGATGCACGGCATTGTGAACATGTATGTCGTTAACTTTGTCGAGCGATATGAACCGCATGAACCAGTTAACCAGCTTCCGGTGCCCGCGCAATTTCGGCACCATCTCCATGATGTCGTCGGCATCAAGCACCGTCAGCTTGCGCGGCGTGCCGTCATCATTCAACATCAGTTCCTTGTATTCGTTTTCAACAACGGGAATTTCAGCATTCCCGTTTTCCATAGATTTCGATTCCATATTTCAGCTTGGAATGTTAAGCCACCGAGGCTCATGTGTTTGCAAACCGATGCGCCGACAAACCGTCATCACGCAATCAGCCCTTGAATTGCAAAGTTACAAATTTTTGGCATACCAACCCGCAACCGGCAGCTCCTAAGCTTCCTTCAAAAGGAAGCAAGCCAGGAACGGAGGTCGGAAAGCATCTGGTCGCGGTAGCGGAAGTCGGAGCGTATGCCCCAGCCATGTCCGCCTGTGGGGTAGATGTGCAACGATGCCGGAACACCGTTCTCGCGCAAAGCCTCATAATAGCGCAACCCGTTGGGGGTGGGCACCAAGTCATCATCATGGCTGTAAGCGAGCCATGTGCGTGGGGTTTCGGGTGTAACCTGCAGCTCGTTGCTGAAAAGGAGTTCCTGCTCGGTGGTGAAATTGGGGCCGAGTAAACTGCGGCGTGTATCGGTATGCGTCAGCGGGGGCAGGAAACTGATTACCGGGTAATATAATATGGCGAAATCGGGACGGCAGCTGACGGTATCGGCGTTCACCGGGTCATTGAAATGGGTCGATGCAGTCGATGCAAGGTGCCCTCCGGCCGAGGAACCTCCCACTCCGATTTTCGACGGGTCGAGGTTCCATTCGCGTGCATTCCGGCGAGCCGTGCGTATGGCTTCCTGCACATCCTCCACGGGAATCTGCCATGTGCCGTCGGGAAGACGGTATTGCAGAACGATGAGCGCAATGCCCTGCTCGTTGAAGAACGGTGCCCAGTCGCCACCCTCATAGTCCATGCAAAGACCGAGGTAAGCACCACCCGGGCACAACACCACGGCCTTGCCGTTTGCCTTGGATGAATCGGGAAGGAACACATGAATCTTGGCTGTGTCGCCCACATTGACGGGCGTACGCATATGCCCGGCGGCATCTGGGCGGATTACCTTGGGGTGGGGAGCATCACCTTCCCAAAGCAGACGGGAGAATGCCGTGGCCGTGGGTGACGGCGGCGTGGCCGGTTGTTTGCTCTTTTTTGCCGCAAAGGATGTGGAGACCGAAAGTAACGCCGCTACGGCGGTGACAGCTAAGAATCGTTTCATGTAATGTGAATTAATGGTTATGACAGACAAATTTAGATAAAAATCCTGAGATTTTTACACCGGCAGAATAAAAAATCAAGGC
>WSMN01000117.1 GCA_013316535.1 Muribaculaceae bacterium | reverse complement strand
TGCTGGAGCTGATGATTTTCCTGATGACGGTCTACTCCATAGCCCACGAACTGAAAACCGGCAGTTCCACCCGCTGGTTGCGTACCGCCAACGGCAACATATGGACGGCACTGATAGGGAAACTTGCACCGCAGACCCTCATCTTCACCGTTATAGGCTTCGGCATGAATGCCCTGATGTTCCATTACCACCATTTCCCTATGAACGGCCACACGGGCAACCTGCTCCTCGGCATGTTCCTGTTTGTGGTGGCATGCCAGAGTTTCGCCGCATTCATCTGTTCAGTGTTGCCCAACCTGCGCCTCGCCCTGTCGATATGCTCGTTGACAGGCATCCTCGCTTTCTCCATCGCAGCGTTCTCGTTCCCGGTTCAGTCGATGTATGGTGGCATCGCCATCTTCTCCTATATCCTCCCTGTGCGATGGTATTTCCTGATTTACATTGACCAGGCACTCAACGGCATTCCGCTCTATTTCTCACGCATCTACTACGCGGCTTTGCTCGTGTTTCCTGTCCTTGCCATGCTGGCTGCACCATTGCTGCGCCGCGCAGCCCGCAAGCCGATATATGTCCCCTAAGAGGATGTTTCATAACATCCGTTAAATCCTAACCATAGGAGGGTGTAATAATGAAAAGGAGTCAAACTCATCGCATATTTTGGCCGTTTTTGCTTTTTTCGTCAGTCGTGATGCCCGCATCACTCTTTCCTCAAAAAGCAAAACCGCCTCAAAATATGCTCGTTAGAATTTAACACCTGTTATGAAACACCCTCTAAAAAAATGAAAACAATGAAAGGTGCCTGGAACGACATAAAAGAATGGTTCTACGAAACAGCCCTGGTGTTTCGCAGGGAATTCGGCATGGTTTTGCGGGATGCCGGAGTGATGCTCTTCTTTTTCGCTCTGCCGCTGCTCTACCCCATCGTCTATGCCGCCATCTATAACCCCGAGGTGACCCGCGACATGCCCGTGGCGGTGGTTGACAACTGCCGCACCGCCGAAAGCCGAGAGTTCGTGCGACATGCCGATGCCACACAGGCCATGAAGATATGCGGATATGCATCCGACATGGCACAGGCACGACGCTGGTGGGAAGAAAAGAAATGCTATGCCGTGCTTGAAATCCCCAAGGACTATTCAGAAAAGATAGGACGCGGCGAGCAAGGGGTGATTCAATTCTACAGCGACGTGAGCCTGTTGCTGCGCTACCGCACATTCCTGGAATCACTCACCGAGCTACAGATGGCCACAGATACCCAATTGCGCGAACAAAAGCTCAATTCCTTGGGTGTGGCCTCTGCCGGAGAAGGCTCAAGTGTTCAGACACAAGCCTATTTCCTTGGCGACCCGCAGCAGGGATTCGCCTCGTTCATCCTTCCGGGCATAGTGGTTTTGATTCTGCAGCAGAGCATGATTCTCGGGGTGACAATGCTGTGCGGTACCGCCAACGACAGGCGCCGCCGCAACAAGGGTACCGACCCGCTTGCAATCGTAGCCTCCCCGTCGGCAACCGTTATCGGCAAAACGTTGTGCTATATCACTCTCTACATGCCACTTACCATCTACATCCTGCACTATATCCCATTTTGGTTCAATTTCCCGCATATAGGAAACATATGGGACTATTTCCTGTTCATGTTGCCCCTGCTCATCGGCTCGGCATTATTAGGGCAGACATTGCAATTCATGGTGTCAGAACGTGAAAGTGCGTTCATCGTGGTGGTGTTCACCTCCGTTGCGTTCCTGTTCCTTTCCGGCCTGACATGGCCGCGCTATGCCATGCAGCCCCTGTGGAAATGGCTCGGCGACATAATCCCCGCCACCTGGGGTGTGGAGGGGTTTATCCGCATAAATAACAACGGCGCACCGCTCGCGCTGGAATCCACACCCTATCACTGGTTATGGTGGCTTTGCATAGCCTATTTTGTCACGGCATATCTCGTGACCCGCCACAAAACCCGTCACGGATAATCCTACGAGCTATAATGCCGCGCGCAGGAAAGACAACGGCGATAATACCCCATGCCAGGCTCGATAATTGCCATGCGCAGCCTTTTCATCGTTTACAGTTCTTTCTAATCCGCCTCACGCCCTGTTGACATAATGTCAACAAAACAGCATCTAAAAGCGGCAATCTGTTAAACTGCGTTAAAGAAGCGAAGATTTCTGCCCAAAAATTATGCTATAAAACATAAAAGCAATACCTTTGCATCAGTTTTTCATGGTATTAGATTTAAGGTAAGAAGATTATTCGTCGTGACGACGAGTAATTTTTTTATACCCACACCAGAGGGTTGTCAGAATTCAGAGAAAAGGGTCGGCTTGATGACTATCCCCACACGGAATTGCTGGTGATATTCCTTATAAGCCAGCAAACCTTCGCCATATCCCGAATAGAATTGCGCGAAAAGATATTGGTTGGAATCGGTGGAAAAACGGTAAGCCGCCTCCAATGTGACATTGAAATTAAACGGGTTCCACCCGTTGCGCTTTACCAGCGTGACCGATGTGGAGAGTTTACGGTTAGCCGAATGCACACTCCATCCCACCTGATAGATGCCACAATATTTCAGAATATCCCTGTTGTTCACCCCGTCGATAATCGGAATCCAGAACTTTCCGTAGACCACGAAATTAGGGTCGACCATAACACTGCCGCCGAATGTAACCTTGTTCCACGAACGCGAGTCCTCTCCGTCGCGCCCGTTGCTTTCATGTTCCAGTTGCAGCGACAGCTTCCCTATAAATCGGTTCTTTATGAAAATAGGTTTGGCCAGACCCACACCGGGATTGAAGTTCAGGTCGGTCATAGGCATGGAGTTCTCCAGAACATTCCAAAATACCTTCTGCGTATAATACAGATAGAGATAGGTTCCCCAAGGCAGTGTGTTCTTTGTGAGTTTCTGCGCTATGGAAATCTGGAACTTTATGTTTGTGTTCTTTTTTGTAGGCCGCTCACCCACAGGAGGCCCGAAAATGAAATAATTATCTTTGTACAAGCCGAAATAATAATGTGTGTCGGCAAACGCACGTTTCAGAGAATCCACATCGACATTTTCGCTCGGGATGGAAACAATCTGCCCTTTAACGGGAAAACATCCGCAAACCACACCCAGCAAAGCTACCAACAATATCAATCGTAATCTCATCTTGCATACGGATTTTAACGGGATGTGCAAAGTTATACAATCTCCGCCAATTGAAAAACCGCGCCTTAGGCCAAATGGTGCAAGTTTGGGAGTTTTATTGGTAAAAAATGCCTCAAAAACCTTAACTTTGTCATTAAACTCACTCACTTAATTCCATGCACATAGTTCCGACCACATCCCGGCTCTCCATAGCATTAATACTTTCTCTGCTGGCAGCGGCACTCACTTCATGCGGAAGCGACTCCTCATTCCGCATCAACGGAAAAATAGATAACTTCGGCACGGGTAACCTAAGGGTGGCCTACTATTCCAATGGTGCGGTGCAATCAGTCATGGCACCTGCCATCGACGGAAAATTCTCAATGACAGGACGTATTGACCGCCCGGCATTCGCCCGGGTCTACACCGGCAACGGCCTTGTGGCGGGTCGGTTCATCGTCAAGCCGGGAGAAACAATCGAAGCGGAATTCAACATCAACGACCCCACTGAAATAAAACTCGACGGCAACGACGACTCCAAGCGTCTCGCCAAATTCATCACCGCGAATGCCGACATAATCCGCAACGGCGACACAAAGGCACTGAACGCGGCTGTCGGGAAATATGTGCGCGAAAATCCAAAGCGAATGGCAGCGGGCGTTCTACTGGCCGATTATTTCGATGCGCGAGGTCACGAAACCGAAGCCATGGAGCTGATGTCTCTGCTCGATGACAATGTTGTGGCCACAACATC
>WSMN01000116.1:2057-3884 GCA_013316535.1 Muribaculaceae bacterium | reverse complement strand
TATTGCTTGGGGACGGTTTTTGTTTGCGGGGTTGCATGAACGGAATTTTTTGTTTACATTTGTGCGGATTATGCATGGCGGTGATGCCTGTATTTACGAGTGCAGAGAGAAGATTAGAAATACCATATTTACTTACATTCAACTAATACCTATTTTTATCAGTTTTTGCAATGAGAAAAGCAAAGCAACTTCTGCTCGGCGGCTTGATGGCGCTTACAGCGGGCAGTGCTTCGGCAGCGACGTTTGTCGGCGGCCGCACGGACTTCCGCGATGAAACCATTTATTTCGCCATGACAACCCGTTTCTACGACGGTGACCCAAGCAACAACACGTATTGCTGGGACGGTGTTCTTAACGTGAACGACCCGGAATGGCGTGGTGACTTCAAAGGGCTTATCGAAAAGCTCGACTATATCAAGGCGCTGGGCTTCACGGCAGTGTGGATTACCCCCGTTGTGGAGAATGCGTCAGGTCTCGACTATCACGGTTACCATGCAATCGACTTCTCGAAAGTGGATCCCCGTTACGAATCGACCGATTGCAAATTCCAGGATGTGATTGACGCCGCCCACGAGCGCGGAATGAAGATTATCCTCGACATCGTGCTCCAGCACACCGGTAATTTCGGTGAAGAGCATCTCTGCCCGATGTTCTCAAAGGACTATACACAGCCGCTTTCGAACATCAACAAGTCGATGAAACTGCACGAAAGCAGCAAGCTTCCGTCGAACTACTTCAGCCTCAAAGCGAAAGACCAGTATGAATCACGTCTCGGTCTGATGAAGAACACACGTGGCAAGAACGAGGACACGCAGAACTTGTGGCACCACTATGCCCACTTCAACTGGGACAATCCTACCCGTTGGTGGGGACAGATTGCAGGTGACTGCGTTGACCTCAATACCGAGAACCCCAAGGTGACCAACTATCTCGTTGACTGCTACTCGAAATTCATCGAGATGGGTGTTGACGGATTCCGTATCGACACCGGCGGTCATATAGCACGCTTATCCTTTAACAAGGCGTTCATTCCCCAGCTCCATGAAGCTGCAGAGCGTGTGAAAGCAAAGCGTGGTGGCACACCGTTCTATATGTACACCGAGGTCTGCGCCCGTGCCGAAGAGGTTATCTACCGTGGCGAGAACTATAACTGCTCCCCTTGCTTCTATACTTGGAAAGAAACCAAGGATTATGCCTGGGATTACAGCGAGACCTCATGGAACGATTATGTGGTGATGGAAGGTGAGACCGGTGACCATGTGAACGCCAAGTCAGTCCTCCAGCAGGGTGATGACTACATGGGCAAAGGCAGCATGTTGAAATCCAACAACGCATGGCTCAATGGCAACGACTACCGCAAAGAGGATTACACACAAAGCTCCGGGCTGAATGTGATTGACTTCCCGATGCACTGGCGTTTCCACTCCGCAGAAAACGCTTTCGGCGTGCGTTCGGAGGATGACCTCTACAACGATGCCCGCTGGAACGTGGTTTATGTCGATTCGCACGACTACGGCCCCAACGGCAATGACAAGTGCCGCTTCTGGAAAGGGGAGCAGGCCTGGGCCGAGAACCTCGCCCTGATGTTCTCCTGGCGCGGTATCCCCTGTATCTATTACGGTTCCGAGATTGAGTTCCGTGCAGGTGAGGTTATTGACAAGGGCCCGGATATGGCTCTTAAAGACGGAGGCCGTGCATATTTCGGCGGTTACATCGAAGGTTCGGTCAACGTGAGCGACTTCGCTACCTACACCAATGCCACCGGCAACATGGCCGCTACTCTTTCCCACCCCCTGGCACAGCACATACAGCGTCTTAACAAAATCC
>WSMN01000116.1:0-1959 GCA_013316535.1 Muribaculaceae bacterium | reverse complement strand
CGTGCCGCCGTGCCTGCACTTCGCAAGGGGCAGTATTCTACCGACGGCTGTTCGGGCAAGATGGCGTTCAAGCGTCGTTATGTGGATGACACCACCGACTCCTATGCACTCGTGACCGTAAGCGGCGGTGCCACTTTCACCGGAGTGCTCAACGGTACATATATCGATGCCGTGACAGGCGATAAGCAGACAGTTACCGACGGTAAGCTGACCGCCAGCTGCTCCGGCGCAGGCAACATGCGTGTTTATGTGCTCTCCACATCTAAGACCCCAGCTCCAGGCAAAGTCGGTCAGGACGGCAAGTATCTCTACGATTCAGCTCCCGCAGTTGTCACCCAGCTCGGTTATGACGGCAATGAGGAACCGCTCGACACCGAGACCGTCAAGGATAACGAGGCTGTGACTCCAGGCCCAAGTGGCGACCGAGAAGAGCCCAACCCGGTAGTTGAGCCGGCCTTGGAAGAGGGCGAACAGGCCATTTTCTTTGAACACAGTTCATGGAATCCTGCTACAGTGTGGATTTGGGATGACGTTAACAACTACACCGGCGGGAACTGGCCCGGCGAGAGCCTCACATATCTTGGCAATAACGTTTACAAGTGGGTTTACACCGGCGCAGGGACAATCCCGACCGATGCCAACATTATCTTCAGCAACAGCGGCAACAACCAGGTGCCCGGCATGGACCAGGGCGGCTTCAAGTTCGTTAACGGCGGATACTACAACACCAACGGATACGTCAAGACAATCGAGGTGTCGGGTGAGGATGCCAAGGTTACACTTTCTCCCAACGGAGGCACTTTCGTAGGGTCCGTCACCGTTACTGCGAAAGCCAACAGCAAGGCCACTTCGGCATGGTATAAGGTTGGAGAAGGCGCCCAGACCACAATAAGCGGTTCTGCCACCTTCACTATAGGTGCTGACATGCAGCCCGGCCAGTCTGTGACCGTGACATGGGGCGCTACCGGTGCTACCGGCACTAAGACCGGTTCTGCAACCTTTACTAAGGTTGAGAAACCCGCAGAAACCACCGTTACCATCTACTTTGACAACCGTCAGGCCAACTGGGGTAAGGTTCACGCTTACTTCTATGGTGGAGAACTGGGTGAGATTGGCGGCGTATGGCCGGGTGCGGCAATGACCCTTGATTCGGCTACAGGCTATTACGCATATTCCTTTACAACCGATAAGGATGCCACAACCACAAACGTCATCTTCAACAACGGCGGAGGCGGCAGCCAGACCGGCGACAATGTGAAGGTCCGTAACGGCGGTATCTACAATGCGTCGGGCGACACCGGCGAGAGCGGTATCGAATCCGTGGCTTCCGAGGGCACTGATGAGGCAATCTACTATAACCTCCAGGGTATCCGCGTGGCTAACCCCGCACATGGCTTCTACATTGTTAAGCGTGGCGCTACTGTTTCCCGCGTTTACATCCCCTGATTGAACAATAACATATTAAATAAGACAAAGGCGGCTTTTTTATAGGCCGCCTTTGTTTGTTGCATGCCAGATGACTTCGGATGTGGAAATTTTTATTAATTTTGTTGGTAAATATTTTTTTGCCATGAATGTTACCGAACGATTTCTGAGATATGTGAAGTTCGACACGCAGAGCGATGAACTCACGAACCTTACGCCCTCCACTCCCGGGCAGTTCAAATTCGCACAGGCCTTGGAGAAGGAGTTGCGTGAACTCGGTCTGTCTGACATATCGCTTGACGATAACGGTTACCTGATGGCCACGTTGCCCTCGAATGTAGGCCGCGTGGTTCCTACGGTGGGCTTCATTGCCCATCTCGACACATCACCGGATATGTCGGGCAAAAACGTCAATCCGCGCATTGTTGAGGGCTATGACGGGGGAGATATAGTTCTGAACAAACAGGATGATATCATCCTTAGTCCGCGAGAGTTTCCCGAACTGTTGCACTACAAGGGTGAGGATTTGATTGT
>WSMN01000115.1 GCA_013316535.1 Muribaculaceae bacterium | reverse complement strand
GCTGTAGCCAGCATTACCACCACATTGCCGTCGACCGATGAATTTGCAAGGAAGATTGACGCTTGGAAACAATCGGGGATATATACAGGGCCTGTGGATTATGACGAGGGGAGCGATTTCAGTTCTTTCCTTTGGACTTTCGGCCCGATAATATTGATGATAGCTTTCTGGTTCTTCCTTATGCGGCGCATGACAAATCGCGAAGGTGGTGCCGGCGGTGTTTTCAGTGTCGGTAAATCTAAGGCACAGGTGTTCGATAAGGACAATGCCATGAAAGTCACTTTCCAGGATGTCGCCGGCCTTTCGGAGGCTAAAACCGAGATTGAGGAGATTGTTGAGTTCCTTAAGAATCCGCAGCGTTACACTAATCTTGGCGGCAAGATTCCCAAGGGCGCTCTCCTTGTGGGTCCTCCCGGAACCGGCAAGACCCTTCTTGCCAAGGCTGTCGCCGGAGAAGCCAATGTGCCGTTTTTCTCGATGTCGGGTTCCGACTTTGTAGAGATGTTTGTCGGCGTGGGAGCTTCGCGTGTCCGCGACCTGTTCCAGAAAGCCAAGGAGAAAGCTCCGTGCATCGTGTTCATCGACGAGATTGATGCCGTTGGCCGCGCACGTGGCAAGAACCCCAACATGGGTGCTAATGACGAACGGGAGAACACGCTAAACCAATTGCTTACCGAAATGGATGGTTTCGGCACCAACAGCGGTGTGATTATTCTTGCGGCCACCAACCGTGCCGATATTCTTGACAAGGCGTTGTTGCGTGCAGGGCGTTTCGACCGTCAGATCTATGTAGAGCTTCCCGAACTGAACGACCGTGTTGCCATTTTCAATGTGCATCTCAAGGGGATAAAGACCGATGAGTCGGTTGATGTTGACTTGCTGGCTCGCCAGACCCCGGGCTTTTCCGGGGCTGATATTGCCAATGTATGTAACGAGGCGGCTCTGATTGCTGCACGCCATAACAAAGATGTGGTGCAACGTCAGGATTTCATTGATGCCGTGGACCGCATAATCGGTGGATTGGAGAAACGCTCCAAAATCACCACTACAGAGGAAAAGAAATCCATCGCATGTCACGAGGCAGGTCATGCCACGGTTTCTTGGCACTTGCGTTATGCCAATCCGTTGATAAAGGTAACGATTGTGCCTCGCGGGAAAGCTCTTGGTGCAGCATGGTACCTGCCGGAGGAGCGTCAGATTACACCAACCCAGGCATTGCTCGATGAGATGTGTTCCACACTCGGCGGACGTGCGGCAGAGGAACTGTTCCTCGGACATATATCCACCGGAGCTGCCAACGACCTGGAGCGCGTCACCAAGCAGGCATATGCAATGGTTGTGTATTATGGCATGAGCGAACGATTGCCCAATCTGTCGTATTATGATTCAACGGGGCAATCCTATGGTTTCTCCAAGCCCTATAGCGACGACCGCGCCAGGATGATTGACGAAGAGGTTTCGCGCATAGTGAATGAACAGTATGAGCGTGCAAAATCAATTCTTCGTGAACATGCCGCAGGGCATAACAAGTTGGCGGAGGTGCTTTATAGCCGGGAAGTGATTTTTACCGAGGATGTTGAACGTATATTCGGTAAACGCAAATGGGTTTCGCGTACCGATGAGATTCTTGCAGCCCAGCAACAGGCTGAAAAACTTCAGGAAAAGGTGAAGGCCGGTTCTTCCGATGCCACTGACGGTTCGGGCAGCATCGCTGCCGGAGATAACGGAGTGGTGGATGTGGAGGCCACGGAGGTGACACCTCCACCCACAATTCCTCCCGTGCCAGCCAAAGGCAAAGATGGGGCAGTCAATTCAGAGACCGCTCCGAAACAATCTGATGATTCGAAATGACATTTGATAAAATTTATCTGCTCGATACATTCGTCGCCGGCCGCCAATATTATCAGGCCGACGACGTTTGGCGTAGTTTGGAGGTGGGTGGACGTCTGGAAATGAAAGCCGAGCCTGCTAATCCTGCTGATTCTTTTGCCGTCAGCCTGTGGGCGGAATTTGGCGGCAACGAATACAAGATAGGCTATCTGCCCCGCACTGCCAATGAAATCGTTGCAACGATGCTTGCCATGGGGTGGGAGGATGCGTTTGATTGTGTCATATCGCGTCTCGACGGGTCGGCTCCATATGAGCGGCAGATAGGTGTGACCATAAGGATTTTGCGGCGGGAAGCATGACATGGCAGATTATTTATTGCTTTCTGGGTGCAACTTAAGAACGCGGTTGGATTGTTTCCGTGTGTGAATTGTAGCCGATAATTCTTCATAATTAAAATAATATCGTTATTTTTGTAGAGAATAAACCTGAATAATACATCTCTCTTCTATGGTTTTCAAGTCTAATTGAAAAACAATATTATCATGAAAAAATGTCCTTATTGCGGAGAAGAAATACAAGACGAAGCAATCTTTTGCAGATTTTGCCGACATGACCTTCCCGCTGCGCACGACCGTTTCCAGGGTCAGCAGCAATGTGGCGGTGCCTACAATTATGGCGCAGCCGGTTACCGTCAGGCATCCGAGGCTCCAGGCAACGGCAATTACGGCTATAACCAATATGGATCGCAAGGCAAAGAGGCATTCGGAGAGAATGGCTCGTCCGACATGTACTATAATGCATCCAACAATGCTTTTGATTGCGGGCCTGAAGGCAAGAGCCGTGGCATAACGGCTTTGTTTGCCATACTGTTGGGTGGTTTCGGGGTGCATTATTTCTATCTCGGAAAGATTGCCGGCGGAATCCTCACCATCATCCTCTCACTGGTGACATGCGGCATGTGGTATTGGGTGACATTGGTGCAGGGCATATTGATGTTCTGCATGAGCAATGCCGAGTTCCGCAGGAAGTATGTGCTGACCAATGCCACTTTCCCGCTGTTCTGACCCGGCGGACGTTTCCGAATCAAATCTTGATTGGATATGGAAGATATAACGCAATTGTTTATTGACATTCTGCATCAGGCCGATAGTGTGGATGTGGCGGAGTCGGATTTCAAAAAGATGATAGACGAGGACGACGAGCTGCATAGACGCTACAGGGAATGGTGCCATGAGGTGGGCAGTTCGGAACGTCGCGGTTTCCTTGATTTCTGCGATGAATACCTTAGCGACCGCGAGTCGGTGTGGGATAACCTTAATGATTTTGATGAATAACTGTGATGGCTGACAGAAAAAGAATTCCTGCCGAATGGGAGAATTATGAGGCGGTGATGATAGCATGGCCGCATTTCGCTACAGATTGGGCGGATATGCTTGACGAGGTTACCTCATGTTATGTAAATCTTGTCCGTGCCATCATTGATAGCGGATTGAGGGTGTTGGTTGTGACGCCTGAAGTTGGTTTGGTACGTGAGATATTGGAAGAATTCCCGCAAGATAAGCTCATCATATTCCAGGCACCAACCAATGATACATGGACCCGTGATTACGGACCTATAACCTTGGAGACCCCCGACGGTGTGTCGGCACTCGACTTCCAATTCAACGGGTGGGGGCTGAAATTCGCAGCGAATCTCGATAATATGGTGACTTTGCGCATGGTGGAGGCTTCGTTGCTGACCAGGCGTTATGTTCCCTGCCTTGATTTCGTTTTCGAGGGCGGTTCCATGGAGGTTGACGGGAAGGGCACGATGCTCACAACTTCTGCCTGCCTGTTGTCGCTTAACCGCAACGGAGTGGTGGACAAAGAGGCTTTATGCCGTTATTTCAAGGAAACGATGGGCATCTCACGGGTGCATTTTCTTGAACACGGGCATCTTGCCGGCGACGATACCGACAGCCACATAGATACGCTTGCCCGTTTCGCCCCTGACGACACGATTCTGTATGTAAAGTCGTATAATGTAGCTGACGGGCATACACGGGAGCTGAACCTCATGGAGGAGGAGCTGAAAGCATTGCGCACTGCCGATGGGAATCCTTATAATCTGATTGCGTTGCCGCTTCCC
>WSMN01000114.1 GCA_013316535.1 Muribaculaceae bacterium | reverse complement strand
CGGGGTTGATGTTGCATATGAGCATCCATTTTTCTTGGTCACTCCCATCTACGGGTAATTTGAAAAGGTCGGGGCATTCCCAAACACCATCCTGCGAGCCAAGCCCTTTGCCAAAAGAGCTTTGGAGCGACCATTCCTTCATGTCGAGCGATGTGAACACGAGCATTTCGCGGTCGAGGGCATGTGCAAGCAGAAGGTTCCATTCCCCGGTTTCTTCGTTCCAGAACATATTGGGGTCGCGGGCCTCGCTTTCGAGGGTGATGACGGGATTGCCGGGATATATCTCAAATGTGTCGCCGTTGTCGGTGCTGTGTGCGAGGCTCTGAACCTGGCTTGCTCCCGCCGATGTGTACATTGCTATCACGGCGTTTTTCCCGAATCCGGCTGTTCCGGCTGTGTCGATTGCGCAACTGCCGCTGAACACGGTGCCTAATCCGTTTGGTTCGATTGCTGCCGTGTGATGGTTCCAGTGTACAAGGTCTGGTGACGATGAGTGCCCCCATGTCATGTTCTGCCATTTCGAGCCATAGGGGTTCCATTGGTAGTAAAGATGCCACAACCCGTCTTTATGGAACATTCCGTTTGGGTCGTTCATCCATCCGTAGAGAGGGGTGTGGTGGAAAGCCGGGCGGTATTTCTCGCGGTTGGTGACAGGGATAGTGTCGGTCACGGCAAAATTGCCCCAACAGGCATCTTCCTTTGCTTCGCGTACTGATGTGCGATTTTGCGACGTGGTTATGTTCAGCATCACGCTATGGCCTTGGTAGGGTTTGATGTCGAGAGGGGTGGTGTAGTCTACTTTTGTTTTGGCCAGGCGCACATTTATGGTGCGCTCAAGTTTGCCGTCGACAAGTATGTCAACCTTTGCATCATCGTTGCTTTCCTGTACGGGCAATATAATGTAGCGTCCGGGGCTTTCTATCCTGACGAGAGTGTTGCTCGTGCCGAGGTGTTCTATTTTCACGCCGGAACCGGCGGCGGTCGCTGTAAGGGCTGTCAGTGCAGCGGCTATGGGAATCAGTTTTTTCATGCTATAGTTAAAGATAATCTTTGGTGCATTCTTTTAACACGTTGCAAAACTAATAAACGTCGCTGTAATTCGGCCATAAGGATTGCGGCATAGGCTATCAAAAATGTTGCAATGGGACGATTTAACAATCTAATGCGCTGTTTTTAATCATTTTTCTTGCTAAATTCGCGGGTGTAATCACGATCCCGTTTATTCCTAACCTTAATAAACCATGCGTTATCTTAAATTATATGCCATGCTGTTGCTTGCCGTTTTGTTGTTGCCGGGTTGCGGTGAAAAGAAAGTCTACCGCATAGGGGTGTCGCAATGCAGCAGCGATGACTGGCGGTCGAAGATGAACGACGAGATGTTGCGTGAGATAATGCTTCGTGACAATGCCGAGATAGAGATACGTTCGGCTGATGACAATAATGAAAAACAGATTGCCGACATCCGTTATTTCGCCGAGAACGGCTTCGACATTGTAATAGCCGCCCCAAACGAGGCTGCCCCGCTAACGCCTGTTATCAAAGATGTGTATGAGCGCGGCATCCCTGTCATAATTTTCGACCGGGATATAGTTGGTGACACCTATACGGCACGAATAGGTGCCAATGATTACGGTATAGGTGGACAGGCTGCCCGTTACGGGCGCCATCTTATAAAAGGTGATGTGAACGTCATTGAGATTCAGGGTCGGAAAGGTTCCACCCCTACCGATCAGCGGCATTCCGGTTTCGTTGATGCAGTAAAAGGGACGCACGGGATGGAAATCATAGCCAGTGAGCATGGCAACTGGAATATGGAGGATGCTATGGCACTTGTCGATTCGCTTCTGGATGTTTATCCGCAGACCAATATGATATATGCCCACAACGACCGTATGGCGATAGGGGCATCGCAGGTTGCCCGCTCGCGTGGACGCGGCGACATAAAAATCATAGGCATCGATGCGGCACCTGAAATAGGGATACGGGCGGTAGCCGACAGCGTGATTGACGCAACTTTTCTTTATCCCACGGAGGGGAACCGTGTGGTGCGCACGGCTCTGTCGATTCTCGACGGGAAGCCGTTTGAGCGTGATGTCGTGTTGCCGTTGTCGTCGGCTGTCGATAAGTCGAATGCCGACATCCTGTTGCTGCAAAACGAGTCGCTGCGCGAGGAGACCGAAAAAATGAAGACCCTCAAGGGGCAGGTGGATGAATACTGGAAGCGGCATTCGGCGCAAACTACGCTGATGTATGCCGCAGTTGTGATTCTTGTGCTTCTGTCGGGGGTGATTTTTCTTTTGCTTCGTGCGTTCTGGCAACGCCGCCGCCATCAGGAGATTCTTGAAACGAAGAATCTCCAGCTTGAGCAGGAACGCGACAAGCAGGTGATGCTCAACCGGCAGCTGAATGAGGCCACGCAGTCGAAACTCGCGTTTTTCACCAATGTGTCGCACGACCTGCGAACTCCGCTGACGTTGATCGCCGAACCTGTGGAGCAGCTCGCTTCGGCTGCGAACCTCACTCCACAGCAACATTCGCTCATGTCGATTGCTGCCCGCAACGTCAAGATACTTAAGCGGTTGATTAACGAGATTCTCGATTTTCGCAAGTTCGAGAACGGCAAGATGGAATTGTACCTTACCGAGGTTGACTTCGGCCGGTTGGTCAGGGAGTGGGGTGAATCGTTCCTTGCGTTGGCGCGTAAACGCCGGATAAAGCTCGAACTTGACATTTGTGCCGAAGGTGAGGCCGAGCTTGCTCTTGATGTGGAGAAAATGGAGCGGGTGTTTTTCAACCTTATGGGGAATGCCTTCAAATACACTCCCGACAACGGCTCCATCAGTTTCCGTTGCACATGCAGCCCCTCGCAGCTCTGCTTTTCCGTGGCCGATACCGGGAAAGGTATCCCCTCGGAAGACTTGGGCAAGATTTTCGATAGGTTCTTTCAAGTCGACAAGGTGAATCCGCAGGGTTCGGGGATAGGCCTTTCCTTGGCCAAGGCGTTCGTTGAACTGCACGGCGGCGAGATTTCGGTTGAGAGCGAGTTAGGGAAGGGTACGGAGTTTGAGGTTTCCATTCCTGTGCGTCATGTCGGTGTGGAGTCCGTGGATGTTAATTCGTCGGTCGGGACAGAATCAGGTTTTTGCGATGAGACGGTTTCCGTTGAATCGGAAATCCCGGCCACGGAGGGCACAGGTGCCGCCGACAAGCCGTTGTTGCTTGTGATTGACGATAATGCCGATATACGCGCTCTTCTTTCGGCCTCGATGAAGGATGAATATTGTGTGATTACCGCGCCCGACGGGGCGCAGGGCATTCGCATGGCGGCGAAATATGTCCCTGACCTTGTTGTGTGCGACGTGATGATGCCTGGGATGGACGGGATGGAGTGTTGTCAAAGAATAAAGGGTGAGACGGCCACGTCGCATATCCCCGTGCTGATGCTGACCGCCTGTTCAATGGACGAGCAGCGCGTTCAGGGCTATGACAGCGGTGCAGACGGCTATATTTCCAAGCCGTTCCGGGGCGATGTGCTGAAGGCTCGTTGCCGCAATCTTGTGGAGAACCGCAAGCGCATACGCGAATTGTGGCTCCGCCCGGGTTCGACTGTTCTATCCGACGGGGCGAAGCCTGTGCCGGCACCGGCTTCGTCAAAAGCTCCCGGCGATGTGGAAAGCGAGTTTTACGCACGGTTTGTCGAAATAGCGCAAGCCGAATTGGGCAACCCCGACATCGGGGTCGACGAGCTTGCCGCCCGCATGGGGCTTGGCCGCTCGCAGTTCTACCGCAAAATCAAGGCTCTGACGAATTTCTCGCCGGTGGAGCTGCTGCGTGACATGCGTTTGCAGCGTGCCCGCATGTTGCTGGCTTCCACAGAAAAGTCCGTCAGCGAGATTGCCTATGAAACCGGCTTCTCCACCCCCGCCTATTTCACCAAGTGCTTCCGCGATGCCTTTGGCGAGACCTGTGGCGTCCTGAAAAATATTGACGGGTCAGAGGGTTTGAGATTATGAATGAA
>WSMN01000113.1 GCA_013316535.1 Muribaculaceae bacterium | reverse complement strand
CTTTATGCGCTGCTCCACCGACTTCCTCTCCTCCGCGCCGTGCCACGGTATGGCTGCCGTCAAGGCGGATGGAAAAAACCGTTGCTCTACAATGTGAGCCATAACATGGAGATGGTCGCCGGCTACTATGCCGCCGACATACAGGGAACCACCTACCAATGGTATCCCGTAGGGCTTGTTTCAGGCCACGAACGGCGCGGCAACTTCCTCCCCTACGTCGACAATTATGCAATCCCGTTCAACGGAACAAAAGGCTTCGGAAACAAAGCCAAGGTTGTCTATGAGTTCGACCCCGCCGACATGCTCGAAAGCTACATCTTCCCCGCTGTGGCACGCACTTTCGCACGCGAAGGGTTCCAATGGGCGACACAATTCGCCTACGACCCCATCGACATGGCACGGTTCAACACCGAATATCAGACACATTATCTCAACCTCGCCTACACGCCCCAAAAGGCGCTCGGCATGAAAATTGCGGCACACGTAATGCGGCACACCCCCAATGGAGCGGATGTCGGCAAATATCCCGCCGATACAGTTTTCTCCGATGTCACCGTGAGCTACCGGCGAAACCTCGCCCTGCTCAACACGCCCCGGGAGTATGTGCATACCAACAACGTTGACGTGCCGCCGGTAAACCCCGACAGCCTTCGCCAAATCGCGGGTTACGGCACATCACCCGTCGTGAAATACCAAGGTCGCGGAGCATATTTCCTCGACAAACTTGCCGATGGCCTGTGGAGGCTCGAGGTCATGCCCGATGTGCTTTTCAGCACCGACCCTTTTGAAAAGCCATCGCTCACACGTGAGGTGGCACATATCCTCCCCTCATCCCACCCCATGACAATCAACCTGCCCGATTTGGGACAAAGATTCAGTTTCCGTGCCATCGCCGGGAAAGATTCCCGTTCGGGCACAGCCGAAGGCTCCACCCTGCTCGTCCACCCCGGGGTTTACCTTCTCGGTAACTCCTCCGCAAAGATTGCGGAACTCCAGGCGGATTCGCGGCATGATGCCTTTAGGCTCAATGAATACGCCATGCCCCCTGTAACCTCCACCCCACTACATGTCAACCACATACCGGCTCCGACTGCTAATGCCGACAAGCCGCTTGTCATACGCGCCGAAGCATTCGGCTCCGCTATGCCCGATTCGCTTGTGATATATCCCGCCGAAGCATCATTCTGGCGCAAGGACAACCGTCTTTACACCATGCACCCAGTGGCACCCTACATTTTTGAAGCCGTCATACCGGCAGAAGACATCGCCGGGAAAACGTCATTCACCTACCGCATCGCAGCGATAGCACCCGGCGAATCCCGAACCTTCCCGGACGCAATCAATGGCCTGCCCCTCGACTGGGATGCCCCCGAAAGCGGCTCATTCTCCACAACATTGCTCCACCCCGGCGACCCTGTAATATTGTTGAACCCTTCCGACGGGCTGCAAGGCACTGAGACATCAACAATCCCCGATGAGTGGGGGCGCAGCCGGGTGGAAATCTCCCGCCATTCCCCTATGTCGCAGGATGCAATAAAGGTATCGGTAGACAAAGGCGAAAAACCTGTCAACACCATCCTGACACTATACACAGGCGGCAGAATGAAGGCATTAAACGGAAATATCGCTCCTGGTCGGCTCGTTGTAAAGACTGGTGCCGTCGAAAATCTCAACGAGATAACGGTTTCCCTTGTCAACCGCGACGGCATCACCTATTCCAAAACCGTGCACCTGTCTCCCGACAGTGAAATATCCATAGGTATCGGCGAGATGGCAATCTCACCCACATTGCTGTGCCCGGCTCCGTTCCCAACATTCCTCTCGCATGAATTCATTCCCGAAGGCTAC
Source organism: Muribaculaceae bacterium (assembly GCA_013316535.1). GTDB lineage: Bacteria > Bacteroidota > Bacteroidia > Bacteroidales > Muribaculaceae > UBA7173. The sequence continues at coordinate 2,186 of WSMN01000113.1, read as the reverse complement.
GGGAGGCCGCTCGACATCGCCGATGTGGAGAAACTTCAGCTGGTGTTCCCCGGCCATGCCTCCACACAACCTGCTTCCGCCGAGATTATCGGCGCATGGCTGACCAACGAATAACACATATTAATCCTTATAGACCAACTTAAATTCAAATTCGACTAATGAAAATATCAATCCTTAGGAAGCACTTGATGCTTTGTGCCGTGACAGCGACATTGTGCGGTGCACTCTCCGCTTGCGGTGGCAACGACAATGAGCCCGTCATCCCTACACCCCCCACACCCGAACAACCTGAAAGACCCGATGAACCGCCATATGTGTCGGAAGGATTCGCCAAAGGTGCCGACGTGAGTTGGCTCACAGAACTGGAGGACAAAGGCAACATGTTCTACAACACAAAAGGGGAGGCGACCGAATGTATGCAGCTCCTACGCGATGAATGCGGCGTGAACGCAATCCGTCTCCGGGTTTGGGTTAACCCCGCCAACCAATACAATTCCATAAACGATGTCCTGGTCAAGGCTCGCCGGGCACATGCTCTCGGTATGCGCCTGATGATTGACTTTCATCTTTCCGACAACTGGGCAGATCCCGGCAAGCAGGTTGTCCCCGCTGCTTGGAACGGAATGTCGGCATCGCAGATGGCCCAAGCCGTTAAGACACACGTAACCGAAATGCTCACAGCCCTTAAGGCCGAGGACATCACACCCACATGGGTGCAGATAGGCAACGAGACGACCCCGGGTATGCTCCATCCGATGGGCGCAATGAAAGACCAGAACCCGGGCGAATTCCCCCGTTTCCTCAATGCGGGCTATGATGCCGTCAAGGCCGTGTTCCCCAAGGCACAGGTGATTGTACATCTCGACCAGGGAAATAAGAAAGACACCTACACATGGTTCTTCGACCTGCTCAAAAAGCACAACGGCAAGTTCGACATGATAGGCATGTCGCTCTACCCCATCATTGAAAAAGGCCTCGGCGCGTCATGGTCTGTAACAACCGACCACCAGGCCATCAACGATTGCATCGACAACATCAAATATCTCGCATCGCGTTACGGCAAAAACGTGATGATTTGCGAAATCGGATTCCACCACACGCAGGCCAAGGATTGCGGAGATGCTCTTGACAAGATAATGCGTGCCTACGCCGGCAACGATGCCCTCCAAGGCATCTTCTATTGGGAACCTGAAGCCGAGCCATCCAACACCGGCTACCACAAAGGATGCTTCACCAACGGACGGCCGACCGCTGCACTCGACCCTTTCACCCGCGCAGTCATCACCCCCGTGCAATAATCCACACCCATGAAACAGTTCAATTGCATCCTCACCTCTCTATTGGCCGCTACCGTAGCATCGATTCCTGCCGACAGTGCCGCACGCACTCAATCCACACTCACCCACGGGTGGCAATTCGCCAAGGTAGATTCCCTCGGCAACCGAGCCGACTGGCAGAGCGTCCGCGTTCCACACGACTGGGCAATCCACGAACCGTTCTCACGCGACAACGACCTCCAGGTTGTAGCCGTGGAGCAGAACGGAGAGACCGAAAAATCGGAAAAGACAGGACGCACCGGCGGCCTACCCTACATGGGTCGCGGCATCTACACCACCACATTTGAAGTTCCCGACACTGCCGGACAGCACTTCACCCTGCTGTTCGACGGAGCCATGAGCAACCCACGCGTATCGGTAAACGGAAAGCATGTGGGAGGATGGGCCTACGGCTACAACTCCTTCCATATCAGCCTCCCGGCAGGATTGGTCAAAACCGGGGAGAACACACTCACGGTAGAACTGGAAAACAAGCCCCAGTCATCACGCTGGTATCCCGGCGCGGGGCTTTACCGCAACGTACACCTCGTTGCCACATCCCGTGTGCATGTTCCCGTCTGGGGAACCTACGTGACCACACCCTATGTCTCCCCCGACGAGGCCTCGGTGAAACTCATCACCGAAATCTCCGGCGCGAAAAAAGGAGAGGCTGTCGGCGTTAAAACCGACATAATCGCCCCCGACGGCAACGTAGTGGCAACCAACAACTCCGTCTACTATGCCCACGAGCAGCCGTTCACCCAAAACTTCCTTGTGGAAAAACCATCGAGATGGTCACCCGGGAATCCAGCCCTATATGTCGCCCGCACCACACTTTCCATAGACGGGAAACCGGTCGATGAGTATTCC
>WSMN01000112.1 GCA_013316535.1 Muribaculaceae bacterium | reverse complement strand
GGAACTGGGGCGTAACATAGCCCGTTGTGCCGACATTGCAATCATTGTCGGAAGCTACAACCGTGATGCAATAATGGCAGGAATCGCCAGCGGCGACATGGATGAAAGAAATGTATATGCCGTGGATACATTCGCACAAGCCCAGGCCAAACTACAGACAATCGCTACATCGGGTGATACCGTTTTATATGAGAACGACCTTCCCGACACATTCAAATAACCGATAACACAGATTCCAAATAAACAGAAATGAAAACAAATATAGGCGTGTTTTTCGGCGGACGTTCCACCGAACATGAGATTTCAGTAATCTCGGCCAACCAGGCAATCAACGCAATCGACAGTTCCAAATATGATGTCACACCTGTTTATATCACTAAAGAAGGCCGATGGTTCACGGGTGCTCCATTGCTCGACCTGAAAAACTATCGTGACATCCCATCCTTGCTTAAGCAATGTGATGAAGTATATATGCGCCCGGTATTCGGGGACTACAATCTATATTATTCCAATCCCAAAGGCCTGTTCAAAAACAAAGGGTTGGATTGCCGGCTGGATGTAGTAATCCCGGTGCTTCATGGAGCAAACGGCGAAGACGGCACATTTGAAGGCATTCTGGACTCGATAGGAATCCCGTATGCCGGATGCGACACCCTGGCATCGGCCAACGGAATGGACAAAATAACCATGAAGATGATTCTTCGTGAAAACGACATACCTGTTGTTGACTATATATGGTTCACAGACAGACAATGGTTCGCTGACAAGGATGCTCTTATTGCCCGGACCGAGGAAAAACTGGGATATCCTGTTATCGTAAAGCCGGCTAATCTCGGGTCTTCAATAGGCATAGGATGTGCACATAACCGCACGGAACTGCTGGAAAAAGTTGAGGATGCCTCGCGCTACGCCTCCCGTATAATCGTCGAACATATGGTGGAACAACTACAAGAAATAAATTGCTCCGTCCTGGGCGATTGTGACGAGTTCCAGACTTCGGTTCTCGAAGAACCTATAAAATCCACCGAAATCCTGTCATACACCGACAAGTATATGGGAGGGACAAAAGGCTCCAAAGGTATGCAGGCATCGGCAAAAAAAATTCCGGCCGAGCTTCCAACCGAAATGACAGCCAAAATACAACGACTGGCCGGCGAGACATTCAGAGTATTGTCTTGCCATGGAGTAAGCCGTGTGGATGTGATTGTAGACCGAGCCACCAACAACATCTATGTGAACGAGATAAACACAATTCCCGGTTCCTTATCCTTCTACCTTTGGGAAGCCACCGGCCTATCGTTCAACAACCTTATGGACAAACTGGTTTCACTGGCTGTGAAACGCAACACACGCCGAAGCCAAAAAACATTCTCTTTCTCACAAAACATTTTCGCCCTTGGAGGAGGCTCCAAAGGAGGAATGAAAGGTAAAGCCCGATAACCATATTCCACGTTATAAGTCGCTTATTGCACACTAATCTGAAAATTAGTAACTTTGTGGCCGTTATATGCCACAGTAATCGAAACCAATCAACTTACCATCCAATAACGACGATGAAATTCGCTGAATACAACAAATTCAACCTTTCAGACATAAACAAAGAGGTTCTGGCAAAATGGAATGCAGAGAACCTTTTTGAACAGAGCATGAAAACCCGTGAAGGGATGCCTTCTTTTGTTTTCTATGAAGGCCCCCCCTCGGCCAACGGAATGCCGGGAATCCATCATGTCATGGCCAGAACCATCAAGGACATCTTCTGCCGATACAAGACAATGAAAGGTTTCCATGTGAAGCGTAAAGCCGGATGGGACACGCATGGCCTGCCTGTAGAGCTCGGCGTGGAAAAATCTCTTGGCATAACAAAGGAGGATATAGGGAAGAAAATCTCGGTTGACGATTACAACGGGGCTTGCCGACGCGAGGTGATGAAATACACCAAAGAATGGTCTGCCCTCACAAATTCCATGGGATATTGGGTGGACCTCGACAATCCTTACATCACTTATGATAACCGCTATATCGAAAGCGTATGGTGGCTTTTAAAGCAACTCTACAATAAAGGGTATCTTTATAAAGGCTACACCATACAGCCTTATTCCCCGGCAGCCGGAACCGGCCTTAGCACCCACGAACTGAACCAGCCCGGATGCTACCGCGATGTCAAGGACACCACATGTGTGGCGCAATTCCTCATCACCGACCCGACGGAAGATATGACCGGCCATGGAAAGCCTTATTTCCTGGCATGGACCACAACCCCATGGACATTACCCTCAAACACGGCTCTGTGTGTGGGGCCGGATATTGATTACAACATTGTCCAGACGTTCAATCCCTATTCAGGCAATCCTGAAACAGTGGTTCTCGCAGTTCCCCTGATGGGGCATTACTTCAATGCCAAAGCTACCGATGTCCCATTCGAAGAGTACAAAAAAGGGGATAAGCTCATCCCATACCACGTAGTGAAAACCTTAAAAGGTGCCGACCTCGTGGGCTTGCACTATGAGCAATTGATTCCATGGATGAACCCCGGCGAAGGTGCATTCCGCGTAATTCCCGGAGACTACGTGACCACCGAAGACGGAACGGGAATCGTGCATATCGCCGGGACGTTCGGTGCTGATGACTTGCGCGTATCACGCCAAAACAATATCCCGCCACTCACACTTGTTGACAAGGATGGGAACATACGGCCGATGGTTGACATGCGTGGGCGCTTCTTCCCGATAGAAGACCTTGACCCCGAATTTGTCAAGGCCAACGTCGATATTGAAGCCTATCAGGAATGGGCAGGCAAGTATGTCAAGAACGCCTATGACGCATCAAAAACCGATGCTGATGAGACCCTTGATGTGGAGATATGCATGTGGCTCAAGCAAACCGACAAAGTGTTCAAAATCGAAAAGCATGTACACTCATATCCCCATTGCTGGAGAACCGATAAGCCGGTGCTGTACTATCCCCTCGACAGCTGGTTCATCCGAACCACTGCTGCCCGCGAACGCCTCATGGAACTTAATGAGCAAATCAAATGGAAACCAGCATCGACCGGGTCGGGACGTTTCGGCAAGTGGCTGGAGAATCTTCAGGACTGGAACCTTTCTCGTAGCCGTTATTGGGGCACCCCGCTACCTATATGGCGCACCGAAGACGGGAAAGAAGAGGTTTGCATCGAATCGGTTGAAATGCTCTATAACGAGATAGAAAAAGCCGTGGCAGCCGGAATTATGGCCGAAAATCCTTACAAAGCAAAAGGATTCACCCCGGGGCTCTACTCAAAAGAGAACTACGAAAAAATAGACCTGCACAGACCATATGTGGATGATATCGTCCTGGTTTCGGAAACCGGTCGCCCGATGCATCGTGAAACCGACCTCATTGACGTATGGTTCGATTCAGGAGCAATGCCTTATGCGCAGATTCATTACCCGTTTGAAAATAAGGAAGGGTTGGATTCAGGTGAACTATATCCAGCAGATTTCATTGCTGAAGGTGTGGACCAGACACGAGGATGGTTCTTCACCCTTCATGCAATCGCGGGGATGGTATTCGATTCAACCGCATACAAGGCAGTTATATCCAACGGACTCGTACTTGACAAAGATGGCAACAAGATGTCGAAACGCCTTGGAAACGCAGTCAATCCATTCTCGACAATCGAGAAATTCGGAAGTGACCCCGTGCGTTGGTACATGATTGCCAATTCATCACCATGGGATAACCTTAAGTTCGATGCCGACGGCGTTCAGGAAGTGGCCCGCAAACTTTTTGCGACGCTCTATAACACCTATTCATTCTTGGCATTATATGCCAATGTCGATGGATTCACAGGCGCAGAAACCGCAGTTCCATTGGCGGAGCGGCCTGAAATTGACCGCTGGATTCTTTCGCTGCTCAATTCTCTCATAAAAGAAGTGGCGGACGCACTTGACGATTACGAACCGACAAAGGCCGCACGCGCCATCAACACGTTCGTAAACGACAACCTTTCCAACTGGTATGTGAGATTGAACCGTAAACGTTTCTGGGGCGGAGAAATGAACACCGACAAACTATCGGCATTCCAGAC
>WSMN01000028.1 GCA_013316535.1 Muribaculaceae bacterium | reverse complement strand
CTTTCGATGCCTCCACTCGCCGTTGCATAGAAATATGCAACCGCCTCGCTGACAGCGCATCTCCCGAAACCCGCAGCCGCATGACCGAAATCTACCGCCAGTGCTCCCGTCTGGAATGGCTCTTCTGGGATTCCGCCCATTTTGGCTATGGAAAGGATATGTTCGCCCACCTTCTGGTAAATCCAGAAGCAGGGGAGGATGGCGGCTGCCTCAACGGCTACATCTTCGTTGGCCTGCGCTTTGAGCAGGGAGGTGTAGAACAGGCATGCGGGGGTCTTTTCCAATGCCCCTTCGTGCACATACATGGCGTGCAGACTTTTTTCCATGGCCACTCCGTCGCCGGCGAATTCCAGGAATGCGGCAACATCATCGATATTGCCGAGGCGCGAGGCTATGTGGGCGAGCACGCGGCTGTAGTCGTCGATATACAGGTTGTCCTGCCCTATGTAGTGCAGGAAACGTTCACGGGAAAGGGTGCCGTCGGCCAGCTCTTTGATAAAAGGGAGGTCGAGGATGGCGTTGTAGATTGATTCTGAAGCCTTCCAGGCTTCTTCGCTCCAGGGCATGTTTTTTTAGTTTTTAGTTGTTAGTTATTAGTTTTTAGAAGCCTTGCTTCTCACGTCTTGCTTCTTACTTTTCACTTCTCATTATCACTTTTTCCAGCCGGTAACGGCAACGTAGTCGCCACAGTCGTGGCCGGGGATGGGTTGCTCGGTGGCGAGGTCAGAATAGAGTGGATGGGTGGTAAGGGTTTGTGCCGATGTCAGGTCGCGGAAGCCATTCTTCTCCATGAGGGAGATTTTTTCGGCGGTAGTACGCCAGTTGGCCACGTTGACGAATTCAATCGGATAGGGATTAGGCGGGTAGGTGCCTTCAAGCAAAGGGTGGTTCCATGTTCCGAGTGCCTTGGCAAGATTGTACATCAGCCCGTAGGTGCTTTCCTTGGGTACGTCGACAAGGACTACGCGCCCACCTTCGGGGAGTGATGCATATACTTTGCGCAGAATTGTGTCGAGGTCGGTGATGTAGCTTGGGGAGCCATTGAAAATGATTGTATCATAGACTCCGGCAGGATAGTCGAAATCCTCTGCCGTGGCTTCTACAACGTTCATGCCGCGCTTGCGTGCAATCTCGGCCATGGCGTGGGAGGGTTCCACCCCGTCGCGCACGTCGATGCCCATTTCGTCGCGCATTATTTTTTCAAATAGCCCGCTGCCGCATCCCACCGAGAGCACACGGCCTGCATCGCGCAGTGTGGAGGCCACGAGTGCAACTTCGGAATACAGTACATTGGGGTTGTCGAGGAACCACGCATCGTAGGTGGCCGCATATTCGTCAAAGCTTTTTCCCATATTTCTTGCTTCTTACTTCTTTCTAATAATTTATAAGTGAGGTTTGAAGGGTTAGGAGGTCGATTGTGAACAGCTTCCCTTCGCATGGGGTGCCGAAGCGGGGAGGATTTTCAATGCCTCGTTGGCTTGGATGGCACCTATAACTCCAGGGACAGCTCCGACCACTCCGGCGGTCACACGGGGAAGGGCGCATAGTGCGTCGCGGTCGGGGTATAGCTCGGAGTAATGCCGCCGAAGGGTGTGGTTAAACACGCTGACCTGTCCGTGAAACTCGCCGATGGAACCGTGAACCCATGGCTTGCCGAGCCGGGTGCAGGTGTCATCGATGAGATAGCGCGTGGTGAAGTTGTCGCAGCAGTCCACAACGAGGTCGTAACGGCTGAAAATATCGGCAGCGTTGTCGGAGGTTATTCCTTGGGGATGAAGCTCGAAGGTGACATCCGATGACATTGCCGAGAGTCTTTCAAAAGCGCATTCGGTTTTCGGACGGCCTATCTGCGCTTCGGTGTAGAGGATTTGCCTCTGAAGGTTCGACAGGCTCACCACATCGTTGTCGGCCAAGCCTATGCGACCCACCCCCGCCCCTGTAAGGTAGGTGGCGGCAGGGGCTCCTAATCCACCCAAGCCTACTATCAGCACGGATGAATCCCGCAGGCGTTGCTGGCCGCTCTCGCCGATTTCCGCGAGCATTGTCTGTCGTGAGTAGCGCATTTAGTTTTTAGTTTTTAGTTATTAGTTGTTAGTCATTAGTCATTGGTCGTTAGTCGTTAGTTTTTAGGCGAGAGAGAAAGACCGGCGACTAAAGCGAGAAGTCGGAAGTAAAGCCACTAATGACTAACAACTAAAAACTAACAACTCAAAAATCGAATATGCGGTCCCAGTCTTTCCACACAGGTTCGCGGCCGAGGGCGCGGAGGTCGTCGGCAACGGCCATGGGGCTTGTGGGGTCGCTGATGGCGAACTGCTCGAGCGATGTGGGGTAGGTGGCGTAGCCCCCCGGGTCTGTCTTTGAGCCTGCACTCATGGTTGTCACCCCGAGGGTTGCCATGTTGTTGCGGAAGGTGTGATTTTCGCGTGTGGAGTAGGATATGTCCACATCGGGGTCGAATATGCGGAAAGCAAAGGTGAGTTGTGCCAGTTCGCGGTCGCTCATCACCACGTTGGGCTGGAACCCCGATTCGGACGGGCGCATACGCGGGAAATTCACCGAGTAGCGGGTTTTCCAGTAATGCTTGCGCAGATAGGTGAGGTGTCGTGCCATCATGGTCACGTCAGTTCGCCAGTCCTCAAGGCCTATCAGCACCCCCATTCCGATTTTGTGCACCCCTGCCTGCCCCATGCGGTCGAATCCGTCGCAACGCCACTCGAATTTGGATTTCATCCCGGCAGGATGGTAGATTTTGTAGCGGTCGCGGTTGTATGTTTCCTGGAAGCATATCACTCCGTTGAGGCCTGAACGGGTGAGCCGTGAGTAGTCCTCGGCGGAAAGGGGCATCACCTCGATGGTAAGGTTGCTGAAATAGGGGCGGCATACCTGGAGGGCTTTCTCCAGATAGTCGGTTCCGGCAAGGAGCGGGTTCTCGCCGGTTACAATCAACAGGTTCTCGAACGGACCCATTGCCTTGATTGCCTTGCACTCGGCTTCAATCTGTTCCGGGGTGAGAATCACACGCGGGAATTTGTTGTGGCGGTTGAAGCCGCAATACACGCATGAGTTGGTGCATGAGTTGGTGATGTAGAGCGGTATGAAGATGGATATCGTTTTTCCGAACCTCCGTTCGGTGATTGCGCGGCTGCGTCGTGCCATCTGCTCCAGGTATGGCTCGGCAGCCGGGGAGATGAGAGCCATGAAATCACGGTCGGTCAGACGCTCCTTTGCCAAGGCTCGCTCAACATCGGCGGCGGTCATCGCTTGGATTTCGGCTGTCGTGCCGTCCCATGAATATTTTTTAAGTTCTTCGGAGAACATAATCGGAATCTGTTATTTTCGATAGATTGGTGTTGCAAAACCTCGATTGTAGGGATGCACCCCGGTGCATCCGAAATATATTTATCTGATTTACACTGATATATGCGGATGCACCGGGGTGCATCCCTACAAATTTGTTTGTTCAGTTGAGGAAGGAGGTCAGCGGCGAGGAGGCTTCGGCACAGTCGGACACGGCGCCAAGTCCGGCCTCGAACGCCTCGCGGCCTGCGACGGTGGCATCGGCGAAGGCGCTTGCCATGCGCACGGGGTCGCCCGCTACGGCGATAGCCGTGTTGACCAATACGGCGTCTGCACCGAGTTCCATCGCCTCGGCGGCATGTGAGGGTGCTCCCAGCCCTGCGTCGACCACAACGGGGACACAGCTCTGCTCGATGATGATTTTCAATAGTTCGCGTGTGACAAGGCCTTTGTTGGAACCGATGGGTGCGGCCAGCGGCATGACGGCGGCGGTGCCGGCCTCTTCAAGGCGTTTGCAAAGCACCGGGTCGGCCTGTATGTAAGGGAGCACGATGAATCCCATCTTTGCCAGCCGCTCGGTTGCGAGAAGGGTCTCTACCGGGTCGGGGAGCAGGTAGCGCGGGTCGGGGTGTATCTCAAGTTTTATGAAATCGGTGCCGAACGCCTCGCGGGCAAGTTGTGCGGCGAGCACGGCCTCATCGGCGTTACGCACCCCGGAGGTGTTGGGGAGGAGCTGTACACCCTGGCGCACCACATGTCGGAGCATGTCGTCGTCACGGTTATCCATGTCGATGCGCTTCATCGCCACGGTGACCATCTGTGTGCCGGAGGCGGCGATTGCCTGCGACATCAGTTCGTTGCTGCGGAACTTACCTGTCCCCACGAACAGGCGCGATGAAAATTCACGCCCTCCTATAATGAGTTTATCCATGATTCGTATGCGTTGTTTTTCTTAAGAAGTGGGAAATGAGAAGCAAGAAGTAAGAAGGTCTCACTTACGACTCACTTCTTGCTTCTCACCTTCGTCTTTATTATTGTTTTCAATGTCATTTCTGTTTGCCGTTGCGGGTCAGCGGCTTGTAAAATAGAGGAACTTAGCGCGATGCCCTCCACGCCTGTGGACATGATGGCGGGGATGTCGTCGTCGGTTATGCCGCCGATGGCCACCACCGGTAGGTTTATGCCCTCCTGACGGCACTGGGAAAGGATGGAGCGGTAGCCCTCCGTGCCGAGCACGGGACTAAGGTTCTTTTTTGTCTGCGTGAAGCGGAAAGGGCCGAGGCCTATATAGTCGGCTCCTTGGCGGGCGGCTTCCCGGATGTCGGCGAAAGTGTTGGCGGTGGCACCTATGATTTTGGCGGGTCCGATGATGGCGCGCGCCTCGGCCACAGACATGTCGTTCTTCCCAAGATGAACGCCGTCGGCTCCTGTGCGGTTCACAAACTCCACATGGTCATCGATGATGAATATTGCTCCCGATTCGTGGCATAGCCTGCGGCATTCTTCCCCCTCCTTGGCGAGCTGTTGCATGTCAGCGTCCTTATGGCGCAACTGAACCCACCGGCATCCGCCGCGGAGCACTTCGAGAGCCTCATCGGCCATGCTGCGGTTTTCATCGGGATGTGTTATGAACTGTAGCTTGAATGCCTCGTGGTCAATAGGTTTGCTCCAGACTGCTCCGAGCATGGCCGCTCCGCCGAATCCCGCTTTTTCGAGAACCGGCAGCCGGTCCGGTGTCACGCCCCCCAATGCGAAAATCCGCCGGTGGAGGTGTGGTGTCAGCTCTTCGAGAGCGAATTGCGGAGTGTAGCCCGGTTTGGAAATGCTCGGGAACACCGGGCTGATAAAGGCGTAATCCTCCGTCACCCCGGCGATTTCTTCAACTGAATGGATGGAGCGGCTGACAATCCCGTCCCACCCCTGTGGAGCCGCCGGGTTGCGGCTGTTGATATGCACGCCACCTATCCCCATCTCTTTTGCAACGGCGAAACAATCGTGCAGCGACAGGCGCGGATAAAGAGCCTGTGGCACAGCGGAAAGCAGACGGTACATGTCGGCGGACGTTGCACCGGGTTTGCGTATGTGCACACGGCTGAACCCCCTGTTGAGCAATGCGTCGGCAATGGCTTCGGCCTCGCCGGGGTAGAAGTATGGCGTGGTGATGGCAATCAGTTCCATGGCATCCATATTGCGGTCTTGACTGCGTTTTCAGCCTCCGCACACGGCGCGGATAACCGTTATCTTCATCCCCTCGGTGAGGGGGGTCTCACTCCACTGCGTGCGCGGCACCACGGCGTTGTCAACGGCCACGGCCTGTCCCACGCCTGTGAACCCCTCGTTTTCGAGCAGTTGCGCCAGCGTGGTGCAACCCTCCTTCACCGCTATGGCGCGGTGATTGATTTCCACTGTCATTCCGTCAAAGTTTTAAAGAGGGGGAGCTTCAGCCCTGTGCCATCGGGGGCATTGCGGGGGAAACATCAAGTTCTTCCGGCGGCATTGTCCGCTTCAAGTTCCAAGGGTATAATCTCAGCCCCTTGTCGAGCGGGGCACCCCTCTTGTGTTCAACTCCGCAAATATAAGCAAAAAATTCGGACTGGCAATTACGGGGTGTTTCAAAACTCCATGAAAGGTGGTGTTGATGTTGACATATCGCCATAATGGGTATGATGTTGCGGGTAAAATGTTTTAAAAAGTGTGTATGTATGCGAAATTTGTCATAACTTAGCGGGCGGATATGGCATTTTTCCATCGGGGGGATGGCTATATCCGAACCACCTCATAATAAGATAATGGATTATGAAAAAAAATTATTTGAAATCTTTGTTATCGGCGGGTGCCGTTGTTGCTATGGCATGTAATGCCGTGGGTGCCGACATGGTGCACGGCTATTCTATGGGCAGCACGGCCCGCGAGTTTGGATTCATCAGTTTCACCACTGATGGTTTCCGTAATCTTGCCGTTGACAAAGGGGTGTCGCAGTGGCTTCCGCAGGTGTCGGCCGGCGAGTGGGTCGATGGGAAATACTACACGTTCCGAAGCAGCTACAACGACTGGCTTTATGCCTTGGAACAGACTGATTTTTCGGTTTACGACACCGCCAACGGGTTCAGCACGGTAAGAACCGTGGCTGCCCCGGGACCGCGTGTGACCGATATGACCTTTGATTATACAACCAACACGATGTATGCCCTTGTGGAAGATGCTGCCTCCTGGGCTAAAATAGAGGCTGGCTTGAGCGAAACCACATGGCTCAAGCGGATGACGCTGCACGTGGTGGACATGGAGACAGGGAAACTTATACAGGTCGGGGACTTCGGAGGATGGACGGCTTTGGATGGATATAATCGTGAGGTCGAGACGTGGCCGGTGGCACTGGCTTGTGATGCGCATGGCACGTTGTGGGCAATGGGGGTTTACCGCCACCTCTACAACATCGACAAAATGACCGGCAAGGGAACTCGCGTGGTCGATTCGCGCCACGGACTTGCCACACAGGAGGATTTCCAGTCGATGGCGTTCGATTCGGAAGGTACGTTGTGGTGGAGCAATTCGGGACCAGACCATTTCCATTTCGTGAAGGTGGACACCGCCACCGACGAGGCCATAGGCGTTGACGGGGTTTCCATTAAAAATTCGGCGGATGCCGAGCCTTCGCGATACACCAACGACAATCAGGTCAGCGGCATTTATTTCGAGCATGGCCGGGTTGAAGGTTCCTCCCCTAATGCCGTGACGGAGCTTGTGTCGGTGCGCCGTGCAGGCACAGCCAATACGGTTGACCTTTCGTGGACTTTGCCTACGACAGCTTACGACGGCAGTCCCGTTGATATAAAGTAAGTAAAAGTTTACAGGTTCGGGACATCCGGGCCGGTGGCTACTCTTGCTCCCGATGCTACTGTTGCCGAAGTGGAGGGGGTCAACGGTAACAATGTGTTCATGGTGGTGGCTGAAGGTGCCGACCATGCAGGTTTCCCGGCATGGACGGAGGTGTTTGCCGGTGCCGACCGCCTTAAGGCCGTTGGGAATCTGGAGGCTGTTCTCGAAGGAAACAGTGTTACGCTCACATGGGATGCCCCGACAGAGACCGTCAACGGAGGTTATGCCGACTATAACAACATTACATACATAGTGAAACGCTTGGCCGGCTCAACATCGGAAGTGATTGCCGATGACCTGACAGATACGAGTTTGGTTGCGGAGTTGCCTAAGGTGGGCACATATACTTTTGAGGTGACTGCCGTGACGGGCGGCGTGGAGGGGGAGGCTGCGGTCTCCAACGAGGTCACTCTGGTTGGAGGAGCTGCTTCGCTCCCCTATTCAACCGGTTTCGAAGATGAGCAGGACGGCACACAATGGATTGCGGCAAACCATGAGGGTGCGGGAAGTTACGGGTGGTCAATTACGCTGGGCTATGCTTACCAGCGTTATGACGGCAAATTCGCCACGGCCAAGACCGGCGGCTCGGACAATGTGGCCGATGACTGGCTGATTTCGCCCGCGATACATTTCACTCCCGGTGCGCACACGCTGGAGATGATGGTGAAGACTTCATCCTACGACTCCCAGGATTTTGCTGTGTGGCTGGGTACGGATGCTTCCGACACCTCGTCTTTCATTGTGCCTGTGGCATCGGAACAGGAGTTCATGGCCAAGGATTGGACATCTTACAAAAAGAAGTTCTTTGTGGAGAACGAGGGTGATTACCACCTCGGACTACGCTACACCACACCGAGGACATTCTCGAATCTAAGCATAGACAACCTGTCGGTTGCCGCCGACAAAAGCGGTGTTACGGCAGTTTCCGCCGAAAGGGAGGCGGAAAGCTCCGCTGCGGAATATTTCAATATGCAGGGCATACGCGTGGAGCCGGTTTCCCCCGGCCTCTACATCAGGAAGTGCGGCGACCGCGCGGAGAAAGTGATTGTGCGCTGAAGCCGTGCCGGATTTGATGTGTAATTTATATTGAAAGTCAGTGTCGACGCAAAAGAAAACTCCGTGTGGTAAGAGCTTACCACGCGGAGTTTTCTTTTGCGTAGTGTATCTTTTCATGATTTTGGGATTACTATGCCAGTTTACTAAAAAATTTGAAGTCGCGGCAGACTTGTGCGCATAGGTTTTCGACAAATAATCCCTATATTTGCAGGAGATAACCAAACTAAAGAGACCCAAGGGCCATGAAAAAGTATGATTTTGACCGGGTGATTGACCGGCACGGGAGCGGTTGCACAAAGATTGACGATTTGCGGGCATTGTTCGGCAAAGATGACCTGACGCCGCTGTGGATTGCGGATATGGATTTCTGTGTGTGCCCCGAGATTACGCGTGCGCTGCAGGAACGCATTTCCCACCCGATTTACGGGTATTCGCGGCCTGCCGACACATATTGGAGTTCCATAATCGATTGGTTGCGCCGCCGTCATTCGTTTGAGGTGCGTCGTGAGGAACTGACCTATGTGCCCGGTGTGGTGAAGGGTATCGCTTTCGCCATCAACTTTTTCACCTGCAAGGGTGACAAGGTGGTTATCCAGCCGCCGGTTTATCATCCTTTCAGGATGGTTATCGAGGGCAACGGCCGCATTGTGGTGCCGAACCCGCTTGTGCTGACCGATGATTACCGCTATGAGATGGATCTGGAAGGGTTGGAGCGGATTTTCGCCACGGATCATCCGAAGATGATGGTTCTGTGCAACCCCCACAATCCCATCGGGCTTCAGTGGAGCCGCGAGACGCTTGCCGAGGTGGGCAGGCTGGCACGCAAATATGGTGTGCTGGTGATTTCCGACGAGATTCATGGCGACCTCATGCTCCGGGGGCGTGAACATTTCCCGTTTGCAAGCTGCGGCGAGGATGCCGAGGCGGTGGCCGTGACTTTCGGCGCACCCTCGAAGACGTTCAACATCCCGGGGCTGGTAAGCTCGTGGTGCATAGTCAAGAATCCCGAAATACGCGAGCCGTTCTTCCACTGGCTTGAGGTGAATGAGTTCAACGCCACCACATTTGTCTCGACTATCGGGGCGGAGGCCGCTTACACCAACGGCGAGCCTTGGCTGGAGGAGGCTCTGGAATACATAGAGGGCAATATTGCGGCCATGCGTGAATATATTGCCGATAATCTGCCGGGAGTGGACATGATTACCCCAGAAGCTTCGTTCCTTGTGTGGATGGATTTCCGCGGGCTTGGCCTTAGCCACGACGAGCTGGTTGACCTGGTGGTCAACCATGCCGGGCTGGCTCTCAACGACGGCGAGATGTTCGGTCCGCAGGGGCATGGGTTCATGCGTGTGAATGTGGCCACGCCGCGCGCCGAATTGTTCAAGGCTTTGAGAAGGCTTGCCAAGGCTTTGGTCCGGGAGTATAGTAGTTTTTAGTTTTTAGTTGTTAGTTGTTAGTTGTGAGTTTTAGCCGGTCGCTATTAGTTTTTCTGACTTCTGAATTCTTTCTTCTTGAAAAATGAAATATGCCATATATCCGCCTGAGGAGATGATTGAGGATGCGGTGGTGACGCTGCCGCTCTCCAAAAGCATATCCACAAGATCTTTGGTTCTTGATGCGCTAACCCCCGGCGGGGGCGGTGCGGGGGCGATTGCCGATTGCGATGACACACGGGTGATTGCCGATGCAATCGCGTTGTTCCGTTCCTCGTCCAAAGGTGCAGCCATCACTGTTGATGTGAAGGCTTCGGGGGCGGCATTGCGCTTCCTGACGGCGTTTTTTGCCGTGCAGGATGGGTGTGATGTCACGCTCATGGGTGAACCGAGGCTGTGCCAGCGCCCTATGCAGCCGCTCATCGAGACTCTGGAGCAGTGCGGAGCCGACATCGAATGCCTTGAGGCCGACGGCCACGCGCCGCTCCGTGTGAAAGGAAAAGCTCTTGAAGGGGGTGAAGTGACTATAGATGCCACAATCTCGTCGCAGTTCATTTCGGCATTGCTTATGGTGGCTCCGCTGATGCGCCGTGGCTTGAAAATCATATTCGAGGGTGAGCCTGTTTCGTTGCCGTATATAATTATGACTGCAGGCATGATGGCGCAACGTGGTGTTGAGGCCGACCGGGAACCGCTGTCGGTATCTGTGGCTCCGGGTGAATACCGTGCGTTTGCACAACCTGCCGAGGGGGATTGGTCGGCTGCGGCATTTTGGTATGAGATTTCCGCTCTTTCAGCCGGCTGGATTACCCTCACCAACCTGCGGGAGGATTCTTTGCAGGGTGACCGTGCCGCCGCACGTTTCTTCGGGTGCTTGGGTGTGGACACCGCCCCTTCGGAGGAGACTCCGGGGGCTACCGACCTGGTGCCGTCGCCGGAAGTGTACGGCAGGCTTGACCTCGACCTGACCGACAATCCCGACCTCGCACCGCCGTTGGCTGTCACATGCTGCCTCATAGGTGTGCCTTTCCGGTTTGTGGGATTGCATAACCTCGGCGTTAAGGAGAGCGACCGGCTGGAGGCGTTGTGCCTGGAGATGGACAAGATAGGCCGCCGCGTGGAGAAAGTGCGAGACTTTGGCCTGGAATGGGACGGCAAGGGGCATCCTGTGGCAGAGATGCCTGTGCTTGATGCCCACGGCGACCACCGCATGGCGATGGCTCTTGCCCCTGTGGGGATATACATCCCCGGTGTGTTTCTGGAGGGGGTTGAGACCGTAAGCAAGAGTTACCCCGGATACTGGGAGCAGCTGCGGTCAGCCGGATTCCGGCTGGAAGATGCAGATGCTGCCTGTTCTCCGATGGAAGAGGAGGTGAAGGAATGACCGGGGCATTGATAATACTGGCCGCATTGGTAGTGGTGGGGGGTGTGCTTTATCTTTTCCACCGAAGGGATGTGAGGCGCGGTGCGGCACAGGCTCCCACGGTAGCCCCGATTGCTGATATGCCTGCCGGCAATGATGATGATGACTCGCCGTGCTGCGGGATGCATGTCACATGCGAGAAAGATTCGTTGCTGCCGGAGGTGAGCGATAAAATCGAGTATTTCGACGACGAGGAACTGGACGCATATGCCGGGCGGGATGCCGACTGCTATTCCGATGAGGAGATTGAGCAGTTCCGCGATGTGTTGCTCACACTGCTCCCTTCCGACATAGCCCCCTGGGCGCGCAGCATCCAGTTGCGCGGCATCGTTCTTCCAACCGCTGTGCGCGATGAGTTGCTCATGATTGTGGCCGAGGCCCGGGCAGCCAAAGGGGCATAAACACAAACCGGGCACCCGTTGTTCTCACCACTGACCC
Source organism: Muribaculaceae bacterium (assembly GCA_013316535.1). Taxonomy (GTDB): domain Bacteria; phylum Bacteroidota; class Bacteroidia; order Bacteroidales; family Muribaculaceae; genus UBA7173. Next base: position 8,663 of record WSMN01000028.1, on the reverse strand, counting down.
CTTTCTTCTAATTTCTTACTTCTCTCATCTCTCATCTCATTTCTCATTTCTCACATCCTATTTCCCACTTCCCATTACCCAATGACAGAACTGCTCGGATATAGTTTTTTCACGAATGCACTGATCGGGGTGCTGATTATCTCCGTTGCTTCGGCGATGATAGGCACCTACATTGTTTCCCGTAGGCTGGTTGCCATTTCGGGAGGGGTCACCCATGCATGTTTCGGTGGGCTGGGACTGGGATATTACCTCGGGGTGAACCCTGCCGCCATGGCTGCGGTGTTTGCCGTCGGGTCGTCGTTGGGGGTGGAGTGGATGTCAACGCGCCACAGGGTGCGCGAGGACTCGGCTATTGCCGTCATATGGTCCATAGGGATGGCGGTTGGGGTGCTGTTTGTGTTTCTCACTCCCGGTTTCGTCCCGGAACTGAATGCGTTCCTGTTTGGAAATATCCTCAACATATCGCACACTGATTTGTGGATTTTCGCTGGCTACACCGCTCTGTTAGGGGTATTTTTCGTGTGGAAATTCCGTGAGATTGTGGTTTGTGCGTTCGACCGCGATTTTGCGCGTGTAGCAGGTTTGCCTGTCAGGTTCATATCCGTTGTCATGACGGTTTTCGTGGCGATATGTATCGTGCTGACCATCCGATTGGTCGGGATAATGCTCCTTATGTCGATGATTTCTCTGCCCCAGATGACTGCTGAAACATTCTGCAACCGCTTCAAGACTATAATGCTGACGTCGACGGGTGTTTCGGTAGCCGGATGTGTGTCAGGAGTGCTGTTGTCGGCCTACATTGATGTCCCCTGCTCGGCATTGATTGTCATTGTGCTTGCCTCGGTGTTCATTTTGTCGAAACTGTATGTCGCCGTTTCGGGGCGTATCGCTTTGCGGCGGGAGGCCGCAAAAGGATGATTGCGCACCGCCGTTGGGGCTGGTGGCTGTTCATTGCGGCCTGTGCGGTTGTTGCCGTTTGCGGCTGCTGGTGGGTTTACAACCGTTATTTTTCAGAGCGGGCCAACCCCTCGTTGGAAGAATATCCCGTCAGGGGTATAGACATATCGGCGCATAACGGCGAGATAGATTTCAGTCTGCTGGCCGGCGCAGGGGTGGATTTCGCATATATAAAGGCCACGGAGGGCACCGATTTTATCGACCGTAACTACCTGCGCAATGCCCTTGGGCTGGAACGTGCGGGTATACCTGCGGGTGCCTATCATTTCTTCCGTTTCGATACCGACGGGGAGATGCAGGCCTGGAACTTTCTGCATGCCATCCGTGGTCGGAGATTCATGCTTCCCCCCGCCATCGACCTGGAGGAATGGAGCAATCCCGAGGGTTACTCCACCCGGCAGATTATGAAGGAGCTTAAGGCCATGCTGGCCATTCTCCGTGCCGAAGGTATCACCCCTGTCATCTACACCAACAAGGACGGTTACAACCGTTTTGTGAAAGACAATCTTGACGGGTATCCCCTGTGGATATGTTCATTCACCGACCCGCCGCTGCCATCCGACGTCCCTTGGCACATATGGCAGTTCAGCCATCGCGGCACACTCCCCGGCATTAGCGGCTACGTAGACCTCAACACCGTCAATCCCGGCAGCATCCATACATCTGTATGTTCCGCCTTAGAGACACCATTCATGGTGTCTTGTAACTGATAGCGGTGTGTCAAAATCCTATGGGGAACATTCCTGATTCTGACACACCGCCATGAATGGCTTTATTACGTTTTTCGCCCGGTTACTCTTATTTTATGAATTTGATAACCGATTCGCTGTCGCTGGCTATGTAGATGCCCTTGGGCAATGTGCTTGCATCCAACACTTCGTGGCTATGGGTCACTTTGCGGCCAAGTTGGTCGAACACAGCGATGGAGCCGTTGCCGGTCACTGTCTGCGATGCCTTGTCGTAGGTGAGGGACTTCGGTGCTGTTCCGGGTGTACCGGTTATTCCGCTTGATTGCATCTGCACCAGTGTGAGCGGCAGCCGGCTCATTCCGTCGGTGAAGGTAAGATGTGCTTCCCGCTTTTCGCCGGCAGATACCGGCATAGGGTCGCATGTGATTTTAATGCAGTCGACCGTCATGTCGTTAGGTTCACTCGTTACGCGGCACCAGTCGGCATCGTTCTCAACCATATCGGGTTTCCATCCGAAGAACGAGAAGATGTCGAAGTCGACGGTTCCTCCCTCCTTGCCGACTTCGATTGTCCGGCGGTCGACCGGGCGGCTCTCAATCACGGAGTGTGCCATATCGAGTGCTATCAGGTATGATGTGTGGTTGGCTCCGGCAGGGAAATAGTCCGATGCCTCTACCCATTGGCCGTCGCGCTGGAAAAGGGCAGTGTTCCCCTCGCCACGGAATTGAGCCATGGCAAATTGCACGTCGCATGTTTCGTTGCGTTCGGGCAGCCCGTCTATTACAATGAAGAACTCATCGCTGACAACCGGCGCGTCGGTGAACGGGAATTCGGTGCCGACGAGATTTCCCCCCGATGGCATGTCAAGTTCAAACACATCCCACCACATGGAATCGAGCTTTCGTCCCGGGAGACCGTTTTCAGATGCACAGATGTGCACGCCTATGGATGCAATCTGGTCGGCCACCTCCTCGGCTTGGTTCTTGATGAAATAGACGTAGGCACCGAACACTTTCATAGGCACCGACGGGGCGGAGAACCGTTCGGCATAGGCGGTGATGCCCCGTTTGTTGCTGCCGGGGAAAGAACTTTCGCCGTCGAGGTCGAACACTGCGGCCACATCTTCTTTACGGAAGTTGGTTATGAGGCCGTCATACTCCACTGCAACCTCCTCAAGGGCATCGGAACTGCCGTGGGTGTTGCTTGCAGCCAGGCTTACGGCCTGTGTATGGCGGAAGTTATATCGCACCACCGGCGATTCATCGGTGATGGTTGTGGTGGCGGTGCCGTCCTCATCCACACCTGTGAACACCCAGTTGTGTCCTGTCGGGAATCCCGACGATGCGTCGGTGAAACGGACTTGGGCCATCGGGGCTACCATGGGCAGACGTGTGTTCCAGTCGCGGAATGTGGCGGGAAGCCCGATGCAGGCCACGGGTGCCGTACCTGTTATGTTGACGAACCCGGTACGTGTCACCGATGCCTCGGAGGCGCCTGTCAACCGAAGGCTGACATCATAGGTGCCGTCGGTTGTGTAGTATACTTTCGGGCTTGCTTCCGTTGATGATTCCGGCACACCGCCGGGGAATGTCCATTGGTAACCGCATCCCTCCGGCACCCCTGAAGCCACGAACTGCAGTTCCTCGCCGGTTATGGCATCGACTGATTCGACCGATGCAGCCCCGGTGAGGCTCATGCCGTCGATGGCGAAGTCGCCGCTATAGCCGCCGGTGCCGAATGTATCTTTTGCTCCCGGGCCGTAGGTGAACCTTATGTTGACCGTCTCTCCTGCGAATCCGTCGAGGGGGAGGGAGAGGCTTCGCCATTGCCAGGGGCGTTCGCCTGTGGCTTCGCCGCTGTTCCAAAGGGTTGTCTCGGTTTCAAACCCGTTGTCGGAAACCGATATGGCCAGACGGCATTCATCGTCGAAGTTGCGGGAGAAACCCACCGACACCATGAGGGTGCAATCCGCGCCTACGCTTATCTCCGGCGATGTGGCCGAGGCTATGCCACGTTTGAACACCTGGTAGGGGCCGCTGACGTAGAGCGAACCGGCGTCTTCCGGGTCGAACTGCCCGAAACTTCGGTTACCATCCATTTTCTTTACGCTCCAGCTGACATCGGAACTCCCTTCTATCATCCAGCCTTGCGGCAGTGTGCCTCCGTTGAAGTCCTCCTGCCAAATGGCCTGTGCCTCGCCGAACCCTTTGACACCTATGCCAAGATTGGTTTCGGAAGTCTGGCGGGCTTTTACGTATCCCGGCAGGCTGTTTTGGGAAGGCTTGATTGTAAGTGGCTGTGCCTTAACCACAGGTGCCGGCCGGAGTTCGCGGTGCAGGGCTGCTGTTTTCTGGACGGGGGCTTGGGTTTCGGCTGCGAGCCATGCACATGGGAGCATGGCACATAGCAACGCAAATGATATTTTCATGACTTATTAAATGGTAAGTTGGTTAACTGAATTTAGGCGTAATTCACTTCTTGGCGAACTGCAATGTGAGGCGGGTGCCGTCGGCCATATCGGCCACAGCGATGTAGAAGCCTTGCTCGAGGGCTGATGTGTCGGCGTTACCTACCAACAGGCCGCTGAGATTGTAGACGCGGATACTGTTGCAGTCGCCATCCACTATAACCATGGAGGCCATGTCATCGTGCCTGATGGCTTCCTGTTCCGAATCGACCTTGTCAAGGCCGCTGGGGATGTTGACGGCGCTAAGTTCAACTTTGTCGAGCGTGCAGAGGTAGTTGCCCCAGCTCATCGACGGTTCATCGGTGTGCAGGTTGCTGACATTGCGGAACCCGATGTGGTACACCCCCGGTTCGGTTACGGTGAACGGAACTTCCGTGTCGGCGGCATAGGAGCTTTCGGCCTTGACTGTCTGCAGCACCGTGTGGACTTTGGGTGTCGCCTGCAATGGGGAGGCTTCCGCCTGTGGTTCCGTTTCGGCTACATGCACAGGTTCGGAAGAGAGGATTATGTCGACCATCTCCTGGCGCATCCCGCTGTAGGATTTGATGTTGCAGATGAGCTTGTAGGTACCTGCCTGTGCGGAGAATGGAGGTGTGTAGGCATAGGGTGCGTTGGAGACAGAGCGTGTTTGCAGTCCTTTCCCGGAGGAATGTTTCCATTGCCCTGTGCCGGTGTCGGCCACGAATGTCCAGAGGTCGAATGCAGCGGGGTCGTCCGTCATGTCGGGGGCATATGGCAGCTGGATGGCTTCGCCGAGGGTTAACGCATTGGAGATGGCCGGTTCGCTTGAGCTTCCGTCAACGAATGCCACGACCGAGTAGGTGTAGCGTGCAAGGGGTAGGCCGGATATGTCGGTGTCGGTCACAGGCGAGCCTGTGGCTTCGGTGGCTACGGCTGTCTCGTCGGGCATCCTGGTGACAAGGTAGCGTACATTCTTTGTGTCTATGTACCCTCCGTTTACCCCCTCGGTAACGTTGTCGAATGTTATGGTCACTTCATTGTCGCCTGTTTTCTCGGCCTTTACATTGCCTGCGGGCTTCAGGTCGTCAATCCCTATCCATAGTTTTGGGGCCACGGTGGGTGCGGATGCGTTTTCACCGAGGTATGCCACTGCGGAATAGGTGCGGAATCCGGGTGCGGTGATGAGGTTGTCGGTTATCTCCACGGTTTCGCCTGCGGAGACATTCTCTTTTGTCCCGATGATTTCGGTGCCGCATATCACCTCAATCTTGTCGAGTGTCACTAACGGGGTTCCTGCCGTGGTCAGGGTGGGTGCGTTGAAACTGATGACAGCCGACAATGCCCCCCGTTCGCCGGCTTTGACCTCAACGGCTTCAATTGCAGCCGGGACGAATGCTGTTTCCTTCACCGAGAGGTCATCGACAAAGATGTCGTTGGAGTTGGTCTGCCCGTGGCAGTGGAATCCGATGTGGTAAACTCCGTCGGCGGGTACAGTGAAGTTTATTGTCTTGCCTTGTTTGAGGGCCGATTGAATCAGCTCGTCGAACAGCACTGTGGATTGTTCCCCGGCGGTGGGCTTTGTGCCTATGGTCACGGCGAGGTTCTTGTAGCTTGATTCGCTGGAGGCACTGGAAAGCCATGTGTCGAAACTTATCTCATAGTTCTTTCCGGCTTCGAGTTTGAACGGCGGTGTCACCATCCAGGCATCGGCGGTGGAGCCGCCCCAGAATGAGGCTTTCCCGGAGGAAACACCCCAGTTGCGTGTGCAGTCGGGACCATGGAAAATAGTGAACAACGCCAGGTTGTCGGCTTTTGCAAAATCCTGCGAATACGGGAGCGTGAGCGCGCCGCCGCAGGTAATCTGGTTGGAGTCCTTTCCCGACCATGAGGAGCTTCCGTTGTACTGCACATACACGGTGTAGGTATAGTTGTCCAACCCCGGGATTGTGGCATCCACATAGGGCAGCACCCCGGCATAGGCGTCTTCCAGTGTGACAGTTGTCCCGGAGCCGTTCTTGCGGCTGATTTTGTAGGAAAGTTTCAGGGGGTCGATGTATCCGCCGTTGCCCCCTGCGGAGGGAGCGTCGAACCCTACTTCCACGGTGGTGTCGTCAATTGCTGTCGCAGTCACATTACCGAGGGTCGGAATGGATGTATCCTCCCCTACCCATGCGGTCTGCACCTTCAGCGGAGTGGCATCGGAATCGCCGTTGGCATCGAATGGTACCACCATATAATAGTATTTCCCGGCTTGCGGCACAATGTCGGTTACCGATGCTTCCGCCCCGGCATCCCCTCCGTCGATGTCCTTTATGAGATAGGTGGAGGTGGCTGATATCGAAGAGCCGCTGCTACGGTAGAGCTTCGCACCGGCCAGGGGTTCGGTTCGTCCGGCTCCGTTGGAGTTCACCGCAGGCCATGTCCAGGAGAGGTTCACTTCCAGTTCGCCTTTGTCGGCGGCAGTGGCTGTCAATGCCGTTACCGCTCCCGGCAGTGGCAGAACCTCCTCCACAGTGAATTTCTGGAAGAGGAAATCACCCATGTACGATTTGGAATAGCAATGGAATCCGATGTAGTAGGTTCCATCGGCCTCGGGGGTGAATAGCCCGGCCTTGTCCCCTTCGGGGCGTTCCACCGGCCATGCGGTTTTGGTGAAACTTTCGTCTTTGTAAACCTGCGTTGTCTGTGCTTCAGCTGTCGGGGCGGAGCCAATGGTTATGTTATAATATTGCCTGTCGAAGCTGTATGTTGTGAGCGACTGAATGCAGCTTTTAATTCGGTAGGTTACCCCCCCGATCAGATTGATTTCTGGCGTTATAATCCAGTCGTCAGCTGCCAGTTTTTTATTTTGCGGCAATACGGCGCCATCTTTGTCGGCATCATATGCCCATTTGTATTCATCGGCATTGGTGTTGATTACTGTCCAGCCATCCATATCTGCCGGGACTTTAATCTCGGTTTTGGCTGCCTGTGCATCCGGGCTTACCTTAGCCATGATTACCATGGCCGCAAAGAAATGTGTAAAATAATGCTTCATAGTCATCGTTTTTCCATTGCCTGTATTGGTTGAGGGTGTTCAGAACCTCATAGAGGCAAAAGTATGGATTTTGTTGGAACTATGCAAGCTGAATTGCGGGATAATTGCGCAAATTGATTTTGTTGTGTTCGATTTTGGTGGCAAACGTCTTGTCTGTGCGGTTCAAACATAATCTTAACGGCAGCGGAGCTTCACTACCTCGCAACGCGTGGGGGTCAGGATGCGTATGATGCAGATTGGTGTGGAGGGGAGGGCTATTGCACCTGACGGGTGCTGGCGGGCTACTATGAGGCTTCCGTCGAGACCGTAGATTTCCAGTGTTTCTATATCATTGCCGGTAATCTTTATGGCGTGTGAAACCGGGTCATGGACAAACAATGATGCCGCGTTGCCGGTACCGGTCGGGGAGATGCTTGCATTGATGGCCTGGATTCCTGCCGGTGCATCTATTTTCTTCCCGTTCAGATTGATTATCTCGCGCACCTTTTCATGTGTGAGTGAGGGGTCGGCCTGTAGCCAAAGCGCCATTATGCCGGTCACTACCGGGGTTGCCATGGATGTGCCGCTCATGGCTCCCCAATAGTTATTGCGCCCTGTGACCGATGCGTCGGGCCGGGATGCCACGAGGTCGGAACGTTGGACGTTGAAGGCCGATGCATAGCTGTTTATGGCGGAAATCACGTAGGCTCCCGGGGCAAGCATGTCGGGTTTGTCGCGTCCGTCGAACGATGGGCCTTTGCCGGAGCCGGGATAATCGCCGGATACGTCCCACCCCGATACAATCTCTTGCGCGTCGAGATTGGTGAAACGGTCGCGCGACACATAGGCTCCTACCGACACAGGTGTATGCCCGCATGCGGATGACGCTATGGTATATGCCTGTTTGCCAGATTCCAGGTCGCCGTAGTCGCAGCCGGCTATGTAGCTCCCCGGCTCACCCGACACTGCCAGGTGCCACCGTTGCCCACTGGTGAGGGGCGCATAGAGGTTGACGCTTATGCCACGCGGTTTGCCGTCGGCATCGGAGACCGGCGACATGTTTACGAACGAGCGGTCATCAACACCCTGGATGTTTTCATGGCGGGTTGATTCGCCCGAATCGGAACCCATTGTGGCTGTGAATAGCGTGGCATCTTCCTCGCCGGTCAGCGACAAGGTGACAGTGAATGGCGATTCCGCTGATGTGCCGATGAAAATGTTCTCTCGCATGTGTGAAGGGGGGAGGAAATATGTGTCGATGACGGTACCTCCCGTTGTGCTGTGTTCCACGATGGTAGAGTTCCTGTGCCCTTCGTTTCCGGCGGCTATTGCCATGATGGTTCCTGCGCGGTTGTCGAGAAGCCCGTCGAGCATGGAAGGGAGCTGGTCGGAACCATCCTTGAATCCGAGCACGGTGCCCATGCTTAGGTTTATTGCGATTGGCCTTTCCTGTTTTTCCGCTATTCCAAGGAGGTAGCCTACGGCATCGGCTATCCCGGCCTCGCTGCGGTTTGTGGCCACCAGGATGATGCCGGCATCCGGGGCCATTCCTCCGTAGATGTCAGCGGAGGAA
>WSMN01000111.1 GCA_013316535.1 Muribaculaceae bacterium | reverse complement strand
TCGAATCACATAGTAATACTACCATCTTCAGTCTCTCCCACCATAGGGAACGATACATGCTTACAATTGATAAGACATCCGAAAAGCCCAATAGGCAAGGCCGCATAATTGTGATAGACAACGACACCACAATTTGCGATATGATTCGTGCCCATTTCGGGCCTGACGGATTTGTCGTGGATTCTTGCACCGAGGCCGACGATATATATTCAGTGGAACTGGCCGAATACCAGCTGATGATTATAGACCTCAACATCGACGGCGGAATGGGCATGGGGATAGTGGAACAGGTTAAACAACGGCGCGACACAGCCGGCATGGGCGTAATCACATGCTCGGTCAACATGTCGCCCACCACAATCATCAACGCTCTTAACGCAGGTGCCGACGATTACCTGCTGAAGCCGTTCTCCCTGCGTGAGCTGATGGCACGCGTGCGTTCCGTGCTGCGCCGCCAACTGATGTAGCCATGCGGGGAAGCCCTCCGTGATATTGCCGGATTGGCGCAGTTTTAGTAACTTTGCTCTCAATAACATATCCGAGAGCATGAAACCCGATTCCAAATACAGTCTTGACACACTCCGCGAAAACCTGGCCACCGGGCTGCGCCGTCCGCAATGGTGGGGATTCATCGTAAGCCTGGCAGTGACAACACTCCTTGCCGTGGCATTCTTCTATCCCGATGCAACCCTCGGCAACGAACTGCGGCAGCACGACATGCAGCAGGGAGCGGCCATAGGTCAGGAAGCAAAAGCCTACGCCGAGGCAACAGGCGCCGAACAGCCCCGTTGGACCAACTCACTGTTTTCCGGGATGCCTACATTCCAGATTTCACCCTCCTACCCTTCCGACGGCCTCATCGGCTGGATCAACAAACTCTACGGAGCATGGCTCCCATCCCCTTCCAATCTGCTTTTCATGATGATGGCAGGGTTCCTCATCCTGATGGCCTCGCTCCGTGTCAAATGGTACTACGGTCTTATCGGTGCCGTGGCCTGGGGCTTCTCAACCTATTTCATCATCATCATCGGAGCCGGACACATATGGAAATTCGTCACCCTCGCCTACATCCCGCCGACGATTGCGGGCATAATCCTTGCCTACAGAGGTAAAACACTGCTTGGCAGCGCAGTGGCTGCATTGTTCGCCATGATGCAGATTCACAACAACCATGTGCAGATGAGCTACTATTTCATGTTCGTCATGGCGGCCATATCAATAGCCTACCTCATAGAGGCATTCCGCAAGAAACAGACCGCCAAGTGGCTCAAAGCCACCGGCGCACTGGCGATAGCGGCAGCACTGGCTGTCACAGCCAACCTCCCCAATCTATACAACACCTATCTGTATGCCGCAGAATCAATGCGCGGCAGCCATTCGGAACTGACACAACCCGACGGCCCGCAGAACGGGCAGGAAAAGACATCGGGGCTGGACCGCGACTACATAACCCAATACAGCTACGGACGTTCCGAGACATTCACATTGCTGATTCCAAACGTGAAGGGTGGTGCCTCCGTGGTTCCGAAGGGAGGTTCGCTCCGCCCCACATCACTGCTCGACCTCCCCGATGCCCCGGCAGCCCTGGCCGATGCCCGCCTTAACGAAGGTGAACAGCAGTTCCTTGCCAACTACGTGGGGCAATACTTCGGCGAACCCGAAGGCACCAACGGCCCGGTGTATGTGGGAGCGGTGATTTTCACGCTCTTCCTGCTCGGATGCTTCATTGTGCGCGGCCCCATGAAATGGGCGTTGCTGATAATGACGCTCCTCTCGGTGCTGCTCGCATGGGGACGCAATTTTCAGTGGTTCACCGACCTGTTCATAGATTATGTGCCGATGTATGCGCGTTTCCGCACTGTCGAGAGCATCCTTGTAATCGCCGAGTTCACCATTCCGTTGCTCGCCATCCTCGCGCTACAGAAACTGCTGACGACAAAAGACGCATTCCGAATCTATTCACGGCAAATCTACTTCTCGTTCGGAGCCACGGCACTGCTTTGCCTCGCCGGATGGCTTTTCCCAGCCATTTACGGGCCCGCGATAACCGAAGGCGACATCCGGCTCTCCGACATGCTCGGCTACCAGCTGATGCAGGCCGGTTACCCGCAGGAAGCCGTGAGCATGTTCTCAATCAACAACCCGGCGATAGCATCGGTGGTCGAGAACCTACGCCACTCCATGGTGAAGGCCGACTCCCTGCGTTCGCTGATATTCATCATCCTCGCATTCGGTGCAGTGATGATGTGCATGACACAACGGCTCAAACCATGGATGTGCGCCACCCTGATCGGGATTCTCGTGGCAGCCGACCTCTACACTGTCAACAAACGCTATCTCAACCACGACAGCTTCTGCACACCGCAGATTACCGCCTCCGACCCATTCCCTCTTAGCGAAAACGACCGCAAAATCCTGGCCGATACCGCGATGAACTACCGTGTGATGGACATCCCGCAATTCTATCAGGCCGCACCATCCTACCATCACAAGATGATAGGAGGCTACCATGCAGCCAAGCTCACACGCTACCAAGACCTCATAGACCGGCATCTAAGCCATTTCACAGGGGGCACCCCATCGGAAGCCGATTTCCGCGTGCTCGACATGCTCAACGCGCGCTACTTCATTGACCCGCAAGGCCAACTGTCCTATAACCCCGATGCACTCGGCAACGCATGGCTCGTAGACGGCATCGACTATACAGGAACCCCCGATGAAGAAATGGAGGCTCTTTCAACGCTCGACCCTGCAACCCGCGCAGTGGCCGACCGAAAATTCCGCGACATATTGGGCGACAATATCCCCTCCCCTGCCCCCGGCGACACTATTTTCGAGACCTCCTATGCCCCCGACAGGCTCACCTACAGCGCACATACCGCCAACGGTGCCCTGGCCGTATTCTCCGAGGTGTATTTCCCATGGGGATGGGAATGCACAATCGACGGGAAGCCCGTTGAAATAGGACGCGTGAATTATCTCCTGCGGGCTGTGAGGATTCCCGCCGGACACCATGCAGTGGAAATGAAATTCAAGCCCAAATCGGTGACACACACCGTGGCGGCCGCCCGCACAAGCATAATCCTGATATACATCCTGCTGGCCGTGGCAGTGCTGGCATCCCTGGCACGCACCACGCAAAAAAACGAATGAAAATCTTTCGGAAAATACTCGCATACCCCGCCCGATGGCGGCGCAGCCAAGGTTTCGGAGTACACTCCCCTTTCGCTTACCACTTCATCACCAAAGTGTTGCGCGAAAAGGACTCCGAATATTATGCCTATGCCGAAATATCCGCATTCTGCCCCAAGGCAAGACGTGCAGGTTTCAACGAAATCTTTGCCGGAAAAGATATGTCAACCCCCGAAGCCCATATGCTCTTCAGGGTGCTTTGCCATTTCAATCCGTCGGAAGTAATTGAAATAGGCCATGGCCACGAAGTGACCAACATCATTCTTGAACGCGCCGTGCCGAAAGCCAAAATCACTATGTGGAATCCGGGACGTGCCATGGCAATATCATCGGCAGAACCCTTTATCCTCGTAAACCTTATACCCCAGGGAGAAACCGATGCAGTCACCACAATGGTCTCAAAATGCCTCGAAACGGGCAACGCCATAATCGTTATCCGCAATATCCGCACATCCGCGGCAGCACGGCAGCTTTGGAATGCCCTGATCGACAACACATCTTTCGGAATGGGATTCTTCGACTGCTATACGGGAATCTTCGCAGGACGACGCTCCCTGCCACGGCAAACCTTCGATATCATAATCTGATTCAAGTGAGGAGCATCAATGACATAACCGCGCTTATGCGCGAATTCCGAGGTTACCTTTCATTGCAAAGAGGCTTGTCGCCACACACCGTGGCGGCCTATACAGACGATGTCAAAAAGCTCCTTGACTATCTTTTGGACGAACACGTGCAGCTGCGAGACGTGACATATGAGATGCTTGAGAATTTCGCCGCCGCGCTCTACGACCTCGGCATCGCTGTAGCATCGCGCAAAAGAGTGCTGTGCGGCATTAAGACATTCTTCAGATTCCTGCGCACCTCAGGATTCATCGAACATGACCCCGCACGGCTGTTGCAGACCCCGCACCTGGGTCGCACCCTACCCGACGTGCTCTCCGTCGAGGAAATCGACATGCTCATCGGAGCTATAGACCCCTCGACGGCCGAGGCGGAACGGAACCACGCAATCATAGAGACCCTCTACGGATGCGGACTGCGGGTATCCGAACTCATCAACCTTGAAATAACAC
>WSMN01000027.1 GCA_013316535.1 Muribaculaceae bacterium | reverse complement strand
TGATGAGTATGTGACGCCGGAACTTGTGGGGGAACTGGATGATAGATTGCCGGGGTTGGGGCAGGATGTTACCGGGGTGGTGCTTCCGTTGCGCAGAGTGTTTTTGGGGAGGACTATCCGCCGGGGTATGCCGGCCGTTAAGCTTCTACGGTTGTTCCGCAACGGGAAGGGGCGCAGCGAGGTGCGCTTGATGGATGAGCATATAGAGCTTTCGGAGGGAGTGACGGTTGAGATGAGGCACGAATTTGCCGATGATAATCTTAATAATTTGAGTTGGTGGACGCAGAAGCATGTGGGATACGCCATACGGGAGGCGACGGATCTGCTTGACATGGAGTTTGATTTGACGGGGGCTGCTTCGACTGACGAGGGGAAGCTGATAAGCGGGCAGGCACATGCCAAGCGGATGAAGAAGCACCGGTATGCTAAGCAGCCGTTGTTCTGGCGGTCGTTCGCTTATTTCTGCTACCGCTATTTCTTCAAAATGGGATTCCTGGAGGGGAAGGAAGGTTTTTTGTGGCATTTCCTGCAGGGGTGGTGGTACAGGACGTTGGTTGATGCGAAGGTGATGGAGATTAAGCGGGCTTGCGGGGACGACAGGGAGAGGATACGGGGGCATCTGAAGGAGATGTATAATATAAGTTTGTAAGGCCTGATGACCTGGCAGCCTGTAGGGTTGCCGGTGTGGATAGATTATGAGGATTTCAGTGGTGACAGCGACGTGGAACTCGGAGAAGACTCTGGGGGACACTATGAGAAGTGTGCTGGCGCAGGTGAGGGGCCGTGAAGGCGCGGGCTTCGAAGTAGAGCATATCATTGTGGACGGTTGCAGTTCGGACGGAACCATGGGTATTGTCAAGGGGATGGTGGATAGATACCGTGACGCGGGGGTGACACTGAAATGGGTGTCGGAGCGCGACAGCGGTATCTATGATGCGATGAATAAGGGGATAGGGATGGCGACCGGGGAAGTGGTCGGGTTGCTGAACAGTGATGATTTCTATACGTCGGACGGTGTGCTGGCAAGGGTTGCATCGGAGTTTATGAGGGAGGGGAATCCCCGGCATGGTGTGGTGACTGACAGGGTGGATCCCGGAGATGCATCCGTAACCGGGAGTGTTGCGCCAGATGGGATTGACGCTGTTTACGGGGATATTCATTATGTGGATGACGGGGATTTGGAAAAATGTGTCAGGCGTTATTCGTCGAAGGGTTTCAGGCGGTGGAAGATGCGGTTGGGATATATGCCGGCGCATCCGAGTTTTTATTGCCGTCGGGGGGTGTACGAGCGGTTGGGGCTGTTTGACACGGAATTCCGCATAGCGGCTGATTTCGAACAGTTGCTGCGGTTGATTTATATCAACGGTATTGTAGCGCGTTATGTGGAGATGGATTTCGTGACGATGCGCACCGGTGGCGCATCGACGTCGGGGCTGTCCAGCCACCGACGGATCATATGTGAGCATATAGCAGCTTACCGTAAGAATGGGGTGAGGTCAGGGTGGCTACACGAAAGCGTGCGGTATGTGTGCAAGGGCACGGCGCTGGTGTGGCATCGTGTAACGGGGGGATTATAGTTTTTAGGGGGAGATGGTTTAATGGCGAGGCCATCGTTGCAGTTGGTGCTGCGGCGATGGCCCCGGTGTTTTCGATGGTCAAACTGAAAGGCCGGTGTAGTGATTGAACCGTGGTAGAGACGGCATTCATGCCGTCTCTACCACGCAGGTGACACTTTTTTGTTGCGTATGTCAGAATACGGAGGCTTTGAGGGATAGGCCGGTGCGCTCGGAAAGACCGAACAGGAGGTTGAGGCAGTGCACTGCTGTGCCGGCAGAGCCCTTGAGGAGGTTATCAATCACGGTGGTGATGCGCAGGGTGGGGAGTCCTGTACCCGGTGGAGTGATGTAGTTGAGGTGGAGGAGGCATTTGTTGGTGTTGGCTACGTCGGCCACTGTGGGGAGAGTGGGGATAGGGTAGGTAAAATTGTGGTCGGAGTAGGCCTCGGAGTACAGGCGTTGGAGCTCGGGGAGGGGTATGGAGCAAGGCACGTCGACTGTGGCGGTGATGCCTCGTGGCGATGTGCCGTTGCTGCCCAGGTGGAGGGAGATGCCGCTGGTGAATGTTGGCTGTATGGCTTGCATAGCCGTGTTTATTTCCCTGGCTGCAATTTCGCCGTCGTGACGGTTGGCTATTGGGGCTATAGGGTCGAGGCGGGTGGAGGTGCTTCTGTCGTTATCGGGAGAGGCTGGGGCAGTGAAGGCTTCGGTTGCGGCAATGTTGACTATGGCGGCGATAGGGCTGTCGAGGAGGCTGTTTTTTGCAAGGGGAAAGAGGGCTAACTCTATTGCCATTGCTGCTGGGGAGGGTATTGAGGCGCACCGTGCTCCGCGCACGAGTGCTTTTCGGTTATGCTCCGGGAGGCCGTAGACCATGTTGTAGGAGCCGTCGCGGAATGCTCCTGTGAGGTCGATTATGCGTAGGCCGGAGGCTGCGGCGGCTTCATGGTGTGTGGCCATCCATTTGGTGGCCATCCATGGTTCTCCGCAAAGGAACACTGCGTCGTGTCCCTGCGGGGTTAGCTCGGGGGTGAATGACAGGTCTGTGTCGCCTATGAGGCCGCGGTGGACAGTGTTTGCCTGGCGGCCTGTTTCGTTGTCGGATGCTATTGTGACGAGTTCTACGTCGGGATGGTTGATTAGAATTCTTATTAGTTCGCCGGCTGCTGTTGTGTCGGCACCGAGGATTCCTACTTTTATCATGGATTTTTATTTGTGTTCAAGTGCAAAAGTAACAATTATTTGTGGGTGTGCAAAATCGGGGATTGGCAAAAATGTTTGAAAAAAGTGTATGAAATATTTGGCAGGTTTAAAAAAAGTGGCTACCTTTGCATCGCTTTTAAGGACAAGTCGGTTGTGATGAAACGCTTGAGGGCGTTTGATTCCGCAGGAAGACCGCAATCAGGATGTCTGATGTTTTCGGGGTGTAGCTCAGTTGGTTAGAGTACGCGTCTGGGGGGCGTGAGGTCGCTAGTTCGAGTCTAGTCACCCCGACTAAAAAGCAAGGCCGGTGTGCGTTTCCGCACATCGGCCTTTTTTTGCGGCTTTTCAATTTTTGCAATTAGTCCTCCTCTTTCCAGGCTGTTAGCCTGCACGCGAAAGGATATACATATGGGTGTATAATATCGCTCGCAGATAGCGCAGATGGCGCAGATTGTGCGTGCGGGGGGGAGGATACCATTAGATGGGTAATACTTATATATGGGAAGTCTGCGGCATCTGCGTTATCTGCGAGAGAATTCGTAGAGAAGAGTTTCCCGCAGATGGCGCAGATATTTTGCGTGCCGGAGATGATGCAAAGACGGGTGAGAGGGGGCTGGTGTTGTTTGACAGCCGCTTTTTTACCGTGTCTCCTTATTGTATTCGCATGTTATGATGCGCCGAATCAATGTGAGGTGAGTTCCTTGTTTATTTTTTCGAGTAGGATATCGGCGGTAGTCGCGCCTGATTGCTTCCATGCCAGTTGGCCGTTGTTGTAGATGAGGAATGTGGGGATGGATTCTACGCTTGCTTCATCGGCGGCAGCCTGGTTGGCATCGATGTCGAGCTGATGTATGGCTACTCGGTTGTCCACCTGCTTGCGGATTTGGTCGACAATGGGCATCATTTTGCGGCAGTGGGGGCACCATGAGGCGAAAAATTCAATCATTACGACGGGGGCGGAGGTTGTGAGTTCAATGTAGTTCATAGTTTTTATTTTTTTAAGTGGAGTCCTGTGGCTTTGAAGTGTTTTCAGGAATCTCCTGATTGTTTTTCGGGATTATAACGCATAGTGGAGGGGTTTGGTTGAGCGGCAACCTGTGAACAGCTACGGGATTGAGGGTGTTATTCTTTTAAACGGCCGGCTGTACTTACGATGGCGGCGGTTTGCCTGTAGCGCATGATACATTTATTTATGACCAAATCCAAAGATATGAAGATTTTTACTATGGTTGCCTTGGCAATGTCCATGGGCATGACTGTGACGATGTCGGCACAGGATTCGACGACGGGGAATTTTGTGATTGACGGGGTGGAGTATAATCCTTTCCGTGGCACCGATGTGGTGGTTGTGGGGTATACGGCGGACTTGCCTTCGACTGTGGTTATAGGCGAGGGGGTGCGCTATGACGGGCGCAATTACAGGATTCGCGGTGTGAATGCTGGTGCTTTCGAGGGTTGCACAGCCATGAAGACTCTTGTGTTCTCTGCGCCAAACGAGCAGACGGCGGCAATGCCTTTTTCTATAGGCGACAAGGCGTTTGACACCCCCTCGTTGATGGAGATTGTGATGATGCGCCCGGTGTTGCCCCAGGTTAGCGGTGACCCGTTCAGTGCGGAGACATATGCGAACGCTACGCTAAAGGTTTCCGATGCAATGACTGAGGCGCAGCAGGAGGCTTACCGTACCACTGCGCCATGGAATGCGTTTTTTGAGAGCGACCATGGCCTGGTCACAGGGTTGCAGACGGTTGACGGCGATGCTACCGCGATGTGTCTGTCGGGGTGCAACGGGTGGCTGCATGTGGATAATGCTGCGGGAGAGAAGATGGATGTCTACTCATTGTCGGGGTGCATGGTTTACAGTGGCGAACCTCGTGATTTGAGGCTGTCGGCGGGTGTATATATGGTTCGGGTTGGCGATGTTGTGGCCAAAGTTGCTCTCTGACGGGGATAACCGTTACAAAAAGGAATTAGACTGATTTTCTTGGCAACTTACCGTTGAAAATACTATCTTTGTGTTGCTGATTCAGGGGGCGGGTTAATCATTGGACTTGCTTATGGGTGATTTTTTCAGCATGTTGTGTAATCAGATAGTGTCAACGGAAGTTACGTTGGTCAATTCTGTGTTCCGCCTGCTCCTTAGCATGGTGCTGGGGGTGCTTGTTGGAGCCGAGCGTAAGCGCAAGGGGCAGATTGCCGGTGTGCGCACGTTTGCCCTCATCTCTATGGGTGCGTGCCTTGCAATGCTGCTTTCGGTTTATGTGCCGCAGGTGTATATGGGGCTTAAAAACGGGGATCCCGGCCGTATCGCCGCGCAGGTCATTACAGGCGTTGGTTTCCTTGGTGGCGGTGCGATGATTCACCTCAAAGGGGCTGTCAGGGGGCTGACAACTGCAGCGGGTATATGGATGACAGCCACGATAGGTATGGCTGTGGGGGTGGGTATGTACTGGTGTGCGATTGTTGCCACAGCGATGATATTGTTGACCCTTACGTCGTTAGAGGTGTGGGAACAACGCCGCAATATGGGTCAGGAGAACAGGGCCTTGCGGCTGACCATCAATGGCATTGTGGATGATATAGAGCCATACCGCAAGGTGTTGAGCGCGCATTCGGTGCATATGGCTACTTATTTCCTCAAATATGATTATGAGAATAACCAAACGGAGCTTAATCTGATGGTTCTTGCTCCGTCGCACAGGAATTATCTGCCCATGTTCCACGATTTGCGCATGTTGGCCGATACAAAGACGCTGGTGCTTACCAGTCCGTCGTGAGGAGGACTTATTAGGATAGCAAAGCAATCAGGCGGTCAAAATCTTAGATTTTGACCGCCTGATTGCTTTGCGGAGTGACCGAGATTCGAACTCGGGATACCCTTTTGGGGTATACACGCTTTCCAGGCGTGCCTCTTCAGCCACTCGAGCACCACTCCTTGTTGCGGGGCCGTGACCCTTACGGAGTGCAAAGTTAGATGTTTTTTTTGAAGCCACCAAATATGCAGGTGGCTTTTTTTGCTGTTATGGCAGCAGCCTCTCCTTCCAGGCGAAAATAATGGCGGTGCGTCAAAATCTATTGGATTCCGACACGCCGCCATGATGCGGGTTACAGGATTTATGAGGATGAGCAGAATCAGATCCGCTCAATAGCTGTGACCGGGTTGTCAATTCTGCAACCTTTTCAGCCGTTCAATAGGTGAGAATCGGTTGAAGTCCCTTGGCCTGCTCAATCATACGTTCAACCTCGGAGAGCGACGGCACGTGGTGGCAGAGGTGTTTCTGGTCGTTTATTTCCACCAGACGGGGCTGGAGGTTGGCTGCGACACGGTGGCGGAACTCCTTTATGGTGTCGACCCCTGCGGCCTCAAGCAGTTCCGCGAATTGGCTTGCAACACCTTTGATACGGAAAAGGTCGGCATGGTTGGCCCATTTTAGGATCAATTTCGGGCTTATGCCTGTTTCATCGGAAAGTTGGTCGCGCTTGCGTGCTGACGATGCACGGTGTAGCAGGTCGTCGGTGGTTCTGATGCCTGCCATTTCGAGTGTCAGTGTGTACCGTTCACCGATTCCCTCGATTTCTGCGATTTGATAAGACATAATAAACAGCGTTTAGAGGTTAGACTTTAATAGTATAACCGCTAAACGCTGATAAGGTTTCGTCAACCGGAGGTGAAGGTGGCTTTTACCAGATTATCACTTGTTCGGTTGCGGGACGGTAGAGCTTGTCGCCTTGCTTGATGCCGAACGCCTCGAAGAAGGGGACGATGTTGCGCAGGGTGACGTTTACGCGGTTCTCGGCCAGCGAATGCACGTCGCCAATGGTGAGGTTGCGTTTTTCCTCATCGCGGCAGTTTGTGGCCCAGATGTTGGCGTAGTTGAGATAGAACGCCTGTTCGGGGGTGAATCCGTCGATCTTGGCTTCATCGGATTTGATGTCGACACCTTTTTTCTTCTGTGAATCGAGGAATGCGGTGCGGCTGACGCGGAGACCGCCCTGGTCGGCAATGTTCTCTCCCATTGTATAGGTTCCGTTGGCGAATAGGCCGGGGAGGATTTCAACTTCGTCGAACTGCTTGCCGAGCTTTGATGTGAGGGCTTCGAAGGCCTTGGCATCCTCTTCGGTCCACCAGTTGGTCATGTTGCCTTTGGCGTCGAAGTTGCGTCCCTGGTCGTCGAATCCGTGTGTCATCTCGTGGCCTATCACCACTCCAATGCCGCCGTAGTTCTCGGCATCGGATGCCTCCGGGTCGAAGAACGGGTTCTGGAGGATTGCTGCGGGGAATACGATTTCGTTGGCAAGTGGATTGTAGTAGGCGTTGACGGTTTGCGGTGTCATGCCCCATTCGCTCTTGTCGACAGGCTTACCCCATTTTGCAAGCTGCTCCTTATTGTGCCACATGCCGGCGTTGTGCACGTTGCGGTAATAGGGGAGTGCCGGGTCGATTTCCATGGCGGAGTAGTCTTTCCATTTGTCGGGGTAGCCGATTTTAACGGTGAACGCGTTGAGCTTTTCGATGGCTTTTAGCTTGGTGTCGTCGGTCATCCACGGGAGGTTGATGATATGCTTGCCGAGGGCTACGCGCAGGTTCCCCACGAGGTCGAGCATCTTTTGCTTGGATGTCTCGGGGAAATGTTTCTCCACGTAGAGGCGGCCGATGGCCTCGCCCATGTAGCTGTCGGGTACGGCAAGGGCGCGTTTCCAGCGGGGTTTCTGCTGCTGCACGCCGCTCTTTACTTTGGCGAATTCAAAGGATGTGTCGGTGAATTTGTCGCTTAGGTAGGGTGCTGCCTGTGCAACGTATTTCCAAAGATAGTAGTCCTTGATTTCGCGGTCGGTCAGGGATGCTATGAGGTTGTCGGCCTGCCGCATTGCCTTGGGTTCTGTGAGGATGAATTCCTGCGGGGTGTCGATTTCCATGGTCTCGACAAAGTAGCGGTCCCAGTTTATGTGGGGATAATCGGTCTTGAGCTGCTGGAGCGTGCGGGGGTTGTACATGGCCACTATGTCGCGGCTTTCCTCGCGGGTGAGGGCGGAGTCGGCAATAGCAGTCTCTACCTTCAGGACGTTCTTCATGATGCGCTCGGCATCTTTTTTCTTGTATCCGGCGTTCATCATCTGTCCGACGATGAGTTTCTTATATGCGTCGCGGATGCGTTTGTTGTCCTTGTCGTCGAGCAGGTAGTAGTCGCGGTCGCCCAGGCCCATTGAGCCGCCGGAGACGTACATTGCATAGCGGTTGCTGTCGGCCATGTCTTCCATGGGGCCGGCGGCGAAGAAGGGGTTGGCATAGTATTTGTGCATCCACATCATGAGGTCCTCCATCCCTTCATGGGTGGTGGCTTCTATTTTCCTGAGGTCGTCGATGATGGGGGCGGCTCCTTCGGCGTTGCGGCGCACGGAGTCCATTCCCTGGGAATAGAGTGTCCACACCTTGAAGGCGTTGGTGCCTTTTTCAGGGTTTGTAGCCCCGAGACCGAGCACGATTTCCTTTACGTTGGCTTCGGCAGAGTCAGCGAGGATGTTGAATATACCGAACCGGGCATATTCGGGGGTGAGGGGATGGGCTTCCATCCACCCTTTGTTCACATGGTTGTAAAAATCTTCGCCTGCGGGTATCGAGTTGTCGATGTAGGCGGGATTCACACTCTTGAGGTGTTCGGTAGCCATTGCGGGTCCCGTGGTTGCGGCTATGGCGGCTATTGCCAGTGCCATTTTTGATATTTTCATGTTTCGCAAATTGTGTTTAAAATCATTCTGATTGTTAGACGGCGTTTGCCGGAAAAAATCACACCGGGGGTGCGTTTTTTTAGACATTGAAGCGGAAGTGCATTATGTCGCCGTCCTGCACCACATATTCCTTCCCTTCCACGCCGAGTTTCCCGGCCTCTTTCACGCCTTGCTCTCCGCCGAGATTCACGTAATCGTCATATTTGATGACCTCGGCACGGATGAATCCTTTCTCGAAGTCGGTGTGAATCACCCCGGCACACTGCGGGGCTTTAGCTCCGCGCATGAATGTCCATGCACGCACTTCGTCGGCACCGGCTGTGAAGAATGTCTGGAGGTTGAGCAGTGCGTAGGCCGAGCGGATAAGGCGTGCCACGCCTGATTCCTGCAATCCGATTTCGTTGAGGAATTCCTGGCGTTCCTCATAGGTGTCGAGTTCGGCTATGTCGGCTTCGGTCTGTGCGGCCACGATGAGCAGTTGTGCATTCTCCTCGGAGATTGCCTGGCGCACTGCCTCTACATATTTGTTGCCGGTGGCGGCCGATGCGTCGTCGACGTTGCAGACGTAGAGCACCGGCTTGTCGGTGAGGAGGAACAGTTCGCGGGCGAATTTCTGCTCGTCGGGGGTGTCAAGCGCTACGGAGCGTGCAGGCTTGCCTTTGTCGAGGGCTTCCTTGAAGCGGCAGAGCACCTCGTATTGCATTTTTGCGGTTTTGTCGCCGCCGGTCTGTGCCTGTTTCTGTGTGCGTGCCATGCGGCTTTCGATGGTCTCGAGGTCTTTTAGCTGCAGCTCGAAGTCGATTATCTCTTTGTCGCGCACAGGGTCTATGGAGCCGTCGACGTGGGTTATGTTGTCGTCGTCGAAGCAGCGCAGCACATGGATGATGGCATCTGTCTCGCGGATGTTGGCGAGGAATTTGTTGCCCAGGCCTTCACCCTTGCTGGCT
Organism: Muribaculaceae bacterium; assembly: GCA_013316535.1. Classification (GTDB taxonomy): domain Bacteria; phylum Bacteroidota; class Bacteroidia; order Bacteroidales; family Muribaculaceae; genus UBA7173. The sequence goes on along the minus strand of WSMN01000027.1, from coordinate 11,212 downwards.
CCTTTCACCAGTCCGGCGATGTCGACGATTTCGACGGTCGCGGGTACCACGCTCTTGGGTTCGCACATTTCCACGAGGCGGTTGAGCCTTTCGTCGGGCACGGTGATTACCCCCACGTTGGGTTCGATTGTACAGAACGGGAAGTTTGCCGATTGTGCCTTGGCGTTGGACAGGCAGTTAAACAAGGTTGACTTACCCACGTTGGGAAGTCCTACGATTCCGCATTGCAATGCCATGATGTTTCAGGAATTTTCTAAAAATTTTCAAAGGGATTTCCTAAAAATCATTGGAAAGATTTGAAGGCAGTCTCTCTGATGCTGTTTTGTCTTATAATTGATTGAGCCGCAAGCGGCATCATTGATGTTGCTTGCGGCTACAAAATTAGCGAAAATAGGGGAAACATCAAAGTTCAAGCGGAGCGAGCGGCATATCCCAGGCTTCGGCCACGGCGGGGTAGACCACCTTGCCGTCGACAACATTGACCCCTTCGCGCAGCGGGGCATCGTCCTTGCAGGCTTGCCGCCACCCCTTGTCGGCGAGCTGCAGGGCATAGGGGAGGGTTGCGTTCGTAAGGGCGAGAGTGGAGGTGAAGGGGACTGCGCCGGGGATGTTGGCCACGGCATAGTGCACCACGCCGTCGACCACGTAGGTTGGTTCGGAATGCGTGGTGGGGTGTGATGTCTCGAAACATCCTCCCTGGTCTATCGCCACGTCGACGAGCAGAGTGCCGGGCCGCATCAGGGTGAGCATGTCGCGTGTCACCAGGTGCGGGGCTTTTGCGCCGGGGATGAGGACGGAGCCGATTACGAGGTCGGTGACGGGGAGTTCCTGCTCGATGTTATGACGCGAGGAGAACATGGTCTTCACGTTTTTGGGCATCACATCGGCGACATGGCGCAACACCGGGAGGGAAATGTCGGCGATTGTGACGTCGGCACCCAGGCCGGCTGCCATGAGTGCGGCGTTTCGTCCCACCACTCCTGCACCGAGGATCAGCACCTTTGCGGGCTTCACTCCGGGGACACCTCCAAGGAGCACGCCCCGGCCCCCCTGCGGCTTTTCAAGGAAGCGGCATCCTTCCTGCACCGACATGCGCCCGGCCACCTCGCTCATGGGGATGAGCAGCGGCAACTGGCCGTTGGGGAGGCGCACCGTCTCGTAGGCTATGCACACTGCCCCCGACTTGACCATGGCTTCGGTCAGCTCTCGGTCGCTGGCGAAATGGAAGTAGGTGAAAACCACCTGGTTCTTGCGGATGAGGGGGTATTCCGGGGTAATCGGTTCTTTCACCTTTACAATCATCTCGGCGATGGCATAGACATCTTCTATCGCGGGGAGGATTTCAGCCCCGGCTTTGCGGTATTCATCGTCGGAGAAGCCCGAGCCGTTGCCGGCTGTTGCCTGCACATACACCCGATGGCCGTGTGCCACCAATTCACGCACTCCCGCTGGGGTTACCGCCACGCGGTTCTCGTTGTTTTTGATTTCTTTGGGAACTCCGATAATCATGTTGCTTAGAGTTTAGGAATTGATTACAAGTTTCATTGCCGCGCTTGCTTAATGCGGCAATTTCCATTGCTAATGTCGCAAAGCTACAGAAAATCCACAAAAAAACCCGCAATTTGCGGGCTTTTTTTAATTATGTTTTACAACATGATTATGGGGCGTAACTATTCGGCTATTGAAGCCGTTCAGCTGCCAATGCCCTGTCCGGTTACTTCACCACGAATTTGCGCGATGCGTGGAGGTTCTTGCCGGTGGCTTCAAGGAGGTAGATGCCGTCGGCAAGAGCCGATGCGTCTATTTCAGCGGTGTCGCCATTGGTGGCTGCGGTTGCCACTATGGCGCCCTGGAGGTTGTAGAGGTTGACAGTGAATCCGTCGGTGCCACCCACGAATACGCTGTAGCGTTTTCCTCCGAGCGCTTCGATGATCATCTTGTCGGCCGCGTCATCGGCTTCAACTGTGTTCACCGAACCGGTGCCGAGTATTTCTTTCAGCCCGGCAAGGGCGTTGATTTTGCCCATGCCCCATTTGTCGGGGTTCTTGGCCGTGAACTCATCGTGGTCGGCTGTCTTGCGGATGATTTCCTTTACGCGGTCCATGGTCAGGGTGGGGTCGGCTTCGAGCCACAGCGCGAGCACACCGGCCACGAACGGGCTTGACATGGATGTTCCGCTCATTTCCATCCAGTAGTTGGTCTCTTTGGTGACCGGGTTGGTGGCTTCGGCACAACGCTGGTTGAATGAAACTCCTTCTTGTGGCAATTCTCCGTCTTGCAGTTTTTGCATGTAAGGTGTGCTGTAAGACGCTATCATGCCTTGTCCGGGGCCTACTACATCAGGCAGTTTGCGGCCGGAGTATGTCCATCCCGATGATGAGAAGTCACTGATGTCGCCTTCCACCTGGTTTCCGCTGAATTCAATTTCGCCTGAACTTAATGTAGGCCATTTGATTCGGTTGGCATAAGAGCCTACAACGAGCACATTGTCACCACAGGCCATACCGTTGATGCAGTTGGCGGCATTACCGGCGGTGTAACCGTTCAGGCCGAGGCTATGGAATCCTCCGAGCGTGGTGTTGCAATAGGCATTGATGGTGTTTCCTGCCGAACCTTCTATGATAAGTGCCGGGGCAATTTCTGCATCCTGGATTCCGCATTCGATCTGAATGTTGAGGGTGTAGCGGTTATTTGTAGTGCTGATGTTGGATGAACCTCCGAACAGTGCTCCGCTGCCGAAATATCGGTTCATGTCGGCGTTTACGGTTACGTCGGAATAATTGCTGTAGCTGTTTCCGCCTACGTATGTCCGTTTCCCTTGCGTGTTCGACGATATTGAGTATATCTCTTTGACTATCGCCCCTGTTGATTTATTAACTGCAGCAAATGTCAGTTTGATTGCCGAGGCGTTGTCTCCCCAAATCTCGACCAAGCTGCCTTTTCTTACGGCACCGCTTGAAAGAATCGTTTTGACTGTGCGGTCGGATGCTGTGAGTTTCTTTTCAAGTGACAGCGGATAGCCGCCTTCGTTGCCTGCGGAGATGCAGATGAGCATATCTTTACCGAGATTGGCAAGCAGACGGCTTCCTGCGTCCGTTCCGTCATGTGACCCGAGGTTGTTGCCCAGGGACAGGTTCATGACCACGGGTTTGTTCTGCTGCTTGGCGTAGTCGTAAAGGTATTGGGCTGCAAGCTGTATATTGTTGTTCTGGAGTGTCCCTATGCACACCGATAGTTCGGAGCCTTTTGCCACTCCGTAGTAAGGATTCTTTCCATTGAGTATTGACGGACGGCCAATGCGGTTATAATCTGCATATTTGGCTGTACCGTTGTAGCTGCCACCCATAATGCCAAGCACGTGTGTGGCATGGGTGCCGTTGGATGTGTCGGTGCGTTTGTTTCTGATTTTGTCGGGAGTGTCGAATAGGTTTGTAGTTCCCCCGCTGGTGATTTCCCAGATTCGGGTTATGCGCAGGTCACCGTCATCTTCCTGGAAATTCAGGTGGTTATGGTCCAGCCCTGTGTCCATCATGCCGACGATAACGCCGTTACCGGTGTATGAATGTCCGTCAAGTTCGTCAGAGCCGTTGTGGATTGCATCAACTCCTGTGACAGCACGTGCTTGTTTCAGCATGGGGTAGACCTCATTTCCGAGCGAGACCTGCAAAACTCCGTCCATAGCTGCAGCTTCTTCCATTTGTGAGGGGGTAAGCCGGGCGAGTATTACGTCGCCTTCCGTCGATACCAGGTCGAATCCCTTTGCTTGCATATCGCTTACGCAGCTGGTGTCCGTGAGTATGATTGCAACGAGAACTTTTACGGCAGGGTCAACTTCTGGTGCAAGTGTGCGGACTTCTATCCCGGCACGACTTTTTGCTTTGGCAATGGTGTTTTGGCGGGCATTGTCCACGAGCATTGCGGCAGGCATGTCGAATTTGCTTTGGGCCGACAAAGTCATGGCCGCACCGACTGCGGCAAGTGTGATAGTGTAGATTCTCTTCATGATGATGGTTCCTTCCGTTAAAAGAGATGAGATGTTACTGATTTCAGTTTACTATTGTTTTTATGGCGCGGTCTTTGTTGTGGCGCATATGTTTTGCCAAAGTTACGAAAATGTTCTTTCATTTCAGTCAGATTGCAATTAAAAAATGATAAATGGTGCCTCGTGAAACTGAATTGCAGCTGTTCTGAATCCATCTGCTCGTGGCAGGTGGATTTGCGTTGTGTCATCAGACAATCTCTTCTATACAGTTCTTTCCATGTTTGTTCGGGATAAAATCAAGGCGGTGTGCCAAATTTTGAATTTGACACACCGCCTATTATGAATGGTTGTTATCGCGATAGATGAGCGATTATTTGACGCGGAGAGTGAATGTGGGGTTCATAGCATTGTAGCGCAGAAGCGTCTTGCCGTCCACTTTTGTAGCACGGAACTGGCGTGCGCCATGGAAGTGAGCCCCGTCGTTGCTCTGTACGCGTGCGTTGTTGATGGCCTTTGCCGGTGATTTCGCTGGAGCTGCCGAGCGAGAGAGCCCCGACATGTCGATGGTTGTCAGCCCGGTGCCTGCCGGTACATTTGCACTACCAGGGAATTCCATCTCGGGGTCACCGTCGGCATAGTACCAGCCGTATTGGCCATTTACCGTACGTCCACACAGGAGCGACCATCCGGGGAAGGTTATGATTCCATCCTCGTTCGTTCCGAAGAAGCCGGCGGCCTCAATCCTGTCAAGGGGTACACCTTCGCCGATTGCCTGGAATGGGAGCGAACTGATTGAGAGGGGCCCCCAGTTAAGGCCTTTGAGTTCCATGCCGATTTCCGATTCCTCAATGTAAACCTGTTTGGGATTGGCGGTGTTGAATATGATGTAGTAGTCGCCGGGGAGTGACCATGCATGGTCAGCTGCAACATTTATGGGCCAAGAGTAATAGGGGTTCACCAGGCGGTAACGGCCTTTGATGGTCTTGTGCTGCTGAACTTCCACAGGCCATGTCTCACCTCCGATGGGAGTGTCGTCGCCTTGGAGTACGAGACCGAATCCATACATGAATCCGTCAGTATACTGGCAATAACCGAGTGATTCCCATTCAGATTCTTTCTGCACCGACTTATAATTGAAGGTGTATGCCTGTTCGCAAACAGCTTGGCTTGCATCGTCATATCCGACAGCGACAAGTGTGTAGGCTCCTTCTTCCGAGAGTTTGAACGAGAGGTTTGTCTGCTGGTCATAGATTATTTCTGTGTCGGTGCTGTTCTTGAGGTCGTTTATGGCGGCTTCAATCTGGTCATCGTTCAGTGCCCCTGCAAGCAGATTGTAAGTGTAGGAAGCTACGTCGTCTGTGCGGTAGGCTTCGATTATGGCTGATTCGTTCCCTTTTATGTCGACATGGTTGCCGGAATAAGTGAATGTTATGCCATAATTTTTGAATCCGGGAAGTTGCATATACTCGTCGGCTTGCGTTACAATACCTCCAGAAGTGTAGTATATGCAATTTATCGAGAACAGACCTGTTTCTGCATCAAACGTCGACATCCTGCGGAAATTTTCGGGTGAAGAACCGGAAGGCAATGCCGAGGGGTTAATCTGTTTTACGTAAGTATACGAGTCGGTAATCATAACCATCTCGCCGAAGCTTTCGGTGTCACCTGTAGCGACAGGCTGCAGGGTGCAGAAATAAAGGTCGGGCGTGTTGGGCGTTGCGGGCTGTGCTTCACGCATCACGGTGAAATTGTAGCCGTTGACATAACTTGTCCAGTCGTTTTCGTTTTCGTTCAGGTCGGGGCAGTCGTAGTCACCGAACTGGTAACGTTCCTGGTCGGATACGAGTGACTTGGATCTGTATACAGCAACTTCCACATCGCTCATGCCGAACGCCGAAAGAGTTACGGTTGCGAATTCGTCCAGGCCGCCGTAGCGTTTGTAGTCATCCCATGGAGCGTAGGCGAGGATATAGTCGCGTTCCGACAACCCGTAGGGTGTCACTCCGTCACCTTTCACTTTGAGTGTGAGCACATATTCTTCAAGTGCTACAACCTTGGCGAAATCAACTCCGATTTTGAGGGGTGCTTCAAGTGCGCCGTCGGCAAATGTCACCTGCGAAGGCACTGAAAAGATTCCGGTAGCTGACGCTCCGCTTGCATCTACGATTGTGCTTTCCAGATGGGCGGTGAAAGTTCCCTGGGCATTGCTGCGGAACACCGGCACAGTAACCTCTGTAGCATCCTGGGTGATGTTGACCGGTGTGTCGAGGTCGGCACCAAGGTAGACACCCTCTCCTGCCACATTTTCTGCAGAATCATATTTGACCTCATCGGTGCAGGCTGCCGCTCCGAAAAGGAGTGCCCCGCCCATGAGTGCCGATAAGATTTTATTTAGTTTCATTGTAATCTGATTTTATTATGGTTGCAATTATTGGTTCGGAACAGGGGTCATGACATCAACGATCGAAGGATTGTTCTTGCCGAGGATCTGTTCGTTATTGCGTGTTTCCTGATCGGGAATCACGAGGTTCATCCAATAAGGACGACCTTGGGTGTTATAGGTGTTACGGCCGTATTCGAAATTGGAACCGTCGTAAGCACGGGTAACCGACATGTTGAGGCGTTTCACATCGAAGAAGGTGTGTCCTTCACCCCAAAGCTCGATACGCTTCTGGAGGATTATCTCTTCAATGTTGTCACTCTTGACAGGGCGGTAGGAGCCATAACGGTATGTTTTCATGAAATCCTGTAGTTTTGCGAGGCCTTGTCCCGGGGAAACGTGCTCGAGGGCTTCTGCCTGGATCATGTACATTTCCTCTACACGCATCAGGGGAATGCCTACGGCTGCACCGACCTTGGGGTCATCCATGTTGCCGGAACCGGGACGGAACTTGATGGAGTAGTATGCTTCGAGGTTCTCGGCTGCAAACTCGGCATTAAGTACCGGTTCTTGTCCTGACAGGGGTGCGCCTTCGGGGGCTATCCAGGAAAGCTTGCGGAAGTCGCGGTCAGAAATCTGGTCGTAAAGGCTTGTGCCGATCATCACCCATGCTCCTGCCGAGGTGTAACCGAACGTCTGTTCGTTAATCACGAAAGAAGCCCAGTTGATGATGCCGCTTTTGATTGCACCGTCTTCTGCCACATATTGCTGTGCCCACATCCATGATGAAACACCCGGGTCGTTGAAGCCGGAAACCGTGTTGGCCCATTCCTGGCGTGTGAGCGGAGTCGCTTTGGAAGTGGAGATGGCCAGGTCGGCATAGCGTGCGGCTTCTTTGTAGAGGTCGGCCGACTTGCCTTGGCTGTCACCGGCATGGATGTCGCTGGCAGTGTTGTAGTCGGGGTCGCAGTAAGAAGCGTCCCACAGATAGAGACGTGCCATAAGTCCGTAAGCAACGGCGAGGTCGGGGAGGGTTTTGCCCATGCGTGCGGCACCGCTTCCGCGGAAACATTCGATGGCTTTTTCAAGGTCGCTCTTGATGAAAGCCACCATCTCGTTGTGCGGGGCGCGGGGATTGTTGCGCGCTTGTTCCTCGGTTGTTTCTTCGGTCACGATGGGCACCGTAAGCCCGGTCACACCATTGGTAGGGGTGGTGTTGGCGTTAGGCAGGAACTCAAAGGTACGTGCCAGGTCAAGGTAAGTGGCTGCACGGAACGCATATCCGGTGCCGAGATAATTAAGCATGTTGGCATCGGTTGTGTTCTTGTCCACTGCTCCGATGCAGTTGTTGCATGCCAGAACCTGGGTGTAGTAGAAATTCCACATGAAAGGAGGTACGGTGTAGAGAGGGTCCATTGACACGGTCAGTGCACTCCAAGAGGAGAACCAGTCGTAGCCTCCGCCATAGAGCACGGACATATCCTCCGTCATCACATCGCGGGCATGGATGAGTGCCGGGTTGCCGAAGTCGAAGTGACGGTTGTTTATGGAACCGAGTGTGAAATATGTGTTCATGTTCGAGGCCATACCCCACACTAACGCTTCCGTGGCTTTGCTGGAATTTCCAAGCTGTTCCTGGGTGACTGCATTGTTGGGGAATGTTTCCTCGATGCACCCCGTGGTCATGAGCAGGGGGGCGGTCAGAGCCAGTCCGACAAGTGATTTATATCTATTTTTCATTGTGAGAGCGAATTTGTTAGAATGTTACGGTTAGACCGCCGGAAATGGTGCGGATGCCGGAATAGAACGAAGATATGTCTTCCCCGCCGGAGAAATTGCTCGTGAACGATTGACGGGGGTCAAGACCCTGTCGTTTTGACCATACCCAAACATTGTCGCAAGCCAGGTAAACGCGAACTTTCTCAATGAAAGCCTTGCGGGTGAGCTTGGCGGGGAGGGTGTAGCCGACGTTTATGTTCTCAAGCGAAAGATAGCTTGCATCGGTCAGGAAGCGTGATGAGCTGGAAGCTGCATACTGGTCGCCATAGAAGAAGCGTGGTGTATCGCTGTCGGCGTTCTCCGGGGTCCAGGCCTTGAGTGCGTCGGCATGGATGTTGGAACCCTTGCTGGTGGATGATGGAGCTCCCATGAGCGATGCGTAACCGCTGTCATAAACCTTACCTCCAATCTGGTAGTTGAATGCCACGGAGAGGTCGAAGTCGCGATACTGGAGCTGGGTGCTGAATCCGCCGAACACATTGGCCGGACATACGCCCACGATATAATCGCTTGCCTCGGAATATACGGTGGTCAGCTCGGTTTCTCCGGTGGGTTTGTTATCCTCGCCAAGGATGTTTTTGTAGTAGAGGGGAAGACCGGTTTCCTTGTCTACGCCTGCGTATTTTTTTGTGTAGTAGCTGTACATGGATTCTCCCTCGCCGTAGAAAATATTGCCGGAGGAATAGCCATATACCTTACGGGTTGTGTTCCCGTTGTCATCGATTACGTAAGCATAATCTTTCTTACGTTCGGTCGGAAGAGATGTGATACGGTTTTTCTGCCATGTGATATTGGCATTGATTGTCCAGGTTAGGTCACGTGTCTTGACGGGTGTGCCGGAAAGCTCGAGGCTGACACCACCGTTCATCATGTTGCCGATATTGGCCACATAGCTTTGGAAACCGAACGAAGTGGGGAGGGGGAACAGCATGAGCATGTCCTTGGTTGTGCGGTAGAATCCTTCGAATGCACCGCTGATGCGGCTGTTAAGGAATGCGAACTCAAGACCTGTGCTGAAGTTGCCGTTCTTTTCCCATGAGATGTCGGGGTTACCCATTGTGTCGCCTACAACTCCGGGATGGCCGCCCGCGTTCTCGATTACATAGGTGTTGGTGTATCGGTAGGAACCGATGTTGTCGTTACCTTGGTCACCGTAGGCTACTTTCACTTTGAGGAAGTCAATCCAGGTGAGGTCCTCCATGAAGGCTTCCTTGGTCAGAATCCATGCACCGCCGATGCTCCAGAAGTTACCCCAGCGATGGTCGGGGTGGAAACGGGAAGATGCATCGTGACGGAAAGACGCCTGTCCGAAGTATTTGCCGTCGTAGTCATACATGCCGCGGAAAATCCAACCTTCATTGTTGTACTCCGTGGTGTAGGAGCCGGATGACTGGTTGATGATGGCGCCGTTCAGCTCGTCATTGCTTGGGTTGAAGAGGTTGCTCTTGGTTCCGTTCAGATAGTAGCTCGTTGTCTTGTAGTACTCGTGGCCCGCCATGATGTCGACATTGTGCTTGCCGGCAAAGGTGTTGGTGTAGTTGAGCAATTGCTGGTAGGTGTAGTCCATGTTGCGGGTATGCGACTTATAGACGATACCGTTTTGGTCAGCATATTGTCCGTAATAAGGGTTGAGGACTTGTGTGCCGCGTACTTCCTGAAGGTTCATGCTGTTGTTGCTGGTGAACTTGAAGTTCTTGAGGAAGCGGATCTCGGCGAATACATTTCCCATCAATACGTTGCCTTCGGAGTTGTATTTGTTGAGGATGGCATCGCCCACGGCGTTGGAGTCGCCGAAAATGGGACGTGTAAGGCCGGCGTTCATACCGTTACCGTAGTCGTACATGGTGTTGCCCACTGCGTCTGTCATAATCTGGCCTGCACCGTTGCGCACGTAGAGTGGGTAGATAGGAGCAATCTGATTGGCGGCTGCGAAGATGTTGCCTGTTGAGGCGGATTCACCTTCGTTGTCCATCGAGTTCATGTCAATGTGCGAGTAGTTTACGTTCGCACCGACTTTGAGCCAAGGCTTGGCCTGTACATCTGCGGCCAAACGGGCAGAAAAACGTTTGAAGTCGGATTTGGCGATAACGATACCTTCGTTGCTGAGGTAGCCTACGGAAGCGAAGAAGTTGCTCTTCTCGTTACCCTGGGTTACGCTGACGTTGTATTCCTGACGGAGGCTGTGTTTATAGGTCTCGTCCATCCAGTTGTCGGGAGACAGGAAATAGTCGGCACCCTTGTAGTTTACGGCGCGTCCGAGTGTGGCAGCCGGATTGAGCTTGCCGTTGGAGCCAACGAGCATCTGCCCCTGGGGCACGGTGTACACGTTATAGCCAAGGGATGAACCCCCTTCGAACATGCTTTGGTTTGCCCAGATATATGCCGCCTGCGGGTTCATGCCGAGACCCTTTTGGCTTTCTGGCATACGTGCATAGTTGTTCAGTGCGCTATAATAGGTTTCGTAGTACTGCGCCGGATTTTTGATGTAGTCATAGTCCTGCTGCGCACGGCCGTTTGAACCCCATTTTGCATCTACGGTTATTTTGGCTTCGCCGAGCTTGGCACGTTTGGTGGTGATCATGATCACACCGTTGGCACCACGGGCACCGTAAAGAGCGGTCGATGCGGCATCCTTGAGGACGGTCATCGATTCAACGTCGTTGGTGTTGATGGTGTTCATGTCGCCGGTGAAAGGTGTGCCGTCGAGGATGATAAGGGGTGAATTGCCTGCATTGACCGATGAGAAGCCGCGGATCGCCATGCTTGGGGTGGATGCACCGGGGGCACCTGAAGCGTTACTCATCTGCATACCTGTCACCTTGCCGGAGAGGGCGTTGAGCACGTTGGTTACTTGCGTTTTTTCAATCGCAGCGTTGTCGATTACGGTTGCAGAACCGGTGAATGCCGATTTCTTTGCGGTACCGTAGGCAACGACCATGACTTCGTCGAGGTTGTTCTCGGAGTTGTCGAGCTCGATGCGGATGTTCTGGCCTGCATCGACGGTCTTGGTAATCATGCCGACGTAGGAAACCTTGAGTTTGCTTACGGAGCTGGGCACGGAGAGGGTGAAG
>WSMN01000026.1 GCA_013316535.1 Muribaculaceae bacterium | reverse complement strand
AACTGTCAGCCCGATGGGGCGTGACTGATAGAAGTTTGCCTGATAGGACTTTTTTAACTACAAGGCATTTCGGGCTCTAACCGATTGCCGGTTATTTGATTGGGGCAGAGGCCTCGATCATGACTCTTTTGTGCCTACACAATTGGCACAGAAATATAAGCAATTGATTTTTAACGTTAATCTTTTCTAAATCTCAACGAGAATTTTGGAATACAACATAGAAGGAGTCGATGAAAGCACCTTGCCCGGCAGACGGTTCAAGGAACTTTTTAATCTTCACACCTCTTTCACGCAATGAAGTGGCAAGCGCATCAATGATAGGCGCAGGAGTATAGAAAGCCGTAAGCACGGACGCTTTCAGAGAGTCCATGTATGCGGCAAACTCCCGGTCGTCCTTTGAATAGTCGTGGATAAGGCGGCGCAGTTCAACCGTAGGCGCAAACAGCTCAATGTCGCTCTTGCTCCACTTGGCGGCATCGGCAAGTTCGTTGGCGTCCTGCAAGATACATTTCAGACCACCGAACCCGGCATACTTGCGCAGTATCTCCCTTTCGAGGGCATTTTCCGCGTTGCGATGTTCAACATCAAGGCGCAAGGCGAGCCTTATAGCATTGATGTTATCGCGCATGGTCTGGAGCCGGTTATAACTCATAGCCGTCAAGTATTTCGGATATTTCTCCCAACAGTTCGGTCAGCATCGGCTGGTGTGTTTCGCGGTCAAGGAAATCGCCGTTGACCTCATAGCGGTCAAGAATGTCATGCACGCTTTTCTTTGTAAGCAGATGCACGGCGAAATCGGGCCAGTATTCTTCAGGGAGCCGTGTCCACAGGCTTTCCTCTATGACGCTGTAAATAATGTCATAGCGGGACACATACAGTCCGTCAAGGAGTGTGCGCATCGCCATTTCCTGTGCGATAACCGGGTCATGACCTTCAAGGCGCAGGGTTACAAACGTGTCGTATGCCTCGTCAACACGGGCATCCACAAATTTCTTATTGGTGTATTGGGGAAAATAATGGTCACGCAGATGACCCAGAAGATAGACGCGGTAGCCGTCCATCTCCCGTAATTCAACATCTTGTTTCATCGGGTTCTTGGAATAGTGGTTTGCCGGCGTCCTATGTGTCTTTCAATGGGATATAAGAAAAGGACACCGGGTATCCCTCCCGATGTCCAACCACTAAATCCAAGTCATAAATTTGAAACAAAAACATTATGACGTTGAATTGAGTGCAAAGTTAACAAATAAATCGGAATCGGGCGGGATAATTGGTGTTAATTTGTGTATGGATCAAGCGGTTCAGAGCTTGTGTGTCGGTTATGCGAAAGCGTCAATCACGCTTTTCACAATCAGGTTGTAGAGTTTTTCCTCATCGCGGCTGAGGTCGGTGGGGTGGAGTCCTGTGGTTATGACGCCGAAGCCATTATATACGTTTTCTCCCATCTTGAAGTTGTGGCGGCGCGACATACGGATCCGTCTGGCCTCCTTGCCCCACTTGCTGTTGTAGCGAAGATTTTTCTTGTTGCGGAGCATCAGTTTCCACACGCCGAAAGGAATGGTGTTCTGCACCGTGAACGGATAGGAGATAAGTTTCTTCGCGTACAGGGCGTAAGCGGTCTGCATTGTCTTTATGTGGTCGAAGTCCAGTTCAACCGCCGCTTTAAGGAGCATCAGCGGCATATTGAGAAGCGGCTGGCTGTCTGTTATGCGCATGGCATTTTTGTCCATCGTGAGAACAGCACCTGCTTCGGGCGGTTCAATACCGATGCTTTCAGCTTGGGCAGCTGCCACCTCCACGGGCATTTCCTCCATGATATAAGCACCTTTGAGTTCCGTGTCCTCCTGTGACTTCTCCACCAGACGGTTGTAAATCTCATTGTCGAGCCAATCCTCGTATTCCCTGCGGTTCTGCGGTCCGTGGATCACTCCGTGACGGATTGCCCCCTTTGTGAGAATGGGGAGCCATGCCCTGCGCACTGCCACCGGAACGGCGATGAAATAGTAGAGGTTGAGGAAGTCGAAATCTCCATATCTCTCAGGCGACATTGCGTTGACGACCGTGTGGCTCATTTTCCAGAGAGCCTTGATTGTGGCGAGCTGCCTTCTGTCCTGTTCGGTTTTCTTGTAGCCGACCAGCTCATCATAGTCGCGCATGGCGAACTTGAAGTTGTGGGCATACACCTGTCTGCTGTTCATTGTCGTGGAGAGCACGAAATTCTCCGAAGGGGAGAAGGTTGCCTCGATGACCCCGCCGTTTGTCCATGTCACGGCATAGCCGTTGCCGAGGTAGTAGCCTTCGTGTTTTTCGTTTGCGCAGATAGCTCTGGCAATGGTGTCAGCCGTGAGTTCGTGGTCGGTCACGACTGTTATAAGATTTTTCTGTTTCATATTTATGAATTTTATCGGGTGGATTATTTTGGAGATAGTGGTTTTTGCGGTAACGACATCGGGAGTTCCGGACCTCCCTTATATCATTTCAGCGGATTTTGGCTACAGTTTGGGGCCTTTGGGCTTGCGCTGCTGTTTTGCCTGATTTTCATCTTTCGGCGCGGTCTGGTATTTCTGGAGCGGTTCGGCCACATGCTTGGTAGTCTCATTCGTCAGCCCGTCATTGTTGACCGCCTTCTGTGTCTTTGACTCTTCAGCGACCTTGACGCGAGGGTCGTTGAGTGATGTTGTCGGACGCTGCTTTTCGGGATTGAACTGGAGATAGACGGTGCATTTCTGCCCCTGCTTGTCAACCATATCTGTCATTTCGACAACCTTGCCGGCGGTGTAGTCAGCCTGCTGTTGCGGGGTCATCGGAACGCCCGCCCATTTTGTGATGGGCTTGATGTTGCCGTCCTTTGTCAGCCACGAGGACTGTTGCTGACCGTGACCCTGACTGTTGCCTTGCTGCTGGTTCTGCTCCTGTCGTCGCACGCCGCCGGGTACAAACTCGACGCCCTTACGGTCAGCCGACACCTGTAACACCACATTGTAGGTCTTGCCGTTCTTGTCGGTAATCTGTTTAGGCGGGAGGGCTTTCCCCTTCTTCAGTTCGCTTATTTCAGCCATAGTCAGTTTTGTCTGCCCGATGGTGTCCTTGATGAACACGGCCTTTACGGGCACCGACACAATCTCGTTGGTAAGACGGTCAACGCTGACATAAGATGGTTTGACTTCCCCGGTGGCTTTGTCAACAATGTCAACGACCTTGCCCAGATTGCCGGTTGTTTTCAGAGCCTCTTTATCTTCCTTTGTGAATTTGTACCCCTCAAACTCTTGGTCGAGTTTGGGCTCGCGGTGTATGAAATGGGGTACAACCTTCACATTGCCGTCGGCATCGGTTCTGAAAGAGAGTCGTGCGTCAATCGGGAATTTCTCCCCGCCGAAATTGGGCGTGACGGTCACAATCTGCGACTTGCGGTTATAGAGCATCTCGCGGAGGTCACCCGACTTTTCAAGTTGGTCGCGGTCTATGCCCCATTTCTCCTTGAGCATCGTCCAGTCGATTTTGCTTTCGTCAATGGCGTGATACTTTGGCTGTTCAGTCTGTGCAGCCTGTTCCTCCGCCGGCTTCTGTGCTTGAGTTTCGGTCGCTTTATTCTCCTGAGCCTGTTCCTTGACGTTTGTCTGCGTCTGCTGGGGAACATCGACCTTGAAGTCTTTGAGAATTTCAGCGTTTGTTTCGGGATCCTTGATAAAGTCGCCCATCGCCTGACCCACGCTGTCATAGCGGTCTGCCGGGACTTTGAAAAATCCGAAAGTTGAGGGGTTCTTGCACTGGCGGATAAAGTTGGAGAGAAACGCCTCCAGCGGATTCTGACCTTTGGAGAATTTCACGAGGTCGGAGAGTTTCGCCGATTTTACATCGGTCATCTTGGGTGTGCCGTCCTCATTGAGTCCGGTCACTGCGCCTACCTGCCCGGTTTCGTTGTTTCGGGCAATCAGCACTTCTTCATTCTGGTCTTGTGCCATAATTAAAAGAATTTTGGGTTAGAAACTTGCGCCGTTGCCGACGCGATAATTATTGTGTGTATGGATTGTCTATGCGTTGCGCAATGCGAAAAACTCAATCACATCTATGATGCGGTACTTGATTTTGGAATTTTTGGCGTTGCCGGTCTTGATAAACGGTAATTCTCCGCTGGCCCGATACTCATATAGTTGCCTTTCGGAAATGCCATAATGTCTGCAAACCTCGGCGGTTGACATGGTATCTTTGTCCGGGTCTATGATGCCGAGCCCTTTGAGAGCGTCAAACATATTTTTCGCAAAGCGGTCAATCTTTCCCGACAATGAAGTTTCCATCGACTTTATCAGCTGGCATAGCTGGCGGTATTCTACGGAGTTCATCGTACTGTCGGGATTTTACGGTTGGACTTCTTGATTTCTTCCAGCACCGCCTCGCTCCACTTTAATTGAAGACGGGCTATTGCTTTGAGAATCGGCGCAAGATGATAGTAAACCTCGCGTCCGCGTTCCTCCCATGTGAGCCGGTATTTGCGGCGGACACGTTGCAGTTGTCTGGTTGACATCTTCAATAGTCTTGCGGCGATAGAGTTTGGGATAGGCGGAATGGATGATATTTCATCACACTCGTTCTTCAACTCTTTTTTCTTTCGTTCCTCTTTTGTGAGAAGCTCCAGAATCAGGGTCAGCGTTTCTTCAAGCGTGACCGTTCTTTGGTAGAGGGTTTCCAGTGTAATTGTTTCCATAAATTGTTTCTTGGATTTAGTGTTACGCTGGCAAAGTTCGGAAATCAGCAAAAGGTGCATAAGGTAGTTCCCGAGGTACTACCCTGATATTTTAACTTTCGTTAAGTATTTCAATAAAAGACAAAGTGCCGGCCATTGATATATAGCCGACACTTTATCAGTGAATTAGCGGTATATCAACTAAAAATTGAGAGAACCGAGATTTTGTGCGAGGTTTTCCATGTCCTTGCTGATTTTGTCGTTTGTGATTCTGGCGTAGATTTGGGTCGTCTGGATATTGGTATGGCCCAACATCTTGCTGACCGACTCGATAGGCACACCCTTACCGAGTGTCATCGTCGTTGCGAAAGTGTGCCGCGCCAGATGAAATGTGAGGTTCTTATTTATCTCACATATTTCCGCAATCTCTTTGAGATAGCAGTTGAGTTTCTGGTTGGTTATGATGGGCAATAACTGCCCATCAAGGAACTGGCCTTCATACTTGTTGAGGATTTTGAGTGCCGGTGGAAGCAAGGGCACTGTGACCTTTGTGTTTGTTTTCTGCCGATGTGTGACTATCCATAGACGACCATCAAACATCTTTTGGATGTTGTCAACACGAAGATTGGCAAGATCAATGTATGCCAATCCCGTGAAGCAAGCAAATATGAAGATGTCGCGTACTTGTTCAAGTCTTTTAGACCCGAATGTCTTTGCCATCATCTTGGCAAGTTCATCTTCAGACAGAAAACCTCTGTCAACTCTCTCACAGCTTATCTTGTATCCGTTGAAGGGGTCAACGAATATCAGCCCGGCACGAATACCTTTATTGATTACCTGCTTGAAGAATTTCATGCACTTGTAGGTAGTGTTTTGAGAGTATTTATACTCTGTGCGGAGGAAGAATTCAAGGTCAGTAATGAAACTGAGCTTGATCTCACGGAGAGGAATGTCAGTGATGTTGTATTTCTTCTTCATGAACTCCACCACACGGCGATACATTCGCTCGTATTTTTTATAGGTAGGATCAGCTTTGCTCAACCCGACGAGTTTCTTGGTATCTTCCAGATGCTGGAGATACAACGGTACGAGCGACTCTTCTTTGGCTGTGACACCTGTAAAGGCGTTCTTAACCATCTCGGCTGTCACATAACCGTGACGATTGAGAATGTCATAGTAGTGTTCTTTGAGGACATGATGAATATCCGCAATTCGCTTATTGAACTCGGCTATTTTTGAAGACCTGCCGATTGCCTTTGATGCCGTGGCATCCCATAGTTCCGGCTCTATAGTGAGAGTGGAATTGATACGTTCATATTCGCCGTCAACGGTTATGCGAATCATTATGGCGCACTTGCCTTCTTTGTTCACTTGGTTTCGACGAATGATGAACGCCACTTTGAATGTGTTTTTTTTCATCTTTACGTTGGATTTAGTGTTACCATTGAGCTATTTTGTCAACGGCTGCAATGTTAACGAGTTGAACTTAAAGATGGATTGGACGAAATGAAGTCAAACTATAGACAAATCAACGACTTAGCGGATTTTTAACATGGCGGACGTAAATCAGACAACCTTTATCAAACCATTATTTCGGCTGTTTAGGTCAAAAAATCGGAAACTGTGTCGGACATACGCTTTAACATACTGTTTACGGAGTCTTAAAATGTCGCCTATTTTCCGAGTTTTGTCTGAGTTGTGTCGGATTAACTATTTGAATAATAAATGATTGAAAGCGTATTTGGCACTATTTTGGCACTAAACGGGTATTGCAAAATCTTAGTGCCACGTTAGTGCCAAAACTATGTCTGGAGAGGTCTGATTTCAGTCTTATTTCCGTCCTGAACCGGAAAGGATTAGACATTAAAAAACCTCAGAACTGCTTGACAGTCTGAGGTTTGTCTGATACTTTCCGATTTTGGACGGGTATCGCAAGTGGAGATGGAGGGACTTGAACCCTCGTCCAAACACGGAACTAATGTGCTTTCTACATGCTTAGTTTCAGCTTGGTTTTCGAAACGCCGCAGGCCCGAAACCACCAACGTCGTCCTTAGCCGCTAAAATCTCGGAAGCCGCGCGCGGCACTTGGCTTCCCATTCCCGATTTATCTGCATCGCCTTGTCGATTGGTCTCGGGAAAAGGACAATCGGGCGATGTCTTGTCTCTGCAACTGTTGCGGAGATTAAGCGTAACCTACTGTACTTCGGTTAGGCAGCAAGAGCGTAGTTATTTTCGCCATTTAAAATTGTGATGTCACTGATTATAGAGCGTAGCCATCATTGCTCTGCATGCTTACACACCACCTCTACGCGCTGTCAAAACCGGTCATCCCCATGTATTGATAGCCTTTGTGGCATATAATTGTGCAAAGGTAATGGATTCGCGTGGATATTTGTTTACGTTGGACTTCTATTTATGATTATTTAACTGTTGTGTTGAAGACTGCGGCAAGTAATTGCGGGTGCAGAGTTCCCATATGAGTTTCAGCCATACCAGAAGGATGGGAAGGGCTTTCAGGGAATAGGGACGGATGAGAGAGCGCTGGATAAAGCGTGGCACGAGGTCGCTGGTGCCGAAGCTTCCGAGCACGAGGGCGAAAATCAGCAGGGCTATATCCCATTTACTTCGTTCCCAGGGTGATGTGACATACCACAGGGCTACGCCGAGTATTGCGATTATGTAGCCACTGGACTCACTCCCTGTGCTGAAAAGGATTATACACATCAGAACGGATGCCACGATGCCCCATTGGAATCCGTGGTTGGCATACTGGCTTGTGCGTAGATAGGGGAGCAGGAACAGTAGCATCGCAGGGAGGAGAATGTAGATGTCGCTGAATGCCATCTGTGTGATTCGGTGGGTCATACCGAGCACGGAAATGTTCTGATAGTAGTTCGATTGGGTGTTGAATCCTACAGCGACGTTGATGTCGTTTTTGTCGATGATTGTGGAATACCATTCGGAGTATTGCTCGAGTACATATTCCGATGAACTGATAAACATCGGCAATACGAACATTATGGCTCCCCAAATAAGCAGCCACATTATGAACTTCATTTTCTTGGGTGTGAAAAAGAAGAATGCGAGGCCGAGGATGCCGTAGAGTTTGGTCATTGTGCCGAGCATGATGAGAAAGGCTGCGAGACAAATCTTGTCACGGCGCAATGCTGCATAGGCGCCGACGACCACTGCTGCTATGACTATGTTGAACTGCCCCATGAACATGGCTCCGAGAACTTCGTTGGACACATACCAATAGATGAATATCCTGGCACCTTTTGCAAGGGGCAGTTTCATGATTGCGGCATACAGGGTGGCGCCGAGGGCGAGCAGCCATGTGAGGATGCCGATGAATTTCGGCATCGCCGCGAACGGTGCTATAATTATGGAGAAGAAAGGCCCGTAAAGATTGTGGTCGTGGTATTCTTCGGGGTAATAGGCATATAGCGATTTCAGGTCTATGAGATGCCAGAACACCTGACGGTATATCTGAAAGTTATTCATTTTTTCTCCGTCGAGGCCTCCTTTTGTTATGGCCGCTATGACGGCAAGCAATGTCCATAAAGCCGCGATGGTACGGTAGTCGGAGAAGAATGGCAGGCTGAAGAAATCGGTTATCCTTTTATGTGTGTTTCGGAGTGTGTTTGTCATGGTTGCATTATTTTAGTGATTCTCCTATTTGTGTGTCATTGTAAGTGTTTACGAAATAAGGCGGGCGGTGTTTGCTTTCATTGAACACTCTGCCGAGGTATTCCCCGATTATGCCGAGCGAAAGAAGCTGCACGCCTCCGATGAAGAGTATGGTCACCATTATTGTAGGGTAACCGGCTACAGGGTCGCCATGCAGCAAGGTGTTGATGAGAATGTACACCAGATAGATGAAACCAATCAGGGAGCAGAGGATTCCAAGTATGGATGCGATGCGGAGTGGGGAAGTGGTGTAGGCTGTAAGGCCGTCGAGAGCCAGGTTCACAAGGCTCCAGAAATGCCATTTGGTTGTGCCGTTGGCGCGTTCGAGCTGTTCATATTCTATCCCTTTTTTACGGAATCCAATCCAGCAATACATCCCTTTGGTGTTGCGTTGTGTTTCGCGCATGTTGCGCAACGCGTTGATGCATACGCGGTCGAGGAGCCGGAAATCGCCCGTGTTCTTTTGAATCGGGATGCGGGTGGAGTTCTGCAGCAGGTTGTAATAGAGCTGTGACGTTTTCCGCTTGAACCATGATTCTTTCGATGATTTGCGTTGTGCATAGACATCCTGGTAGCCTTCTTCCCAATATTTTATCATCTCCGGGATTGAACTTATGGGATGCTGCATGTCGCTGTCCATGATTATCACGGCATCGCCTGTGGCGTAGTCGAATCCAGCCATCATTGCGATTTCCTTTCCGTAGTTGCGCGACAGGTCGAGGTAGCTGAAACGGCGGTCGGTGTTGTGCAGCTCTTTTATCTTTTGCAGTGTGTTGTCTGTGCTGCCGTCGTTGACAATGAGGAATTCCCAGTCATATCCTGGATTCATGGCTGCGACCTGCAACATTTTAACTTGCAGGAGGCCGATTGAAGATGCCTCGTTGTAGGCAGGGAGGAGAATTGTTATTTTTTTCATCAGTGGAGGTGCTTTTCCCGGTGCAGGTTATAGATATCGGTGTAGGTGACGAATGTTTCGCCTTGTTTTTTGAATGTTTCAATCATGCGGTCGAGCCGTTGTTGCATTCCAATGCCTGAATGGAGCCTTATCATGTAGGGCAGCTTGCAGTCGGAGATGCTGTTTAGGTCGTAGAATTCCCATGGGTGGAAGTAGGTGGTGAAGGAGCCGTCGTGCCGCAAGGTGCGTGCCGCGAGGGCACGATAGAGAGAAGGGGGAAGCAAGTGGGCCGACAGCCAGAACATGGGGAAACGCACCCAAGGTGTGACGGATGTGGGTATTTGCAGCACCCCGTCCTTCATGAACGGGTACCGGGGTGTGCGAAGGTTCATGTAGCGGCCGGGGATAAAGGTTGGGTTGAGAGAGGAGTCGTAGAGGTAACCTGCCTCGGCTATCGCTTTTTCAGGGAGCTTCATCATTCGCGGCATCCGATAGCCTATTATCGGTTTGCCTGCGATTTCGCTTAGCCGCATACGTGATTCCTTGAGGTCGGAAATTGCAAACTCGGTGTGGCGGATTCCATGGCTGGCGAGTTCATGACCGCCTGTTAACAGGCGGTTAATCACGCCAGCGGCGTGATTGGCAAAATTCAATGTGGAAAAGAATGTTGCTTTTATTCCATGTTTTTCCAGTACATCGAGTATGCGTCCGGCTCCTTCGGCCGAGACGGCAATCTGCCTCTCGAACGGGAATTGGATTCCGTGCTCGAGGGGCAGATCAAACTCTTCAATATCGAAGCTTAGTGCAATCATCTGTCACTGCGTTTTTGGCGGTTTGGCCGCATTAGTCTGCTTCTTTTCCTCGTCTATTTGTTCGGCGAATTTGTTCGGGAAATTCAGTTTGACCGGCGGTCGCGTCATTGAATAGATAATAAGGCATAATCCTGCTACTATGAAAGGAATTGACAGCCATTGCCCCATGTTGAGAACCATTCCGATTTCAAAATCTTCCTGTGGATTTTTCACGAATTCAATCAGGAACCGTGCGGCGAACAGCACAACGAAGAATATGCCGAACAGCAAGCCTGGGCGTTTTTCGGCATCCCGCTTCCAGTACATCCACCACAGCAGTCCGAAAAGAGCAAGGTAGCAGAGCGATTCATAAATTTGCGTGGGGTGCGACGGCAGGGAATAGGCCGGGGCGGCTCCATTCATCCATCCGTGCAGGTTCACAACGAAACGGAATCCCCAGGGCATATCGGTGGGGTGTCCGTATATCTCATGATTCATCAGGTTGCCGAAGCGCACCAGTGCTCCCACCAGGGCTATCGGAATGACAAGGCGGTCGAGAATCCACAACGGGCTTTTCTTTGTCACGAAGATGGAGAAGAGCACCATAGCAACGAAAATCCCGATGGTGGCTCCGTGGCTTGCAAGGCCGCCTTCCCATGTGTAGAGAATCTCAATTGGATGCTGTGAATAGTAGTCCCAGGCATAAAAGAACACATGGCCGAGACGTGCTCCTATGATGGTCGACACTACGAGATAGACCAGTAATGTGCCAATCCATTTCTCATAGGCTCCTTCATGGCGGAAAATGCGTTCCATTATTTTGTAGCCTATGAAAAAGCCGATAATGAACATCACTCCGTACCATCGGATTGTAACTCCGTGGTCAAAGAGAATCGGGTTGGCAGTCCAGGTTATGTAATCGAGCATAGCGGTTTTTCAGATGTTTATTTGCCGCTGACGATGGCTTCGGTGTCGCGGGCAATCATGAGTTCTTCGTCGGTGGGAACGACCACAACCTTTACTTTCGACTCGGGAGTGGAGATTATGGTTTCTGTGCCACGGGTACGGGCATTTACCTCTGTGTCGAGTTCCACACCCATGAAACCGAGTGGCGCGCACACATTGGCACGCACGCCGGTCTGGTTTTCGCCTACACCTCCGGTGAACACGATTATGTCGGCTCCACCCATCTCTGCTGCGTAAGCGCCGATGTATTTGGTTATACGCTGTTCATACATCTCCAGGGCGAGGTGGGCGCGTTCATCGCCGTTTTTGTCGGCTGATTCTATTTCGCGCATGTCGCTCGACATTTCGGTCACACCCATCACGCCGCTCTCCTTGTTGATGATTTTCTGGAGTTCATCAACAGAAAGATTGTGCTTTTTCATGAGGAACGTAAGGGCACCGGGGTCAACATCTCCCACACGTGTTCCCATCATAAGTCCCTCGGTCGGAGTGAGCCCCATGGAGGTGTCCACGCTTTTGCCATTGAGCACTGCGGTTATCGAGCCGCCGTTGCCCACATGGCATGTGATGATTTTCTGTGTGTTGATATCCACCCCGAGGATTTCGCATACGCGCGACGACACATAGCGGTGGCTTGTGCCGTGGAAACCGTAGCGGCGCACGCCGTCTTCCTTATAGAAGCGGTAGGGGAGGGCATACATAAATGATTTCGCCGGCATTGTCTGGTGGAATGCGGTATCGAACACGCCCACCTGCTTGATTCCGGGGAGGATTTCCTCCACGGCCTCGATGCCGGTTACGTTGGCAGGGTTGTGAAGTGGCGCGAGGTCATAGCAGTCCTTCACCTGCTTGATTACCTCATCGGTAAGGAGCACGCTCTTGCTGAACTTCTCTGCACCGTGAACCACACGGTGACCAACGGCATCAATCTCGTCATAGGATTTGATGCACCCGAGTTCGGGGTCAGTGAGAATGTCGAGCACGGCCTTTACGGCTCCCTTGTGGTCTGCAAGGCCGAGTTCCTTTATGGCTTTTGAACCGTCGGAGAGTTTGTATTTGAGGAAACCGTCGTGCAATCCGATTTTTTCCACGCCGCCCTCGGCGAGCACTTCATTGGCGGTTGTGTCGATAAGCTTATATTTCACGGAGCTGCTTCCGCAGTTCAGAACAAGTATTTTCATGATGATGTATATGCTTTGTTTACGGTTGTTTAATCGTGGATTGCCTGGTTGGCGGTCATTATGATGGTCTTGTATATGTCATCAGCGACGCATCCGCGCGACAGGTCGCTGACAGGTGCTGCAAGTCCTTGCAGGAGCGGGCCGACCGCTTCAACTCCGGCCAGACGCTGCACCAGTTTGTAGGCTATGTTACCGACTTCGAGCGACGGGAATACCAGCACGTTGGCTTTACCGGCGATGTCGGATTGCGGAGCTTTGAGCGATGCCACTACGGGTACGATTGCGGCATCGGTCTGCAGCTCGCCGTCTAGATGGAGGTCAGGTGCCATTTCATGGGCTATCTTTGTAGCCTCTATCACCTTGTCGACGCGTTCATGTTTCGCGCTTCCTTTTGTTGAGAACGAGAGGATGGCGACGCGCGGCTCTATGCCTGCTACCTCATGGGCGGTGCGGGCGGAGCAAACTGCTATCTGTGCCAGCTGGCGCGCATCGGGGTCGGGTACCACGGCACAGTCGGCAAATACCATGAGCCCGTTGGAGCCGTAAGGGGAGTTTTCAGGCAGAAGCATCAGGAATGCACCTGAAACGGTGTCGATCCCAGGTTCTGTCTTTATCACCTGGAATGCTGCGCGCAGCACATCGCCTGTGGTGTGTATTGCCCCGGATACCATTCCATCGGCATCTCCGGCTTTCACCATGAGGCATCCGAAATAAAGTTCGTTTGCCGTGAAGCGGCGGGCTTCGTCCATCGAAATCCCCTTTTTCTTGCGGAGTTCAAAGAACAGCGGGGCATAGCGGTCGATGTTCTTTTCGTCGGTGGGGTCAAGAATGGTGGCGCGGTCAATGTGGGTGAGATTCAGTTCAGCTGCCTTTGCCTTTATTTCGGCAATGTTGCCGAGCAGTATTATTTCGGCGAGTCCGTCGGCCAGGATGTGGTCGGCGGCAGTTATGTTGCGGGTCTCGGCTCCTTCGGGAAGCACTATGCGTCGGGGATTTTCCTTGGCGCGGCGGGTCAGGCGTTCAAAAAGTTCCATCAGGTGGTATAGTTATAGTTTGTTTTCGGTTGTGGCTTGGCGGCGTGGAATCCCGTTTCGTCATTATCGTTATGTCGGATTATCCCCTGTCCCTCATAAGTGTCTTGCAAAATTACTAAATTTTTGGCGATGGAGGGTCGCATTGCGAGCCAAAAATGGCATTGGATTGTGGAATGTGTGGCGATTAGTTTAATTTATGGTGGTGTTGAGCCATTGGAGAATGATTGCGAGTGTTTCGGGCGATGGCGATTGCCCTGCTGACGGGTATTCATCGGGCAATCCTGTAGTACAAGTCTGGAACAGGTGGTTGTGACCATCGAGGAGCTTGGTATCGGTTATGGGATTCAATGTTTTTATCGTCTCCAGGTTTGCGGGGAGCACCTGGGTGTCTTTGGCTCCGTTGAGAGCCAGCCAAGGGCAACCGACGGCTTTGATGTCGCATTCGGGGTTGTACCGCACCATATCTCTGTACCATCTGGATGTCAGGGTGTCTGTCTGTTTTGCAATCATTGCTTTTGCCTGTGGCAGGTTTGCGCTTTCGCCAAATATTTTCGGCAGGAGAAACGACAGTGACATGCGGGTTTGCAGGTCATTGAGGTCGGATTTCACTATGTCAAGAATCTCGCGTTGCTGTGTTTCCATATCCCATTTGCCTGTCAATCCTACGGCCATTGCACGGGATTGCGATATGATGATGGAGTCGCCCTGCCATGCCGGGGCGGCAAGGGTGACGATGAATGAACACAGACGGTTTCGGGAGGCTGTTTTTATGGCGATGGTACCCCCTTCGGAATGCCCTATCACCCCTTTTTGCATATTCGGGAATCGCTCGGCGAGGATTTCCAGTCCTGCGGCTATATCGGTGACAAAGTCATCGGTTGTGGCCGAGGTGAAATCTCCTTCGCTGTGTGCTGTGCCGCGGTCGTCCATGCGCAGCACGGCATAGCCGTTCCCCGCGAGGTATTCGGCTATGACTTTGAATGGCTTGTGACTGAAAATTTCTTCATCGCGGTTTTGCGCACCGCTTCCTGTGGCCATTACAATGGCTGCGCGGGGATGACTGTCGGCAGGTGTGGTCAGGGTTCCGGCAAGGGTGATTGAATCCGTGTGGTTTATTACGCTGGCTTCTTCGCTGACGAAGTTTCCGGCGGCCAGGATTATCGGCATAAGTATTGAAAACAAGAGAGTCTTGAAGCGGTTCATTGCCAAAAGATTCAGATGGGACAAATGATTGTTGTATGTGCAAATTTAGGTAAATTCCGCATAACCTGTGGAACGGACAATGGAAAATCGCTACCTTTGTTCAAAATAACGACGCATGGGACATACCGATGAGATTTTAGAGAAGAGTGTGCCGGTGGCAGTGGAGCTGCTGGCTCCTGCACGTAATGCCGATATTGCCATTGCGGCCATAGACCATGGCGCGGACGCGGTGTATATGGGCGCGCACAGCCATGGCGCGCGCAGTCAGGCTGCAAATTCGCTCGATGATATCAGGCGTGTTGTGGCTTACGCCCATCGTTTTCGTGTGAAAGTCTATGTGACTGTCAATACCATAGTTTATGATAACGAGATTGCTGATGTGGAGCGGTTGGTGTGGGAACTGTATGGGGCAGGTGTTGATGCCCTGATTGTTCAGGACATGGGGCTGCTGGAAATGAATCTGCCTCCGATTGCACTTCATGCCTCCACTCAATGCGACATACGCACGCCTGCAAAGGTGCGTTTCTTGCAGGATGCGGGGTTCTCGCAACTTGTGCTTCCGCGTGAACTTTCGCTTGATGAAATCAGGGAGTTCAGCAAAGCGGTGTCGGTTCCGCTTGAGGCATTTGTGCATGGTGCGTTGTGTGTCAGTTATAGCGGCGATTGCCAGGCAAGTTTCGTTACGACAGGGCGTAGTGCCAACAGGGGAGAGTGTGCGCAGATTTGCCGCTACCGTTTCGACCTGGAGGATGCCGAAGGGCATAAGCTTGTTCGTGGGAAGCATTTGCTGTCGTTGAAGGATATGAACCGCATCGGTGCATTGGGGGATATGCTTGAGGCCGGTGTGAGATCATTCAAGATAGAAGGGCGGCTTAAGGATGCCGCTTATGTGAAGAATGTGGTCGCGGCCTACAGCATGGCGTTGGATGCTGTTATTGCCGTTAATCCGGGCAAATGGCGACGTGCCTCCCGGGGTGTGGCGGTTCATTCTTTCGTGCCAGATGTATCGAAGAGTTTCAACCGGGGCTTCACATCCTATTTCCTGCGCGATGTGTCGCCGGCAAAAGGGGCGTTGGCTTCGTTGGATTCTCCAAAATGGATTGGTGAGAGGGTAGGAGTTGTGCTTTCTGTGCCAACGTCACGTTCCATCAAGGCACGAATCGAAGTGCCGTTGGAGAATGGCGACGGCCTTGGGTATTTTAATTCCGATGGCGAGTTCTGCGGGTTCCGGTTGAACCGTATCGACGGGGAGCGGTTGATGGCGGCTTCCGATGTGGTTCCACAGCGGGGAGCGGTGTTGTATCGCAACAGTTCTAAGAAATGGAATGATATTATCGAAAAGGATACTTCACGACGAATCATACCCGTGTATATGTCATTGAGCGTTTCAGGCGGCCTGTTGTCGCTTGAAGTTGCGGATTCCGATGGGACTGCCGTTACGGCAGTGATACCTGTTGCATATCAACAGGCGCGGTCGCCGCAAAGCCAGGCCAGGCATAATGTGCTGGCTAAACTTGGTGACACGGAATTCCGTCTGGAGGGGCTTGTGGATGAGTGCGGCGACATGTTTGTGCCGGCCTCGGTTCTGGCTTCATTGCGGCGCGACGCGGTGGAACTGCTGCGGCGTGAATATGAAGTAACATATCGCTTCGACCGTCGGCGCACGGCAGTGGCAGGGCTTCGACTTCCTAAGGGGTATGGCCTTTCACGGCATGACAATATCGCCAACCGTTTTGCCGCACGGTTCTATGCCGAGGTGTCGGATGTTGCGGCAGAAGATTTGCCGATGGCTTGTGAATGCACTCCCACTGCGACAGACAGGCGCGTGATGCAGACGCGTTATTGTGTCAGGAGGGAGCTTGGCGCATGTCTGAAGACTGCGGCCGGGCGGGATTTGCCGTCGCCATTGTTCCTGACCTCCGGCAATATCCGTTTTCGCCTTGATTTCGATTGCAGGCAGTGCCGCATGTCGGTTATGGCCGACAAATGATTGAATCGGTTCTGCATCAGAACTTCACCACAAGTTCCGCCACAATCTTGTCGGCTTCCCCTTGCGGCGCTGTAAGGCCGTTGGTGTAGAAATATTTCTCGTAGTTTAATCTGATTGCTGCCTTGAACGGATTTTTGACGAAAGCCAGTGTGGTGCCGATTGTTATGCGCTGGCGGGTAGGGTTGTCGGTAATCAGATTGCCCTCGTCGTTACGTTTGCCTGTGGAGTGGTCGGTCATGCCGTCGTAGCGTGCCTGGAATGACAATTGGTTGAAAGTCGGGTTATCCAATGGCATTGCATAGGAGGCAAAGAGGTTCCATCCGTGTGAGGTGGCATGGCTGCTGTTGGTGTAGTGCTTGTTCTGGTATTCCCCCTCTACAATCCAACGGCCTGCCTGCCAGGTTACCGCTCCGTCAATGAGGTTCATTCTCACCGAATCGGGGTCAGCGGAAATATAGCTCACGGCCAAGGTGGTATTTTTGATTTTGTATGTGGCTTTGGCGGCATAGTTCATGTTGCGTTGCCATGTGTCGTGGTCGCCCATTGCGGTTGAGTTGAACACGCCCCCTTCCAAGGTAAGCGGTAATGATTGGCCTCCATAATATCCTATCATAGCTCCTACGGCACGCATGTTGAGCATATGTTTGGCCATGAACGAACGGTTGGCGAAATAGTAGCTTCCGGGGCCGCGGAAACAGTCGACGGCATATGGCACACGGAACTGCCCGGCCTGTACACGCCAGCTCCCGGCGAATCCCCAACGGGCGTACGCATCGAGGATTTTCATCTTGCCACGGTCGCATCCGTCAATCTGTATGCGGTAGGACAAAGTGGGCAGCACGTTGCCACTTACCGACAATCGTGCGTTTCTCACCTGAAAGCGTTGGGCAAACTCATTGCCGAATTCTCCTTCCCAGCGTGTGCGCAAAACTCCATGTATCTGCGGCTTGTAGTCGGTCTCTCCTCCTGTTGCCAAAGGGGCGAGAGCCGCCGCGGCAAGAATCAGTATGATTATGCGTTTTGAAATCATTCTGCAAAATTACGAAAATCCCTTGAATCCTTGAATATGGCTCCAATAAGCCCCGGATGTTTTTGGGGAAAGCTATCCTGTGGTTATTGCTTATGTATGAGGCTGTTGACTTCGGTATCTGCGCCGGGATATGAGATATCCGAGATTCTGAAATCGCTATCACAATTGCAAGCTTGAACCTCAATCTCGATGTAGTCACTGTTGGTGTTAAATTTATACTTGACCATATACCAATTGTCTTTAAGCGGTTCAACGGTTAAGGATTGTATGCCATGTTTTGATACATCCTGTGCCATTATGACTGCGTCAGCGTCTGTCCGTTCCGTTACCTGTTCAATTTTGACAATCAGTTCAGGCGACATACATGCTTGCTTCAAGGCGATATTGGCTTCAGGGTTATTCTCCGCATTTTGCATATAGGCCACATAAAAATCTCTGATTGCCTTTTCGCAAGAACCGAAAGAATTAACGGATATGAACGAAAAACAGACAATCATTACGACACGGAATATTATATTTAGCGCTTGTTTCATTTCTTTGGTGTAAAATGGTGATATATTTAACCTTATTAAAGGCGACAAGCTTCTTACGAGGGATATGGGGTCAGCGGCCCCAGCGGTTGCGCTGGAGTTCGGCTGCACGGTCTTCGGCGGGGTTGGAACAAGGGTTCCAGAATCGTGTGCCCGTAAGAGCGTCGGGGAGGAATTGCTGGCGCACGAAATTGCCGGGGTAGTCGTGGGCGTATTTGTAGTCGGCTCCGTAACCCATCTCTTTCATCAGTGATGTGGGCGCGTTGCGGATGTGGAGCGGAACCGGCAGGTTGCCGCTGTTGCGCACCTCGGCCAATGCTGCGTCAACAGCCATGTATGCGGAATTGCTTTTGGGGGAGGTGGCAAGATAGATTGTGCATTCTGCCAAGGGGATACGTCCTTCTGGCATCCCGATTTTGTGGATTATGTCGAATGTGGCGTTGGCCAGGAGCAGGGCGTTGGGATTGGCGAGGCCGATGTCCTCGGCAGCGACGATGGCGAGCCGACGGGCGATGAACATGGGGTCTTCGCCACCTTCAATCATGCGGGCGAGCCAATAAACGGCGGCATCAGGGTCGCTTCCCCGTATGCTCTTTATGAATGCGGAGATTATATCGTAGTGCATTTCCCCTTGTTTGTCATAGGCCA
Source organism: Muribaculaceae bacterium (assembly GCA_013316535.1). Lineage (GTDB taxonomy): Bacteria > Bacteroidota > Bacteroidia > Bacteroidales > Muribaculaceae > UBA7173. The sequence continues at coordinate 2,133 of WSMN01000026.1, read as the reverse complement.
AGGGGTTTTCCTGCAATCTCTCCGTTACGATTTTGTCGTTGATTACGAGCGGTTGCCCGTGGGGAGTGGATTGTAAAAGGAGGTCGATGATGTTCAACAGCTTACGGGCATCTCCTCCCGAGAACCGGAACAGGGCGTCGGTTTGTTCCACCTGCACGTTGCTTTTCGACAGGATTTCATCGGTGGCAACCGCCCGGTCGAGCAGTGTGCGGAGTTCCGGGGCTTCGAGGGACTTAAGCACGTAGACTTGTGCACGCGATAACAACGGACGTATCACCTCGAACGACGGGTTTTCGGTGGTTGCACCTATAAGTGTAACCGTGCCGTTTTCTACAGCTCCCAACAGGCTGTCCTGCTGCGATTTGCTGAAACGATGGATTTCATCGATGAACAGAATCGGACGCCCTGTGGAAAACATGCTTGCTGCATCAGCTTTGCAACGTTCAATCACCTCACGCACATCCTTCACCCCGGCATTGACCGCACTAAGGGTGTAAAACGGCGATTTGGTTGTGTTGGCGATGATTCGGGCAAGCGTTGTCTTGCCGACTCCCGGAGGCCCCCACAGGATGAACGAACTGACGTTGCCGGTGTCAATCATGCGGCGCAACACACTGCCTTGGCCCACAAGGTGGGTCTGGCCGATGTAGTCGTCAAGGGTCTTGGGTCGAAGCCTTTCTGCGAGCGGTGCGAGCATAGGGTTCTGGAATAGGGCGTATGGTTATTTGAGATATGCATTGGAGGGTAGGCGGGCTCCACGGAGAAATTCCGAGGCACCCATGCGGCGTTTTCCGGCCGGTTGCAATTCAAGGATTTCGATGGCCTGGCTGTTGCCGCACCCCACGGTCATATGTCCGTCGGATATGTCAAGAATTCCCGGGGTGGTTACATCCCGTTGCGTGAGATTGACCGTTGCAGTTTTGAATATCTTTATGACGAGTGGCGAGGCATCGGGATTTTCCGCGTCATGGATTTCACTCCATGCCGCAGGATAAGGGGAAAGCCCCCTCACGAGGTTATGGATTTCCATGGCTTGTTTTTCCCAGTCGATGCGGCATGTCTCTTTAAATATTTTAGGAGCAGGAGTGGCTTCTTCTCCGTGTAACAATTCTGTTTGGGGGACAGGCTTGAGGTCACCTGAAATTATGTGCCTTACGGTGTCGAGTGTAAGCTCGGCTCCGAGATTCATCAGCCTGTCGTGTACATCGCCCACATTGTCTTCGGGCAATATCTCCACACGCTCCTGGCGCAGGATGTCGCCGGTGTCTATTTCATGTTTGAGGAAGAATGTCGTGACACCTGTTTCCGTGTCGCCGTTGATGACTGCCCAGTTGATGGGGGCTGCACCACGGTAGCGGGGCAGAAGCGAGGCATGGAGATTGAATGTGCCTAAGGGGGGCATCTGCCACACCACCTCCGGGAGCATACGGAACGCTATGACGATGAACAGGTCGGCATTGAACGACCGCAGGCTTTCGATGAAATCCTCGTCTTTTAGCTTTACCGGCTGGAGCAGGGGGATGTCATGGGCAACGGCATATTCCTTTACGGGTGATTGATAGAGTTTGTGGCCGCGTCCGGCAGGCTTGTCCGGCATGGTCACAGCCCCCACAACGTTATATCCGTCGGAGACAAGCTTGTCGAGGCTCGCGACGGCAAATTCCGGGGTGCCGAAAAAAACTATTTTAAGGTCTTGCTTGGTCATTATCATTTATCAATGGCGGGTATATCAGATTGAACGCCTTCCCAAAGTGCCTGCCACAGATTGTCATTGGCAGGGACGGGTGCATCGAGTGATATCCTTTGTTTGCTTACCGGGTGGATGAAGTCGATGTGACGTGCTATGAGGGATATGGAGCCATCCTGGTTCGAGCGTTTGTCGCCATACTTGAGGTCTCCTTTGATGGGGCATCCGACTGAAGCGAGCTGCACCCTTATCTGGTGTTTCCGGCCTGTGAGCAGCTCCACTTCCACAAGATGGTAGCGTTCCGTGGAGGTCAGGAGTTTATAACGCAGACGTGCTTCCTTGGCTCCTTCCTTGGGTTTCTCGGAAACATACGACTTGTTGTTGCGCTCAACCGTGGTGATGTAGTGATGCAACTCATCGTTCTCTTTGGGGGGGCGGTTACGTGT
>WSMN01000002.1 GCA_013316535.1 Muribaculaceae bacterium | reverse complement strand
GAAATCGCCACACCTCCTTCGGAATAGTAAACCTCGAAGGTCTCCGCCTGTGAAGAATAAGAGGAATAGCTCTTGGCATAGAAGCTCACCTCCTGGCCTTCACCATATAATTCGGGTGTTATTGCCCAGTCATCGCAAGCCACACCTCCGGCATTGAACATCTGGGCAATATACTTGCTGCCGGAACGAGCGGCAAACGAGCCGTTAAGCCCCTCGTAATCCGCATCCATCACCCAAAATGACGTAACGGCTCCTTCAGGATTGTCATGCACACCCGGGATTGATATATCCTGAAGCTTGCCTGTCTTGGCTCCGTCGGCATCCACAAAAATCCAATCGCCCACACCGGACGAAGCGAACGACACGTAATCTTCAAAACTCTCGGTAACAGCTCCCGGAACAGCACTGCTGAAATCGGGAGTCTCCCAGCCCAAAGTCACAACCGAACCCGAAGTGTTGCCGTTGAGGCGCAATGGAGCGGGATGCACAGGCGCTTCCACCGCAACTGTTCTCTCGCCCGACTCATTGTTATCAGGCACGGCATCCTTGTCACACACAACAACAGCATGATAAGATACGTTTCCCGTGGAGAACACGCTGATGCAATCGTTGAACACGACCTCCGCTATGCCACATGATTCAATCGCGGGGCCATCTTCAACGCCAACAAGCACATTGTCGCGATACAGCTCAACCTTGTAGCCGTCAGCTTTGAGCGAGCCGCCGTTTTCAACCCTCGCCACAACATTGAATCCGCGACCGGCCGACACCGTTGCAGGAGCATTCACCTCCACGGCCTCCAAATCCACATCGGCAAGGTTGTCGATTGTTATACAGTCAACAGGTGTGGCCATGTGGGTCTTCGTAGTACCCTGGAACGCAAACTGAATGGTCTTGCCCGCAAATTCATCCAGCGGAACAATAACCTTGTTCCAACCTTTTGCGGGAAGCTCACCCACGATTATCTCCTTCTGGAAAAGGAAAGGTGGTGCAACGCACACATAAACCTCCAGTTCATTGCGGTCAACCGATGTCCCGGCAGTATAATTGTAGACATAGAATGACAGTGCCGGGCGACTCAAACCGGCAAGGCTGACCTTGCCGCTATAGAAACGTGCGCAGTCGTCGGCATGTTCCCCGTTCATGGCCATATATCCGAAATCGTTGTCACGGGCTTTCACATCAGAATCAGTATCATTGAACACATCCCACGAAGGCACAACCTGGTAGTTTTTAACCGTCTCCGAACGGAACAATGAAACCGCAGCACCTCCATCAAACGATTCACGCCAAGGAGTTTCATATGTATCACCTACAGGGAACAGGGGTGTATCCACACGTTTGGATTTGCCGGCCGATGTATAGGCATAAACACCATATGCCGTATACGCCTGTCCCTGCCCCGGAGAAATAGCTTTATGCACTAATTCGGTCTGCGTCAACGCATCAGCACCTTCGATATCCTCCTCTATGAACGTGCTGTTATCCATTATCTCAAATCTCACAACCTTATATTTCACCAATGCAGGGTTCAACGGGTTACCGTCAACGTCCTTGTCGGGACACTGCCATCGCAACGTAACCTCTCCCGGAACCAGTTCACCCACCTGCGGGAAACGGACAGAACCCGGAATATTGGGCCCGACGAACACCTCTGCCACAGCCTCACGCCCGCGTGCATTTCCGTTATATGCCACCACCCGATAGGTGTGACGCTGCAAAGGCGCATTCTTATGTATCCACGAAAACCGTTCACCCGGCACAAGCGGTTCCGATGTGTAGACCACATCATTGTCGCACACCACCTCCACCTTGTCAATCGAGGCAAGACGCTTTCCCTCCGTATCTGTGATTGGAAGAACACCTGCGATACTCACGTTCGGCATACCGTCGGCATCAGGAGTAACGGTAAATTCGCTCAATGCCTCCGGCGAAGCCGCGCTCACACCATAATTGAGCGAGAGATTATCCACATCGAGATACAGCCGTCCCGCAGGGCTGCAACCGTGAATTCCAATGAACCATTCGCCGCTTTCCGTTGCAGTGAACTCCCCGGAATAGGTGACATATTTCATGGCATTGACATCGGTAGCCTTTATTACCCCGACGGTCATATCGACAACCCTATTGCCCATGCCGGCAAAAACCTCAAAACGTTCCGCGCCTATATAATTCCTTGCATCAATCGAGAATTTATACACAGCACCTTTGGTCAGTTGGAAACCTGGCGTGACCAGCCAGTCATCCATGTCGAGGTCGTCATTATAACTGATGCGCGCACATTTGTCATGGCTGTTATAATACCATTCCTCTTTATCGCCATTGCCATCAATGGTTGTGAATCCGCTGAAAGATTCGGGCGTATCGAACGTTTCAAGCCAAGGGACTTCCGCCGCACACAAAGAAGCCTGCATTCCTGCAACAAGAATTGTCAGCGACAATAAATTTGTAGAAAGCTTTTTCATCAAATTAGATTGGATTATTTATGGAATAAGATATTTCGAACCAAAATGCCATACAGGTTGTCAATTGCCGCCAGACAGCTTAACTATCTTTCAGTCAAATTATTACACCGATATAAACATTATGAAAGAAGTGTTAACATGCCAAAGGTACAAAAATTTTCCAACCCCCTCCTAATCAGAGATGCATAAATGTGTCGTTTTCGTCAACATTTTGTTGCCATATAATCTCCCTTAATACTGATTTAAAGAATATTAAGCGCTGCAAAATATGTAATATTGTTTGCATACTGCCGAGAATTTTGTAATTTTGCGCTTGTGGATGCAAGGGTGCATTTTTAATGCCGCTTCAGCCCCACAAACCAACTTTCTACCACTTCATCAACTCTTGTTTTCATGGACCAGAACCCTGAGCTAACTCGAACCGAAGAATGTGGCATTAAGGTTCACATCGGTTCACTCATCGGCAGCGAACTGCGTCGCCAACGCCGTCCTGCGGCATGGCTGGCACAGGAAATCTGCTGCGACCGTACCAATGTTTACAAAATCCTTCGCAAGGGGAGTATAGACACCGAATTGCTTTGCCGCATATCGGTGGCCCTCGACCACGATTTCTTCGCGGAATTCCAACATGCCTGCGGTTTCCGCCGCCAGTTATCGGCAGAAACAGGCAGCTGACAATCACATCTTTCCTTGGAGGACAAATCGGTGTGTCAAAATCATCAATTTTGACACACCGATTTGATTTTCACCCTATTGAACACAGAGACCACGATAACAGGGCAATGTAAACACCCGCACGGGATGTATCCATTGCCGTGATTTAGAGAATGGTTATGCCGGCCTGGCATCTCGCAATCGACACCCTCGATAAACCGCTATGACACACCTCCGTTCTGCTTTTTCCGCCACGACAAGCCATCGTGCATCATCAACCATTTAGCGCAATATGTGTTTATATTTAAAGAAACAATTGAAAAACGCAATATGAAGAAATTAGCACTAATATTAGCAGGAGTATTCACGCTTGCCGGCTCCACAGCCTTGGCACAGACCAATACACAAGATGCCCCATCGGTTCTTAACCGTGCATCGGTATTCTATAATCTAAACACCCTCTATCCCAAATACGGCGATAATGTCTACTTCAACGGGTATGGCGTCGGGTACAATATTGATGTACGTGTATCCAAAACCCTCCCTCTTTATGTAGGTACAGGAATCGACGTAAGGTTTGCATTCCACAACGAGAATATCACCGACAATCTCGAATATGACCCTGTGTGGATAAAGGCACAATGCACGCTTATCAACTTCAATCTCCCTATCAATGTCAGCTACAGGGTGCCCGTGGCAGAAAGATTCTACCTCACACCATTTGTAGGACTTAATTTCCGGCTACAGGCATATGGTAACTCCAACCTTAAAATTGGAATTCCCGATGACTCGCCTCAAGAAGTCATAGACTGGGCAGAGAACATCGATGATGACATAAACCTGTTCTCCTCCAACGACATGGGCGATGCCCATCTGAGCAGGTTCCAGATGGGATGGCACGCAGGAGTCAATCTCGAATACAATCAACTGACCCTTGGCCTTAGCTACGGAACTGATTTCGTCAAACTGCACAAAAACCTCGGAGGCTCAAATTTCCTCGTCTCCCTCGGTTACAGATTCTGACAGGTAACTGATAATGACACAAAAGCGGCGGTGCGCTAAGCGCACCGCCGCTTTTGTGTCATTCCGTGTCAGGCACGCAATGAGCTATATCGCGATGTCCTTATTTCAGAACATCCTTAACAGCATCGTTGGGAACCATTTGTTCCTGGAAGGTGTAAGCGCCGGTCTTAGGCGACTTAACCATTTTAATCACCTTTGAATAGGTGCGGCCTTCACCCTTCTGAAGAGATGCGACGGTTTTCTTTGCCATATCGAGTCAAAACTTATCGGTTGATGTCTTATTATTTTATTTCCTTGTGAACAGTTACCTTTTTGAGGATGGGGTTGTACTTCTTCAACTCCAGACGCTCGGTGGTGTTCTTGCGGTTCTTGGTGGTGATGTAACGGGAGGTGCCGGGCATACCGCTGGCCTTATGTTCGGTGCATTCCAAAATCACCTGCACGCGATTACCTTTTGCTTTCTTTGCCATTTTCTTAAGTCTTAGAAGTCCAGTTGTTTGATTTCAGTGAGATAACCTTTCGCAGCGGCCTGCTTGAGAGCCGCATCGAGACCCATCTTGTTGATAATGCGGAGACCTGCGTTAGACAGGGTGAGGAGCACCCAAGTGTCCTGCTCCACCCAAAAGAACTTACGATTGAATAAGTTCACATTGAAGCGGCGCTTGGTGTGGCGCTTCGAGTGCGATACGTTATTTCCTGTAATCGCTTTTTTGCCTGTAATTTGACAAATCTTTGACATGGCTGTTAATGTATTATCTTGTTTCTTTGTTGATTAACACGGAATGTTTGTGGCCGCCATCCCATTCTCATATCGCCACCGGCTGCATCACTGCCGGAGGCTTTCCACAGAGGAGCCACAAAACAGAGTGCAAAGTAAGTGATTTTTCGCGATTTGGCCAAATGATTTGCAGATTTTTTATTACTTTCGCACTGCAAACCGGAAGTCTGCACTTGACTTCCCTGCCAACCATCAACAATGAACAACGGATTTTTCAGAGCGGCGGCAATCGTGCCGGAAGTAACGATAGCCGACCCGGCTGCAAATGCCAAAGCAATAATAGAGCATCTCGGCAAACTGGCAGCCGGGGATGTCGACCTTGCTGTTTTCCCCGAATTGTGCGTTACAGGCTACACTTGCGGCGACCTGTTCCATTCCAGGCTGCTTCTCGACAGCGCAGAGCAAGCGTTACAAACCATAACCGACGCCACCTCCGGGCTGCAGCCGACCATTATCGTCGGCTGCCCCCTGCGCCTTGGCAGCGCGCTATACAATTGCGGCGTAGCAATATGTGACGGCAATATACTTGCGGTTGTCCCAAAAACATATCTCCCGAATTATAACGAATTCTACGAAAAAAGGCTCTTCACGTCAGGCAACGGCGTGGACTCCAGTGTAATGGGCGCACCCTTCACCACCCGACAGCTTATAGAAGTGGCAGGGGTGAAAGTAGGCATCGAGATTTGCGAGGACCTCTGGACTCCGCTGCCCCCGTCATGCCATGCCGCGATGGCAGGGGCGCAGGTGATAGCCAACCTGTCGGCCTCCAACGATATAATCGGCAAATACGCCTATCTGCGCAATCTCATCACACAGCAATCGGCACGTTGCATCTGCGGGTACGTCTATTCATCGGCGGGGTTCGGCGAGTCATCTACCGACCTTGTGTTCGACGGCAAAGCCATCATAGCCGAAAACGGCTCGCTACTCGGATGCAACAGCCGCTGGCAGAACTCCACGCAATCCACCATATGCGACATTGACATCGAGGCCATCGACCGCGACAGATTGCACATGGGCTCTTTCAACGACTGCGCGACGAAGGAAACCGCAGAACCATATCACATCGTCAGCTGCCACAGGCGCATCACTGCCCGGGAAACGAACGGAGGTTGCCCCACCGATGAATGCCGAATGACGGGATGGCAACTGATGCGCACGGTCAATCCTCGCCCGTTCGTTCCGTCCGACGACCGCGAAATCGACCTGCGCTGTGAAGAAATCACCAGCATACAGGTCGCCGGACTGGCCCGACGGCTCTACGCCACAGGATGCCGCACCCTCGTAATCGGCATATCGGGGGGCTTGGATTCCACACTCGCCCTGCTCGTAGCGGCCAAGGCGTTCGACCGCCTCGGCCTCGACCGAAAGGGCATTACAGGCGTAACGATGCCCGGATTCGGCACAACCGACCGCACCCATTCAAATGCACTGACCCTGATGGAAGGGCTTGGGGTAACGACATTGGAAATACCTATTGCCGCAGCTGTAACACAACATTTCGCCGACATAGGGCATGATGCCGGTGTGCACGACGTGACTTATGAAAATTCACAGGCACGGGAACGCACGCAGATACTAATGGATCTTGCCAACAAGAAAAACGGAATGGTGCTCGGAACAGGCGACCTCTCCGAACTGGCTCTCGGCTGGGCAACTTACAACGGCGACCACATGTCCATGTACGGCGTAAACGCCTCTGTGCCGAAGACGCTTGTGAGATATCTCGTGCGATGGTTTGCCATGCGAGCCGGCAACGCCTCTGTGGCCAATGCGCTGCACGACATCATCGACACCCCCATTTCACCGGAGCTGATTCCAGCCGACGAGAACGGCAACATAGCACAAAAAACCGAAGATCTCGTAGGCCCCTACGAACTGCACGATTTCTTCCTCTATTACACCCTGCGTTACGGCTTCTCACCACGCCGCATCTATCTTCTCGCCAGGGAAGCCTTCAGCGGCAACGGCACCCCGTCATATCCCGACGAGACCATCAAACATTGGCTGCGCGTGTTCTTCCGTCGCTTCTTCAATCAGCAGTTCAAGCGTTCATGCCTCCCCGACGGCCCCAAAGTAGGTTCCGTATGTCTCTCACCCCGTGGCGACTGGCGCATGCCCTCCGATGCTTCCTCCGCCGCCTGGCTCCGCGAAATCGACAATCTCTAACCCACTCTACATCCGGCACACCCGCGATGACATATATGCCCCTGTTTGAATGCGCCCGGATTAAAACGGGTCAAGCCGAAAATTCGGTGCATAAAAGTTCTGTGACCGGAGCAGTAGAGACGACTGCGATTGCTTTTACGCAGATACACTGCCTTTTCAACTCGAGCCGTAAAAACAAGAACACTTTTCATAACGATTGTAGGGACGCACTTCTGCGTCCCTACAATCGTTATAACTTGATTTTCTGGAAGCACATCGCTGCGCTTGCTTGCTCCGGATGTTTTCAGAAGAAATATGTGGCACGAAGAGTCCAGTAACGTTCGCGTGCCGAAAAATCCTGTAGTTTGACCGCTTTCAACGCATAGGTCATACCCCATACGTAGGAACCTTGAATCTGCCAACGCCGCATAACCTCAAAGCCCAGACCGGCCTGCACACCTATCGAACCGACGGCATAATCCATCGCGTCCAGCTTATTGTGCGCCACAGTGAAATTAAACACCGGCCCCCCGAAAACAAACGGGGCTACATAATCCTCAATGCCGTTCATGCGAGTCCACTTGAACCTCAAATCCACCGGAATTGAAAGTGTGTGAAGATAACAGCGTTCTTTACCATAGCCATCTACAGCCCATATAGGCCAGCGACCAAGATTAAGCGTTGCACCCTGCATGGAGTACATAGCACCGATATCAATGCCGAAACCGATGCCCGGGAACATCATTTCCCCCTGCACACCAAGTGTCGGGCCGACAGTCTTATCGACCTCAAGCAAATCCTGTTTGAAATCCAGATTTGTGAAATTCACGCCGGCAGTAGCCCCCCAGCGGAATTCGGCATGTGCAGCTATTGCCGCTACCGTTGCTATAATCGCAAAGGCAAAAAGCCTCGTTATCTTTTTCATTCTTTTCTGTTGCTGTGATGAAGTTTGCGGCAAAGATATGGATAAATGAGCCATCAAGGCAAAAAAGCCCTTTAAAAAGAGTTAACGGCCCACAAGCAGGGAAACGGCTTCTGCCGGAGTCACCACCGTCTGTTCCCCTGTCGCCATATCCTTAAGAGCCATCTTCCCTTGAGCCATTTCGCTCTCGCCGACCATGGCTACGAAAGGCACCCCGGTTGCATTGGCATAGGCCATCTGTTTTTTCATCTTCGCGGAATCGGGATAAATCTCTGCCGACACTCCGGCTGCACGCAACTCCTTAATCATCTTCATGGAGGCAGCGGCCTCGGCAGCACCGAAATTGACAAACATCACCTGCGTTGCCGTGCGCGCCTCGGCGGGATAGAGGTCAAGGGTGTTCAGCACATCGTATATGCGGTCGGCTCCGAACGAAATGCCTACGCCCGACAGCCCCGGCATACCGAATACTCCGGTAAGGTTATCATAACGCCCTCCCCCGGTGATGCTTCCAATCTCCACATCCTTGGCTTTCACCTCGATGATTGTGCCGGTGTAATAATTGAGCCCGCGGGCGAGCGAAACGTCAAGGTCAAGCTCCGCCTCAAGGCCGAGGGCCTCCACCCCTTCGGTAACTTCACGCAGCTCCTTAACCCCAAGCGACCCGGTTTCAGACGAAGCGAGCAACACCTCGAGCTGCTGCAGACGCTCCGCAAGCGACCCCTTTATTTCCAGTATCGGCTGCAGAGCCTTCACCGCATCCTCCGACAATCCACGTTCAAGCAATTCGGCATTCACATTGGCAATGCCGATTTTGTCGATTTTATCAATGGCCACGGTGATGTCCACAATCTTTTCGGGCGCACCGATAAGTTCTGCGATTCCGGCAAGCACCTTGCGGTTGTTAAGCTTAAGCACAATGCGTATCCTCAACCGACGGAACACCTCGTCAATGAGCTGAAGCAGCTCCACCTCGTTGAGCAACGAATCGGAACCCACCACATCAGCATCACATTGATAGAACTCGCGGTAACGCCCCTTCTGCGGACGGTCGGCACGCCATACCGGCTGAATCTGGTAGCGCTTGAACGGCATCTGCAATTCATTGCGGTGCTGCACCACATAGCGTGCGAAAGGCACCGTGAGATCATACCGCAACCCTTTCTCGCACAACTGGGGTGCAAGTCTGGGACAATTGCCCTCTTCAACCAGCCCCATATCAACGCCCCTAAGAAAATCGCCCGAATTCAATATCTTGAAGAGAAGCTTGTCTCCCTCCTCCCCATATTTACCCATCAGAGTGGAGAGGTTCTCCATTGCCGGGGTCTCTATGGGATTGTATCCGAACAATCCGAACACCACACGGATTGTATTGAAGATATAATTACGTCTCGCCATTTCGGCGGGGGAAAAATCACGGGTTCCCTTGGGTATCGATGGTTTCATTGCGGGTTACTTATTTGCGCGTTTGCGTTCAAGTTCGTCAAGGATGATTTTACGTATTCGAAGGTGATTTGGGGTAACCTCCACATATTCATCCTCCTTGATATATTCCAGAGCCTCCTCAAGGCTGAACACCACAGGCGGAACAATCTTGGCCTTGTCATCGGCACCGGAAGCACGCATGTTGGTGAGCTTTTTTGATTTGGTGACGTTGATTACTATATCCTTGTCCTTGGCGCTCTCGCCAACCACCTGACCGGCATAAACCTCCTCCTGCGGGAAGATGAAGAAACGTCCGCGGTCCTGAAGTTTGTCGATTGCATAGGCATAGGCCGTTCCCGCCTCCATTGCGATGAGCGAACCGTTTGTGCGACGCTCGATATCACCTTTCCAAGGCTGGTATTCCAGGAAACGGTGCGCCATGATGGCCTCGCCGGCCGATCCTGTGAGCACATTGTTGCGAAGACCTATGATGCCACGCGAAGGAATCTGGAACTCCATATGCACACGGTCGTTCTGTGTGGTCATCGACAGCATGTCACCCTTGCGGCGCGTCACCATATCAATCATTTTCGAGGCGTATTCCTCGGTGACATTGATGGTCAGCAGTTCCACCGGTTCACATTTCACACCGTCGACGTCCTTTATGATAACCTGAGGTTGCCCCACCTGAAGTTCATAGCCCTCGCGGCGCATCGTTTCAATCAGCACCGAGAGATGCAGCACACCGCGTCCGAACACCGTCCACTTGTCCTCGTTGGAACCGCGTTCCACACGCAAGGCCAAATTCTTGTCAAGCTCGCGTGTGAGTCGCTCCTGGATGTGGCGTGAGGTCACAAACTTGCCGTCCTTACCAAAAAACGGGCTGTCGTTGATGGTGAACGTCATCGACATGGTTGGTTCGTCAATGGCAATACGCGGCAGAGCCTCGGGCTTGTCAGCCACGGTCACGGTGTCGCCGATTTCAAATCCATCGAGCCCAACGAGTGCACAGATGTCACCTGACGACACCTCGCTGACACGCTTACGCCCCATACCCTCAAAAGTATGCAGCTCCTTGATACGCTGGCGGCTCACCGAGCCGTCACGCTTACAAAGGCCGATGTCCATCCCCTCACGCAACGTGCCGCGATGAACACGCCCCACGGCGATACGCCCCACATAGCTCGAATAGTCAAGCGAGGTGATGAGCATCTGGGGATCCCCCTCATAGGTTGTAGGTGCGGGGATATGCTCGAGTATCGTGTCGAGCAACGGCAGGATATTCTCGGTGGGTTGCTGCCAGTCGGTGCTCATCCATCCGTTCTTGGCTGAACCGTATATAGTAGGGAAATCAAGCTGCTCCTCCGTGGCATCGAGATTGAACATCAGGTCGAACACCATCTCCTGAACCTCATCGGGACGGCAGTTGGGCTTATCCACCTTGTTTATCACCACCACAGGTTTCAGACCCATCTGGATGGCTTTCTGCAGCACGAAGCGGGTCTGTGGCATAGGACCTTCGAAAGCATCCACCAGAAGGAGGCATCCGTCGGCCATGTTGAGCACACGCTCAACCTCCCCGCCGAAATCGGCGTGCCCCGGGGTGTCGATGATATTTATCTTTGTATCCTTATAGTTGATGGAAACGTTCTTGGAGAGGATTGTTATGCCGCGTTCGCGCTCCAGGTCGTTGTTGTCGAGGATAAGTTCCCCGGCGTTCTGGTTCTCACGAAACAGGTTCCCGGCCAGGAGCATTTTGTCGACCAATGTGGTTTTGCCGTGGTCAACGTGCGCGATGATTGCAATGTTGCGGATGTTCTGCATAAGTAAGTTTGAAATGTACCTTTTTTCAGCCTGCAAAGGTAGCAAAAAAAGTTGGCATCGCGCACTTACTTATACAAGAATCGGCGGATGGAATGCTTCGGGGTCTTTTCAAACTCATCGTGGTGGATAACGAACGAGCTGACACGCGAATAGCCGGGAAGTTCCTTGTTAAGCACAGGCAGATTCTCCATCACACGTTTTTCCACCGACGATTCCGTCATGCCCAGTTTCCGCCCCTCCTCATAATCGGGATGCACCAGAGCCACTATGCGGCCGTCGCGGTCAACCACCACAGATTCGGCCACAAGGGGCAAATTATTGAGTTTCACCTCGATTTCCTCCGGGTAGATATTCTGCCCTGAAGGCCCGAGAATCATGTTTTTGTCGCGCCCGCGCAGATAAACGTAACCATCCCTGTCGATGGTGCATATGTCGCCTGTATCCAGCCAGCCGTCGGCAGAAATGGCGTCGGCTGTGGCCTCCTCGTTCTTGAAATAGCCCTGCATCACATTCGCTCCACGCACATGGAGCACACCCGGCACATTTTCCATGTCGGGTGAATCCACCTTTGCCTCCATCCCGGCCACCAAACGGCCGCAGGAATGAGGACGCTGCGTGGCCCACCATTCGTAGGTCACCAGCGGGGCACACTCCGTCATGCCATAACCAACCGTGAACGGGAAGCGGATTTTACGCAGAAAATCCTCCACATCCGAACTCATTGCCGCCCCGCCGAGAATAAGCTGCTGCAACTGGCCGCCAAACGCCTCAAGCAATTGCCTGCGTACCCTGGCATAAACCATACTCCTTATGCCGGGTAAAGCAAGCAGCGTCCTCATCAGAGGCTTCCGCAAAACCGGGAAAACCTTCCCCTTCACTATTTTCTCGATAACGAGCGGAACAGTTATAACCAACTTGGGACGCACCTCCGAGAATGCCTGCAACACAATCTTAGGCGACGGTACACGTCCAAGGAATGTCACGTGACACCCCTTGCACAACGGGAACAGGAACTCGAACACCAGCCCGTACATATGCGCCAGCGGCAACATGCTCAACATCCCATCGCCCGGATGCAGGAAATCTATCTTATCCAGCCCGAACTTCACGTTGCTCCAAAGATTAGCGTAAGTCAGCATCACACCTTTTGAATTGCCCGTCGAGCCGGAAGTATAATTTATAAGAGCCAGCGCACCGGCATCAGTGCATCTGTATTTTATCATTCCGGGCTTGAAACCGTCGGGATACACTTTGGCGAAGGCCTTGTCTCGGCCGGCCATCGTGACAGCCACCATCTCGCTCCGGCACAGGCCCAGCGAGAAATCAGGCAACAGCACAACGGCCTGCAACAACGGCATACGCTCCTCATCGAGATTGTCGGCAATCCCTTTTTCGCTGAAAAGCAACTTAGCTTCGGAATGAGTGACAAGATACTCTATATTATCGGGATGGAACTCATGCAAGATGGGGACAACCACAGCACCATAGGTGAGGGCGGCAAGGAAGGTTGAAGCCCATGCCGAAGAATTCCTGGCACACAATGCCACCTTGTCACCGGCGGCAACACCCGCCGCACGGAACAGTATATGCATTTCGGCTATCCTGCGCGCCACATCACCGCATGTCAGCGTTTCTCCTTTGAAATCAGACAATGATGCCCGTGTCCAGTTATCTTTCAGGCTCCGTTGGATTGATTCTATCAATTGTGACATAATGAATTTAAGTTAGTGGTTCTATGTGAAACGTGAAAAATTTTATTTAACTCGCCACTGCACTTATTATAACAAAAAAATCAGTTACTTTGTAGGAGATTCATAAATTCCGCAAAAATAACATTAAAAAAAACACCATGACAATGAACGGCAAAATACTTATTATCGCCACGGGGATTGCTCTTGCAGCCTGCAGTGCCACCGCAGCCAACGACAGCTACAGAGTAACCGCCTCCGTTCCTGAAGATTTCGAAGGGCAGACAGCATTCCTCGTGAATTTCGATACCGGTGAAAAAATGGACTCTGTCACAGTTTCCGATGAAAAAGCCATCTTCAACGGCTCCATATCCTCACCCGCGCTCGCGCGCCTCATCATCGACGGGAACCGCCTTGGCAACCTCATAGTCGAGCCGGGCGAAATCACCGTGAGCGGACGCTCCGCCACCGGCACACCGCTCAACCTGCTTAACGCCGAAATAGGCAAACGCGTGCAAGCATTCGGCGAACAATACCAGGCCACTCCTCAGGACAGCACAGGCGACACTGCACGAGACCGAATAATGAAGGCTTACGAAGCCTACACCGATTCGGTGTTCAACGCCAACATCGACAACCCCATCGGTTATTCGTTCTATCTCGACAAGGCATACTCCATGACGCTCCCCGAAATGGAGGCGTTCCTGAAAGCACACCCTTCGCTGAAAAAATATGTGCGTGTCAACAAGCTGCTCGATGCCGCAAAGAACAAAGCGGCAACAAGCCCCGGCAACAAATTCGTTGACTTCACAATCAAAAATGACTCCACCAGCCAAAGCCTGTCCGACTATGCAGGCAAAGGCAAGCCAGTACTCGTCGACTTCTGGGCAAGCTGGTGCGGCCCCTGCATCCGCGAGACAAAAGTTATAAAAGAACTGCTCCGGGAATATGGCCCGCAAGGCCTTGAAGTGCTCGGGGTAGCCGTGTGGGATGAACCGCAGAACACCCTGCGGGCCATCGAACAACACCACTTGCCATGGCCGCAGATTCTCAATGCACAGACCATACCCACCGACCTGTATGGGATTTCAGGCATCCCCTGCATAATCCTGATAAGCCCCGACGGCACAATCATCAGCCGCGACAAGCAGGACGACGAACTGCGCGCCGATGTCAAAGCCATGATGGAAGATTTCGTCAAACGCTGAACGACAGCTGCTTCAAAACAGCAGGAGTAAGCCATACTGCAAATGCCACTCCGGCTGCATCAGCCACGAAATCCCAGAAATCGCAACCGCGCCCCAGCCCCATGGTTCCCTGCGCAAGCTCAATCCCACCTCCGAAAGCCACGCAGGCCAAGGCAAACACAACAGCCATCCGCCCCGTCACCAGACGGCGGATGGTTCTTTTTTTGCCTATACGCCAAAGCAATGCGTCAAACGCCAGAATGAAATACAATCCGCCGAACATGCACCCGTGCACAACCTTATCCATTCCCGGAATCACAGGCATGTCACTTTCCGGCAGCGGATGCGGTGCCAGCGTCAGCCACAATATAGCCCCGGTCACCAAGATTGTGCACAATCCGACCGGTAAAAACCCAACTATACTTTTAAACACCGAGTTCATTCCCAAATAAGTTGCTTACATTTCAATCAACGAAATAATTTAACTCATGCAAAGTTAGCATTTCCCCATAAAAAATCTGCTAATATTATTAGGTTGTCAACATACATTTGACTACCTTTGCCCACGGATTATATATCTTAACATTATATCTTACCATTCATCTATTTTTTTTATCATGAAAAAATTTGCATTAGGTGCAATGCTCATGATTGCGGGTGCCTCGGCCACTGCACAGCAGCCCAAAATCTACATAGCATTCCAATGGCACATGCACCAACCTCTCTACACTCCCGGGGAAACCGTCATCGAAACCCATAACAGCGGCTCTTTGAGCTACGACCTAATCGATGTGTTCACATCCCGAACCGGAGCCTATACCAACTGGCCGTCCCAGGCAGTCAACAAACTGATTGACGCCAATCTCCCCGGAGGCGCCCAGGTAAGTTTCTCCGGCTCGCTCGTCGAAAACCTCAACGTCCTTGAAGCGGAGACACGGCATTTCTCCAATTGGAAATCCCATTGGAACACAATGGCAACCAAGAAAACCGACCTCGGCAACCCGCGCATCGACATGGTGGCATTCGGCTATTATCACCCGCTGATGGCTCTCATCGACCGCGACGACATCGAGCGCCAGATAAGCAAGCACCGCGAATGCTTCGCAGCCAATTTCCCGGGCATGAGCTATTCCAAAGGCATCTTTCCCCCTGAAAACGCATTTGAGGAGCACATGATACCCGCGTTGGTCAATCAGGGCATAGAATGGGCGCTTGTGGACAATTCCCATTTCGACCGTGCCGCAGCATCTTATCCTTGGTCGAACGTCACATCCATCGTGGAACCGAACAAGGCCGATGTGCTTAACGAGAACCCGGCCGACTGGTTTCATATCGAAGGCCTATACTGCCCCGCACCTATATCCACGGCATGGGGGCATCGACCCCACTGGATGAAATATGTCGACCCTGCCGACGGACGTGAATACCGCATGATTGCCGTCCCGACATCGCTGGTGTTCGGGAATGAGGATGGTCGCGGAGGATTCGGCGCTCTGCAATATGAAAAATGCATCAGCCAGCTTGAGCCGTTCAACACCGACCCCGAACACCCCATCCTCGTGGTACTGCACCACGACGGAGACAACCACGGTGGAGGCTCGGCAAGCTATTACGGCTCTAACTTCCAGAATTTCGTACAATGGCTCCAAGATAACCCCACGCGATTCGAATGCACAACAGTGCAGGATTATCTCGACCGTTTCCCACCCGAGGACGACGACATAATCCACGTTGAGGCAGGCAGCTGGTGGGGCGCAGGCGCCGACCCCGAATTCTTGAAATGGAACGGTGACAAAGGGGACTACAAAGGTGCCACAGGCCCCTATAGCCCCGACCATAACAGCTGGGGTATAATCACGGCTGCAAGCAACATTGTGCGCACAGCGAGTGCAATCGCACCCGACAATGCCAACGTGGCGAAAGCCTGGGATGCGCTTATGACAGGCGAGACAAGTTGCTACTGGTATTGGGACGGCACAGAGGAATGGGACTCCAAACCTGCCACAGCAGCCAACATAGCCGCGAACCTCGTAAGCGACATTATCGCTTCAGGTTCAGACAAAATCGGCCCCTCCATCTATCATCCGCAGCGCGAACCATATAACCCCGGTGCCACCGAATGGAAAATAGCCCAACCCTCCGATTTCACCGTGTGGAGCTATGTCTACGATTTCAGCGGCCTCGAATCCGTAAAACTCAAATACCGCATCGACAAAGACGGAATCAACCCACTCGACTCCAATCAGAATGAGACATACGAAGGAGGCTCCGAAGTCGGTCCATGGCAGGAAATAGAGATGACACCATCAAAAATCGAGTCAATCACAAATCCGAAACCCATCTACAAGGCCGACGAATACTCTGCAAAAATCGAAGGACTTAAAGGGGTATTGGTCGACTACTACATAGAAGCCACCGACACGAAAGGCAACGTCAGCCGAACCATCATTCTGCACGTATGGGTAGGAGATTCCCAGGTAGGCCCCGGCCCGGGCCCGGGCGATGACCCCGTGACCACCCTGGGAAGCTACACTGTAACACCTGCGCAACCCACTGCCAACGACGAGATAACAATAACCGCCGCCAACGGTGCCGCCGGCATCGTTCTGCACTGGGGCGTAGGCGACTGGAATAAGCCAATCGAGGCATACCTCCCGGCCGGCTCTGTCTACCACTCCGACAACAAGGCTGCCCGCACGCCATTCAAACTCAACGCCGATGGGAAGTATGAAGTGAAGATAGGCCCCTTCAACAATCCTGCACAGGAAGTGAGCTACATCTCCTTCGTAACAAACACCGGCAACTCGTGGGACAACAACGGCGGTAACGACTATAAGCTCGTCATACAGGCCTCATCCGGCATCGACCGCACTTATGCTCCCGAAGGCGCACTAAGCGCGTTCATCAGCAACGGCCGCCTGGTTGTCAACCTGCCGTCGCAGGAGTCATCCTATCATGTGACCCTGACCAACATCGCCGGGGCAGAAGCCATGTCGGCCGAAATGAGTGCCAGCAGCTCTGTGGCAGATGCGACAGTGGCACCGGGCATCTACATCCTTTCTGCACGGAACCTTTCAACCGGGATGGTGCACACCGTCAAAGTATCCGCCAGGTAACAGATCCATCATCTCCAGAAACACGTCAGACACGGCGTGCCGCGAATTTGCGGCACGCCGTGTCTGACTTTCGAATCAAGCCGAAAAAGCCAAGATGACTCCGCTCTCAAAAAGTGCAAATAATGCTTAAGAACGGAAATTGTTTGAGGAAATTTCGCTATTTTTGCAAAAGAAAGTATTCTGGGTAAATAGGCTCATCCTGCCCTCTCCTGACCCACCGGGAAGCCTCATCCCATTAGACAATTGCGAGCCAAACACTTGCGTCCGTATCGCCTCATCCTCTCCTACAGCATATATCGCACTGAATCCGACAACAGTGCCCAGACCTCTCTCCGCCATCCTTCGCCGTCATTCGGTGAAGCCCGGTTCCGCCAATAAAAAAACAACATAAATGACAGGTAAATGGAATTATTTACCCCTGACACAAGAAGAGCAGAAGATCGAGACGGCGCTTGCACAACGTTATGCGTCGTGTCCCCCTGTGAGCGAACTGCTGGTGCAGCGCGGGGTGACATCGGTGGAGGATGCCGAGAGGTTCTTTAACCCTCGCCTCAAAAACCTCCACGACCCCTTCCTCATGCCCGACATGGACAAGGCGGTCGAACGGCTCAACAAGGCCATGGGGGCTAAAGAGAAAATCATGGTCTACGGCGACTATGATGTGGACGGCACCACAGCGGTGGCCCTCGTCTACAAATACCTTTCGAACTTCTACTCCAACATTGATTTTTTCATACCCACCCGATATGAGGAGGGTTATGGAATCTCAAGCGAAATCATCGATGATTTCGCCGAGCAGGGCGTAAAACTCGTCATCATCCTCGATTGCGGCATAAAGGCCAACGAGGAGATTGCACATGCACGCGAGCATGGAATCGACTTCATAATCTGCGACCACCATGTGCCTGACGCGGAACTCCCCCAGGCGGTGGCTATCCTGAACCCAAAAATGGAGGGTTCCACCTACCCGTGTCAGCACCTTTCAGGTTGCGGCGTGGGCTACAAGTTCATGCAGGCATTCGCCATGAGCAACGGAATCCAGCAGAACGAACTGGAAGGGATGCTCGACCTTGTAGCGGTATCCATTGCCGCCGACATCGTGCCGATGGTCGATGAAAACCGCGTCATGGCGCATTTCGGATTGCGAAGGCTCAACACGAACCCAAACATGGGATTGCGTGCCATAATACGCATCTGCAACCTTTCCAACCGAGAAATCACCATCTCCGATGTGATTTTCAAAATAGGGCCGCGAATCAACGCCTCAGGGCGGATGCAGAGCGGACGCGAGGCGGTGGAACTGCTCGTTTCCCGCGACATATCCGATGCCTACGAACGCGCAAAGAACATCGACCAATACAACAAAGACCGCAAGGAACTCGACAAACGGATTACCGAAGAAGCAAACGCCATCCTGTCGAAGCGTCAGGAAAAGGAATCCGACAAGAAATCAATCGTAATCTTCAACAAGGACTGGCACAAAGGCATCATCGGCATCGTAGCGTCAAGGCTCACAGAACTGTACTACAAGCCGTCGGTCGTACTGACACTGGCCAACGGGCTGGCAACCGGCTCGTCACGTTCGGTGCAGGGATTCGACATCTACAGCGCGGTGGATTCCACACGTGACCTCCTGGAGAATTTCGGAGGCCATACTTATGCCGTCGGGCTGTCGCTTAAAGAGGAGAACATCCCGGAGTTCACACGCCGTTTCGAGGAATATGTAGCAGCCAACATCCTTCCCTCGCAACTGAAACCTCAATTCGACATCGACGCGTTCCTTACATTCTCCGAGCTGACCAACGAGTTCATATCCACCCTGCGCCGCTTCAATCCGTTCGGCCCCGGCAACCACAAACCTGTGTTCTGCACACGCAACGTGATGGATTTCGGCACAAGTAAACTCGTAGGCCGCCAGTTGGAACATATCAAGCTCGAGCTGGTCGACGATACGTCAGGAAAGGTGATAAACGGCATTGCGTTCAACAAGGCACACCTCTTCGACAAAATTCATGCAGGATGCCGGTTCGACATCTGCTACACAATCGAGGACAACAAGCACCAGGCCTCGCCCAACGCAATTCAGTTGCAAATCAAGGAAATCAAGATAAACGGCTGATGCCCAACCCCGTCGATTTGCTCCGCCAGCACTGGGGCTACAATGCGTTCCGACCGATGCAGGCCGAAATCATAGATTCGGTGCTGGCAGGGAACGATACCCTCGGACTGATGGCCACGGGGGGAGGGAAATCGCTCACATTCCAGATTCCCGCCCTGATGCTCGACGGGCTGACAATAGTTGTCACCCCACTCATATCGCTGATGAAGGATCAGGTGGACAACCTGCTGTCGCACGGAATCCGCGCATATTTCCTTCATAGCGGCCTGTCCAGGCGCGAAAGCCGCCTGGCAATCGACAAATGCCGCCTGGGCAAAGCCCGGATGCTCTATGTTTCTCCCGAAAAGCTACAGAGCAAGAACTTCATTGCACAGCTGCGCGAACTTCCGGTGAAACTCATTGTCGTGGACGAGGCACACTGCATCTCACAATGGGGCTATGATTTCCGTCCGCCATATCTGCGCATAAGCGACCTGCGCACAATCTTCCCATCAGCCCCTCTGCTTGCACTGACAGCCTCTGCTACCCCCGAAGTGGTCGACGACATAAAAGCACAGCTTCATTTCCGTACCGGCAACGCCACATTCCGCCTGACGTTCAACCGCACCAACCTCTCCTATATCGCCCGCAACTGCGACTTCAAGGAGGAGCAGCTTGTGCGTATACTATCGCGGACAGAGGGGTGCGGCATAGTATACGTCCGCTCACGCAAACGCTCAAAACTCATAGCCGACACCTTGCGACGCGCCGGAATCAGTGCCGACCACTATCATGCGGGGCTATCACCGGAGGAAAAAAACGACAAGCAGAACCGATGGAAAAGCGACACAACCCGCATCATGGTGGCCACAACCGCATTCGGGATGGGCATAGACAAGCCTGATGTCCGCATAGTCGTGCACTATGACCCGCCTACCTCTCTGGAGGAATACTACCAGGAGGCAGGACGCGCAGGACGCGACGGCCTACCGTCATGGGCAGTATCTCTCGTCACACCATCCACCGACAAAGGTCTGCTCACACGCCGCCTCAACGACACATTTCCTCCGAAAGATTTCATGAGGCTGACTTACGAACGCCTTTGTGTGTTTCTCGACGTGGCCATGGGCGAAGGTTATCAACAGGTGTTTGAATTCAACATCAACGCATTCTGCACACGGTTCAAACAAGCGGTAATCCCCACCGACAGCGCCATGAAACTGCTCTCCCGCGCAGGCTACATCGACTATATCGAGGAGATGGCCACCCGCTCACGGCTTATGGTGCTTATGAACCGAAACGAGCTTTACAACCTGCGTCTCGATGACGAATGCGAGCGGGTGTTCCAGTTCGTACTGCGCCACTACACAGGTATCTTCGCCGACTACGAACATATCAGCGAACCGTTCATCGCCTCCTCGCTCGACCTCACAGAACGCACCGTCTATGAATCGCTCCTCAAGCTCGGACGCCTCCACGTAATCCACTACATCCCACACAAAAGCACCCCCTATGTGATGTTCACCCGCTCACGGGAGCCGGTGAAAGACCTCATTTTTCCTAAAGAAATCTACGAAAACCGCCGCATACAGATGGAACGCCGCATAGCGGCCATGAAACATTTCCTGTTCGACGACACCACCTGCCGCGTCAGCACACTCCTTAGCTATTTCGGCGAACACAGCGATTCCCCTTGCGGCAAATGCGACGTATGCCGCAATGCCAAACGCCCGCACCACGGCAACCGGCCACAGACATCCAAGCAAATAGAACAATCAGTTGCCTACGCCCTCTCCCACCACCCGTCGGGTCTCACTATCAACGAGCTAAGCCACTACCTCGGCCTCCCCATGGAAACAATAGTGCCCGCAGTCCGCATCCTCCTCGATTCCGGTGCCATCACCCGAGACCCCATCACCACCCGTCTTACCCCAAGGTGACAATGACACAACCTCCCACCCAACTGAAGGGTCTATTAAACGCCCTCTAAACAATCTTTAAACACTTTTAGCGCAAACCACTTCAACGTCAGTAGGTTTGTTTTGTTATAGTAATAAAGGACATCGAACGGGCTATGCCTTCGGGATTCGCCCGACAGACTGCCCTTCTCAATCCGAACATCCCTCGTCCTTTTTATCGAGTAGTGATACTGGGTACTAAGGCTCTCATAAATAAATAGTTGAAACGTGAAGGAGGGGCTGGCCACTGCGACCAAGCCCCTCCTTTTATTATATATATGAGGGCAACGCCCCCCGATTATTTTTCCGCGCTATCCCTATCGGCCATATTCGGCAAGATAAGCTTCGCAAGCCTCAACCAACTCATCATACCACTCCTTGCCAAAACGCTCTGTCAGGGGGGCTCGCAAGAACCGGTAAAGTCGGATACCTTTTTTGCGTCCGAGCACCTCGGCATCACGACAGATTTTCCAACGGTGATAGTTGACGGCGGTGAACGTAGGATATTCGGTTATGCGAAGCGGATATAACGAGCACGAAATCGGTTTTCGAAAATCGGTTTTCCCCTCACGGAACACCTTTTCAAGTGCACAAAGGCATACACCTCCGGGGCCATAGCAGGTGAAAGCGCAGTTGCGCCCGTCGAGAATGGTTGTCACAAGGTCACCTTCCTCGTCAACATAGGCCACACCGCTTTCCTTGATCTCTTCCACGGCACGCGGAAGCATCTCCGGTTCCACCACAGGAAGCACCTCACGTATCTTCTCAACCTCACCTTCGGTGACCGGCGCACCGGCATCACCTTCGATGCAACACGCTCCGAGGCACTTCTCGAGGTCGCAGCAAAAGAACTGCTCGGCCAGGTCGAGCGTCACCAACGTATCCTGAATCTGCATCATAACGGTTTCCTCGGTATTATCCATTGTTAATAACAGTATGGTTCACCGGCAGATGCACATCAAGCTGCGGGAAAGGGAAGCGGATGCCCTGCGATGGCAATTCCTTGTAGAACTTCTCATTATAATGAAAGAACACATCCCAATAGTCTTTGGTAAGCGTCCATGCCTTAACCTGGAGGTCAACACTCGAAGCACCGAGTTCCGCCACCACAACCGACGGGGTGTAATCAGGCGTAGGCAATAGAGCTGCCATCTGCTCCTGCCAGCGTTCCTCGCGCTTCGACAATACCTTTTTCACATGCCGGTGACGGTGCAACACCCTGTCCCAGAAAGTGCGATGCTGGTCAACAGTTTCCGTATCAGTGTCATCTACAGGCGCAACACCGCCATCATTCGCACTCCCATCGCCGGCCACATTCATATCGCCCGGTGACTCCGGCGTTCCAGGCATCACACGGGCATCATCTTCAAACATCCTTAAAATGGCCTGTCTCGCCACATCAACATCATCGCCATAGGAAATCGACACAGTCCATGAAACTCGGCGATACTCCTCACGAGTCCAGTTATTGACACTTCCTGTCGACAACCCACCGTTCGGAATAGCGATATATTTATTATCGGAAGTGGTTATGATTGTGAAAAACAACTGAATCTCCTTTACCTTACCTGCATAGCCCTGAACCTCGATGTAATCGCCTATCTTATAAGGCTTGAGCAAAAGGATAAGCACACCTCCCGCAAAATTCTGGAGAGTGCCGCTCAATGCCATACCAATTGCAACACCTGCCGAGGCAAACAACGCAAGGAACGAGGTGGTTTCAATTCCGAGGATACCTATTACAGTGACCAGCAATATGAAATAGAGTACTATATTTATCAGACTCAACACAAACGTGCTCAACGAGCGGTCGATTTTGCGCTTTACGAAGATAGAACCGACAAGCCGGTATATTTTTCTTATGATGAACCGGCCTACATAGAACACCACTATGGCGATAGCCAGGTTTATCGCAAAATCAACCGCCGATTCAGCAAGGCGGTTAATCAAATCCTCCAGTGACATAGACTTAAGTTGCACCATGCCGGCGGAAACGGCTTCGGCACCTTTTGCAGCGCCATCGGATTTGCCTCCGGCAATTCCGGGGATAAGTTGTAATGGAATGAGATTATATATCATGAAAATTATTTTTGCAATTCATTTGTCAGAACAAAACAGAGGTAACATCGCGATACCACGACAACTCATCATAGCCCTTGTTTGCCGCAGACTGCGGCGATTGCATCACATAGGTGGACAACCCGCAATGCCAGTCAATCTTTACTTCATAAGCGGCGCTGTTATAGGCATCACGCTGCCACAGATAGGGGGTATTGGCCTTATACACAACGCAATTATCCAATGCCTCCACAGCTGCCGAGTAAAGCGGGAGCATCTCATGCGACGATGCAGTCAGTTCCTTCAGATAATGCCCAAGGTCGTAAAACAATCCGTAGAAACGCCTGTCATTATAACTCACATATTGCTGCAAACGCTCCATAGCGTCTTTCTCCAATCGAGGATGACACTCATAGATGCCGCGCACGGCATCAGCCAACGCCGGAAGACCCGAAGTGTCGATTACAGACATGGTGCAAGTGCGCGCATTCCCCGTCAAGGCATTATAAGAGTTGAATGTGGCACGCGCCGCCCCGTCCAGATCAGCCTCATCAGCCATCAGATAAGGTAATGTCAGATGATAGGGCATCCCTGCCGACGGAAGCTCGGAAACCGATGCCGCGATTCGCGGAGTCACATCACGGAGTTCATAGGCCACCTCCACCCCGCCCATGAAACAGCAGTCAAAATAGACGAAATCAAAATCTTGGCCGCCAAGCACCCTTGCCAATGCGGTCACATTCATGCTGCGCCCGGAATCATCGCCAAAGGAACGATGCTGGGGTGCAGCGGACTTTATGCCTGTCTGCAACCAGCCGTTGGCATGGCTCCAAAGCACAATCCCGTAATGTTCCGCCGGTGCCCACATCCTGGCATCGACGATTACCGAACGCATATTCTCCTCGTCAACCGCCACGAAATCCGATGCGTATCTTTTAAGCACCTTGATTCCGGCACGCGAAACCTCTTTCAGCGCAGGGGCCTCCCCATGTCGGGAGTGAAACACCAGCAGCCTATTTGAGCCGAAAGCCCCGTCACGTGCCGCCGCCTTCATCTCCTCAAGGTCGTCCGAATCAAACTCATACGATCCAAGAGAATTACGTGCCACCATATACACCAAGACCGTGCGCCCCGCCACCTCCGACGGCGGAGGGACGGGGGCAGGGTTCGGTTGGGGTCCGGGCTGTGGTTCATCACCGGCACAAGCGGCAAGCAATGGCACAACAGCCGCAAAAAGCAATAAACGCAAAATGCGTCGTGTAAAATCTGTTTTCATATATGAGAGAGATATTCAAAGATATGTGTTTAGCGTTCCGCACGCATGGGGTTGGACAGAAAATCCGCATAGCTCAAGCGGAGACCATCCTCAAGTTCGGTGCGGTATGTCCATCCAAGGGCGGCACTCTTGGAAACATCGAGAAGTTTGCGCGGGGTGCCATTGGGCTTGGATGTATCCCACAGTATACGTCCCTCATAGCCTACAACTTTTGCCACAAGCTCTGTAAGCTCCCTGATGGTCAACTCTTTGCCCGAACCGGCATTGACAGTTTCATCACCCGAATAGTTGTTCATTAGGAACACACACAGGTTGGCAAGGTCAT
Source organism: Muribaculaceae bacterium (assembly GCA_013316535.1). Lineage (GTDB taxonomy): Bacteria > Bacteroidota > Bacteroidia > Bacteroidales > Muribaculaceae > UBA7173. The sequence goes on along the minus strand of WSMN01000002.1, from coordinate 17,917 downwards.
CGACATAAAGGAACTCACGCAACGGGCTTCCGTCGCCCCAGCAGGTCACCTCTTCCAAACCCTGCTCTTTCGCCTCATGGAAGCGGCGTATAAGAGCCGGAACCACATGGGAATGCGTGGGATGGTAGTTGTCGTTAGGCCCGTAGAGGTTGGTGGGCATTACGCTGATATAATCAGTGCCATACTGCTTGTTAAGGAACTCACAGTATTTAAGCCCCGAAATCTTTGCCAGAGCATAAGCCTCGTTGGTTTTCTCAAGTTCCGAAGTCAGCAGGCAACTTTCTTTCATCGGTTGCGGTGCCAGACGCGGATAGATGCACGACGAGCCGAGAAATTCCAGTTTTTTGCACCCGTTTTTCCAGGCCGAATGAATCACATTCATCTCCAGAATCATGTTGTCGTACATGAAATCGGCCAAAGCCGATGAATTGGCGATGATTCCCCCCACCTTGGCGGCGGCAAGGAAAACATACTCCGGTTTCTCCTCGGCAAAGAAACGCTCCACCTCATCCTGACGGCAGAGGTCAAGTTCCTTGTGGGTGCGTGTTATTATATTCGTATACCCTTGTCGCTGCAATTCCCGGACTATGGCCGAACCGACCATGCCGCGATGCCCGGCAACATAGATTTTGGAATCCTTTTCCATCATAACGTTTCAGTATAAAAAACGTAAGTCGGTAAACAACGTTAGTTTAATTGATTTATTTCACAATACCCTTTTCAAGGTATTCTGCGAGATTGGTGCGTACATGCTCTCCGGCGCGTTCAACGGCAACCTTGGCCATATCGGCATCAACCATGAGGTTAACAAGCTGTTCGAACGAAGTTTTCTTCGACGGGTCCCATCCAAGTTGCTGACGAGCTTTGGAGGGATCGCCCCAAAGGTTCACCACATCGGTCGGACGATAGAAATCGGGGGAGACCTCCACAAGAACCTTGCCGGTCTTCACGTCGATACCCTTTTCATTCTCCTCTTCACCCTCCCAACGCAGCTCTATACCTGCACGACGGAAAGCCAACTCGCAGAATTCACGCACTGAATGCTGCTCGCCGGTGGCTATAACAAAGTCTTCAGGCTTATCGTTCTGAAGAATCAGCCACATGCACTCAACATAGTCCTTGGCATAACCCCAGTCGCGAAGCGAAGAAAGATTGCCGAGATAAAGCTTGTCCTGCTTGCCCTGTGCTATTCGGGCAGCGGCAAGAGTGATTTTACGTGTTACAAAAGTTTCGCCGCGACGCTCGCTCTCGTGATTGAAAAGGATTCCCGAGCAGCAGAACATGTTGTAGGCTTCGCGGTATTCCTTGACAATCCAGAAGCCGTAGAGCTTGGCAACGGCATAAGGGCTATAGGGGTGGAACGGAGTATTCTCGTTCTGCGGAACCTCCTCGACCTTGCCATACAGTTCCGAGGTGGATGCCTGGTAAATGCGGCAGCTGTCGGCCAGCCCGCAAAGACGCACGGCCTCGAGGACACGGAGTACACCTGTGGCATCGACATCGGCGGTAAACTCAGGCGAATCAAACGACACCTGCACATGGCTCTGTGCCGCAAGATTATAGATTTCAGTCGGCTGAACCTTGCGCACCACCTGAAGGATGCTCATGGAATCGCCGAGGTCGGCATAATGGAGATGGAAGTTGGGGTGTCCCTCCAGATGAGCGATACGTTCACGGAAGTCTACCGACGAACGGCGTATTGTGCCATGCACATCATAACCTTTTTCAAGAAGGAATTCCGCAAGGAACGAGCCATCCTGACCGGTTATACCCGTAATTAATGCAACTTTTCTCATATGTATGTTATTTTGTGTGATAATTATTTGCAATGAAATAATCCTGACTTTTCAAGAGAACACTGCCATCAAAGCCTCGAAAGCCTGAGTAATGCCGTCGCCATCCTTTCCGCCGGCTTGCGCGAAGCCCGGTTGGCCGCCTCCGCCACCCTTTATTGCCTTGGCCGCATCACGGACCATTGCAGAAGCGTTCATCCCTTCCTCAACCAGGTCATTGGTGAGCATTACCGTCAGCAAAGGCTTACCGGCCATATCGGTTGTAGCTCCGATGAATGCAGTGGATTCCGGCGAAGCTGCGCGCACACCGAATGCTACATTCTTCACCATGTCAGGAATCCGGACACCCGTCATGGCAACAACCTTTACACCATGTGAGTTAACACGTGCAGTATCCAGAAGTTTTTGGCACATCATTGCAATGCGCTCCTTCATATACTCGTCGGCCTGCTGACGAAGCTCGGCATTCTCCTCTATGGATTTCTTAAGAGCAGCCACCACGTCGGGCGCATTATGAAGCATCTGCCCGATTTCGCGCAACGTATCACCCATAATGTCGATAGTATGCTCAACCTTCTCCCCTGTTATAGCCTCGATACGGCGGATGCCGGCGGCAATGCTGCTTTCCGACATAATTTTAATCATACCTATATTGCCGGTATTGTCCACATGAGTGCCGCCGCAAAGCTCAACCGACGAACCATAGCGGATTACACGGACCTCGTCACCATATTTCTCGCCGAAAAGCGCCATTGCACCCATCGCACGCGCCTCCTCAATCGGCACATTACGACGCTCGTCGCGAGCAATGGCCTCACGCACCTTGCGGTTGGCGAGATGTTCAACTTTGCGCAATTCCTCCGGCGTGACCTTTTGGAAGTGAGAAAAGTCAAAACGCAATAATTCAGGCGATACGAAAGAGCCTTTCTGCTCCACATGCGAACCCAGCACCTCCCGCAATGCCTCATGGAGAAGGTGGGTTGCAGAGTGATTGCACGATGTGGCCATGCGGGCATCCTTGTCTATAGCAGCAATCAGAACGGCATCCACATCGGCTGGCAGACGGTTGGTGAGGTGCACAGCCACACCGTTCTCACGCTTGGTGTCGAACACCTCAATGACAGTTCCGTCAGGAGAAGTGAGGGTTCCCCGGTCACCTACCTGGCCTCCCATCTCGGCATAGAAGGGTGTGCGGTCAAGGATAATCTGATAAAACTCCTTGCTCTTCTGACGAACCTGACGGTAACGCAAAATCCGTGCAGACGCTTCCATTGAATCATACCCGACGAACTGCGGTTCGCCCTCGCTCACCTGAATCCAGTCGGTGGCCTCCACAGCGGCGGCATTACGGGCACGGGCTTTCTGCGCCTCCATCTCCTTGTCAAAACCGGCCTGGTCAAGCGTCATGCCGTTCTCCTTGAGAATGAGCTGGGTGAGGTCAAGAGGGAAACCGTAGGTGTCATAAAGCACGAATGCCTGCTCTCCCGAAATCTCCGTCTTGCCATCCTTGCGTGCAGCCGCAATAGCCGCCTCGAGCATACGGATACCGTTATCGAGAGTTCGCAGGAACGAGTCCTCCTCCTCTTTGGTGACCCTCATTATCAGTTCACGCTGCAGGGATATTTCAGGATAAGCCTCACCCATGGAATCTATAAGCGTATCCACAAGCTTATACAGGAATGCTTCTTTCTGCTCCAGGAACGTATAGGCATAACGCACGGCACGACGCAGGATACGGCGAATAACATAGCCCGCCTTGGCATTCCCCGGCAGCTGTGAATCGGCGATGGAGAATGCAATGGTTCGGATATGGTCGGCGATTACACGCATCGCCACATCCACCTTGTCATCCGTTCCATATCTCTTGCCCGACAGCTCGGCTATTTTTGAAATCATTGGTGTGAACACATCGGTGTCGTAGTTCGATGTTTTCCCCTGCATGGCCATGCACAGGCGTTCAAAACCCATCCCGGTGTCAATCACCTTGGCGGGAAGCGGTTCAAGCGACTGGTCGGCCTTGCGGTTGAACTGCATGAACACAAGATTCCATATCTCTATCACCTGCGGATGATCTTTGTTGACAAGTTCCGCGCCTGGCACCTTTGCACGCTCTTCATCGCTGCGCAAATCGATATGGATTTCAGAGCATGGTCCGCAAGGCCCGGTGTCGCCCATCTCCCAGAAGTTGTCGTGTTTGTTTCCGTTGATAATGTGGGAAGACGGCAGATGCTGCGCCCAAATGGAAGCTGCCTCATCGTCGCGGCTAAGCCCCTCGGCAGGAGAACCCTCGAACACCGTTGCATACAGATGTTCCGGATTCAACCCGAGCACATCCACCAGAAACTCCCATGCCCAATCGATGGCCTCGCGTTTGAAATAATCGCCGAACGACCAATTGCCGAGCATCTCGAACATGGTGTGATGGTAGGTGTCATGCCCAACTTCCTCCAAATCATTATGTTTTCCGCTGACACGCAGACATTTCTGACTATCCGTAACGCGAGTCCACTTTGGGTTCTTGTTACCCAGAATTATATCCTTGAACTGATTCATCCCCGCATTAGTGAACATCAATGTGGGGTCATCCTTTATCACCATCGGGGCCGATGGAACAATCTGATGCCCCTTGCTCTTGAAGAACTGCTTGAACGATTCTCTTATCTCCTTTGCAGTCAACGGCTTGTTACTCATAGCTATGATTGTGGATTATTTTTGTCTTGATTTCATGAAGTCGCAAAATTACAATTTTTTTGCTATTTTTGCAAATGGAACAACGGTGTTGCAGCAGCATCATACAACTGCCCAAATCATGAACGACCTTAACAAAAAATACTATAAGATAAAGGAGGTTGCCGAAATAATCGGTCTGCCCGCCTCCACTCTACGTTTTTGGGAAAGCAAATTCACCATCATCAACCCTAAGCGCAACGACAAAGGCATACGCTTCTACACCCCATCCGACATAGAAAAGCTTCGGATGGTCTGCTATCTCGTAAAGGAAAAAGGTTTGAAACTGGAAGCCGCCCAGGAGCAAATAAAGCACAATCACAGCGGTGTGTCCCGACGCTCCGACGCGCTGCTCCGCCTTCACAGAATCAGGGAAACATTGCAGACCCTGCTTGATGCCACCAACTCGCTACGCTGACGCATCAACGCAATCAATCAAAGGATTCTGCGAGCACCTATATAACGTGCCGAATAATAGGGTGCTGAAATGCGGTCAATACGGATCCCTCCGCTGATTGCAGCATGGATAAAAGTTATTTCTCCCGTGGCAGGGTCATTATCTATGGCTATCGCCACGTGCCCAACTCTCCCGCTACGTGAATTGCGACCGGTGAAGAAAAGCAAGTCTCCCGCCGCAATCTCATCGCGCTCCACTTTGGAACCCTGCCCATATTGTGACGACGACGACGCATTCAACGAATAACCGAACTGCTTGAACACATGCGACGTGAAGCCCGAACAATCAAAACCTTTCGGCGATTTTCCCCCGCGCACATAACGGGTACCGATAAACCGTTTGGCATAGGCAATCATATCTTTAAGCATGGCGGTATTGTCCTCCCCATCCAAATCCTCAATCAGCTCCATACCTGCTGCAGGCACGATTTCAAACGGATTGGTACGCGATATGGCGGCATAAGACATCTCATCACCCGCCGCCTCTCGAGCCGACACCACAGAAGTTCTGCCATTCCCGTCGGGCGTATTCTTATTGTCGGCATCCATCAAATGGATTCCAACAATAAAACAAACCAACATGACTGTCAAGATTCTTTGCATCCGATGGTATGATTTGGGAAAGGGCTGAAACGTTACCCTCATGGTTAAAGAATGCGGCTACACTCACCGCCAACGGATGCAAAATTAGCAAATACCGCCGCCAACACAAAGCGACACCACCCCAATAAACCTCATTTTATGTTAACAAGGTTAAATCACGCCCCGGATATAATGATTACGGCAGCGGTAAGGACGCGCTTCTGAAGTCCGCATAAATCAATAGCAATCAGCCTATGCGGACGTGCGTAAGCACATCCCTACCGCCGTAAAAACATTACCAGCTTACCGGCGCCCTTGAAGAATCAGAACAGCCATGCCGCCGTCACTGTCCAGAAACGGTTCTTTCCGTCTACAGGATTGGCTCCGTACAACGCAGAATCACCAGAGGCGGAATCCTTAAGGCCAAGGCCATACGACGCAGCAAGCTCTACCTTGTTGACAATCTTCACACCGAATCCGAAATTCCAGGCCATGTCGAATTTCTTATTGTTCCAAGCATCCTTCACATTTTGGTTCGACAGCAGAAACGAGAAATCTGGCCCGGTCGTGAGAAACGGGGTCACAAACTTCCCAACAATAGGCAGCCCAAGGTTATAGCGGAAATTGACAGGAATCTCAATATAGTCGCTCCCGACATTCACAGCCGAAAAATCGCCCGTAGCCTGATTCTCGGCAACGGAATAGACACGCGCAGTGCGATGGGTATACAGCAACGACGCATCAAAACCTATATTAATTACAGGGGCAACGAACTGAACCATTACACCGCCCGTAAATCCCGACCGGTTCTTGCTGGAGAACGCGTCCTCATTGAATTTCATCTCATTGATGTTAACACCGGCCTTCACTCCAAATCGGAATGGTGACAATGCCGAAGCCTGCTGCGCGCCACCCACAAAAAGAGCCGCGGTCAGAAGCGCGCCACCCAAAATAGTCTTTAATCGTTTCATCATTGTTATAATATTGAATCAGGCAAATTTACTAATTTTTTCAGAGAATCCGAAAAAAGAGGTAACTTTGCGATTCGTATACGACAACACATAATATTATATAAAACACCCAAAAGCATCCCAGCAAACTCATGACCCCCGAAGAACATCTCACATTGGAAGAAAAAGTGGTGGCAATGCTGAAAACGGTTTTCGACCCCGAAATCCCCGTTGACATCTACAGCCTCGGACTAATCTACAAAATAGACCTTTCCGACGGCGGAGACCTCACAATCGACATGACAATGACCGCGCCGTCATGCCCTATGGCCGATTTCATAATCGAGGACACCCGTATCAAGCTTGAATCAATCGACGGCATAAAGTCGGTAAACATCAACCTTGTCTTCGAGCCGGAATGGACAAAGGATATGATGAGCGAAGAAGCCAAGCTCGAACTCGGGTTCCTTTAAACAACACCTTATCAATCCACACCACGACATCTCACGTGACCAAGAAAGCATTCTTCATATCCGACCTGCATTTAGGCGCCACCTACCTGCCCGACCCCCTCGAACACGAACGCCGGGTTGTAAGGTTCCTCGACTCCATAAGCTCCGAAGCATCGGAATTATACCTGCTCGGAGACATCCTCGACTATTGGTACGAATATCGAACCGTGGTGCCACGTGGATTCACACGCTTCTTCGGCACTCTGGCCAGAATGGCCGACAATGGGATTAAAATAACATGGTTCATCGGCAACCACGACATCTGGCTGTTCGATTACCTGCGCGACGAAATCGGCATGAGGATAATCGACGGCACGGAAACCGCCACCATCATGGGCAAGCGCTTTTTCATGAGCCACGGCGACGGCGTTGGAAGACTGCCACGGGGGTTCAGGTTCCTCCGCGCAATGTTCCGTAACCGTATATGCCAGAAAGCCTATTCCGCAATACATCCTCGCTGGACAATACCATTCGCCCACAAATGGTCGGAACATTCTCGCGATTTCGCCAACAGCACGCCTCAATTCGAAGGTGAAGAAAACGAACCGCTAATAGGCTTTTGCCGCGAATACCTCACAACCGCCGACCCCGATATAGATTATTTCGTATTTGGTCACCGCCACATAATCCTGGAGTACCCCCTCGGCATAGGCAACAGCAGGATGGTAATACTCGGCGATTGGATTCACCATTTCTCTTACGGAACCTTCGATGGTGACCAATTCCAGATAAACCTGTTCAAAGGATAACAGCTTCAGGCATACGACAAACCTTTATGGCAAAAAGACAGCGCAAAAGCTACTATTAACTAATTTTAATTTATATACCTATTTGTTTACATTAAACTTATACCACTAATTATCACCTCATTAAACCCATACCAACATTCAACCTGTCACAAACAAGCTAAAAAAGCATGTCGTAAAACATAGAAAATAGTTTTGCACGTATGCCAAAAAGCCCGACCTTTGCATCACAAACCTAAAACAATCTTTTTTACCTTAGAAATTGTACCTATTGGAAACCAATAAAGAGGCGCTTAGTGATAAGCGCCTCTTTATTTTCATACCACACCTTGCCGCAACCCATAAAACCAGCTTAACAACCGCTTTTTCTCACATTTACATACAACAATGACGGTGCGCCCTATATTACCGGCACACCGTCATTACATGCAAGGCAAAATGCCTTGACTATTTCTACGCTATCAACAAAGTCCAACCGAGCAAAGTAAATAATAAGACAAGAATAAAAAACACTTCATTTTGCAGACATGAATTGTGCCGGTTGTGACTGGGGAAGGGACAAAGTTCCAACTCACATGGGAGTCGACACCAGTAAAACGTCGGAACTTCGAGGTAATCACGCAGGCATATGTGCTGTCCTCCGACATGCCACATATCACCGCGCCACAAGAGCCGCTGGCGGCATCAGGGACTACTTGTAATCCTTAAGCATCTTCTGCAGACGCTGGCGTGCAAAGAAGATGCGGCTCTTGACAGTGCCGAGAGGAAGATTCATCTGTTCGGCTATTTCGTTATACTTGTACCCGGCCACGTGCATGGAGAACGGAATGCGGTAATCGTCCGAGAACGAATTGATGGCATCTGTAATCTCACCGGCTGCAAACGCACCTTCGGGAGTGTCAAGCCCAGATTCCTGCGGCAGGTTCAGGTGATACAGGTCTTCGGTCTGGTCGATGATTGTTGCCGACCGCACCACCTTACGGTAATTGTTGATGAAGATGTTGCGCATGATGGTGAATACCCACCCTTTGAAGTTGACATTCTCCACATACTTGTCTTCATTGTCAAGCGCTTTTAGAGTTGTGTCCTGCAACAGGTCGTATGCGTCATCGCGGTTGGATGTAAGAAGATACGCGAAGTTAAGCAAATTGCCTTGGAGGCTCAACAATTTGGTTTGGAAATTTTTCGAACTCATGATAGCTATAGTTTAATGGTTGTTTGTAGAAATATTTTTGTAACACTTTTGTGACTACAATGCAAAGGTACAACCGATTTTTATTTCTGCAAATTTTTCGGCAATATTTTTGATATTTTTTTGAAAAAATTTTCTCATCAAAATACAACAATTTGATTATCATAGATATATGTAAAATAAGAGCTATCACATAAATGTTACACATTATAAACAGCAAATGTAACCAGCCCCACCATATCACACAAACAACTAATTAGCAAGATATTAAATCCAACAAGCCGACTTCTACCAACCACCTTGCTACATATTGTTCACCAACGAACAAAACATTTTCCACTCAAAATGTAGCCAAATAAACCACATCTCAAACCCATTAGCGCCATTTTCGTAACACATCAGTAACACTTTATATAATAAATTCCTTCATCAAAACCACACTCTCCACATCATCCCGATGTTACAAAACAGCACATCTGCCAGCCCTGTCACAGCGATTTTTGTAACATCCCACACAACACTCCTGTGACATCATGCTGCAATAAGCCCAAAATACAACCAACGCCATCCGAGCCGTAAGTCCGCAAATATACTGCATTGCCAATGCCAACGAGCCTTCAGAAAGTGACGTCCTTAAAAATTTTTCCGAAATTTGCATGGATAAAAATTAATTGATTATATTTGCGAAAAATATCGCTTGATAAATTCTTGAAAACCGCCGTTCAAAACGACCGAAGGAAAGAAGGCACCAAACGACACGTTCTCTCATATAATATATTGCCATTTATGGCATATGCCTTGGATGAAGATTAGGCACACCTTAATTATAATCGGAATCACAACTCCGTGCCATAAAACATCACGGACAAAAAACATAAACACAATGAAAGAAGCCGACATCGAATGGAAAAACCTCGGATTCGGGTATGTCCCCACCGACTATAATGTGCGTTGCTACTACCGCAACGGGAAATGGGGAGAAATCGAAGTGTCCTCATCAGAAACCATCGAGATGCATATTGCAGCCACATCCTTGCATTATGGCCAGGAGTGCTTCGAAGGGCTGAAAGCCTTCCGTGGCAAGGACGGCAACGTGAGAGTGTTCCGCCCAATTGAAAATGCAAAACGCATACAGGAGTCGGCCCGTGGCATTAAAATGGCTGAAATCCCCACCGAACTGTTCATGCAAATGACAGAAAAGGTAATCAAGCTCAACGAACGCTTCATCCCACCGTACGGGTCGGGGGCCTCATTATACATACGCCCTCTCGAAATAGGCATGACAGCACGCGTGGGCGTAAAACCGGCCGACGAATACTGCTTTCTGATGCTCGTCACCCCAGTGGGACCATATTTCAAAGAAGGATTCAAGCCTACCAACATATGCCTTACCCGCGAATATGACCGTGTGGCGCCAAAAGGCACCGGACGCTATAAGGTGGGCGGCAACTACGCCGCCAGCCTCGTTGCCGGCGAGAAGGCTCACGAACTTGGCTACTCGGCAGTGCTCTACCTCGACCCCAAAGAGAAAAAATATCTCGACGAATGCGGCCCGGCAAACTTCTATGCCATAAAAGAAGGCAAGTACATCACCCCCGCCTCCGACTCCATCCTCCCCTCCATAACCAACGACTCACTGATGCAGCTCGCCAGCGACATGGGAATGGGCGTTGAACGGCGGCACATAACCATCGACGAGATACCAGATTTCTCCGAAGCAGCCGCCTGCGGCACAGCTGCAGTATGCTCACCCGTAGGAGAAATCCACGACCTTGACAACGGCACCAAATATGTGATTGCCAAGGACGGCAAACCGGGTCCTGTAACCCAAAAGCTTTACGACACCCTCAACGGCATACGCCTGGGCGAAATCGACGACCCGCACAACTGGAATGTGGTAATCGACCTGTAATCCCAAAATGCACCGACGTGCACATGTTTGACTATCATACCGTAATCGACAAATATTATCCCGCAGAGACACCTCTGCGGGATATTTACACACGGCACTGCCGCTCGGTGGCCGACAAAGCCCTCGGCATAGCCGAAAAATGCCAACTCCCGCTATCGGCACAGCAGATTGAAACCGCAGCCATGCTGCACGACATCGGGATATTCATCACCGACGCACCAGGCATACACTGCCACGGCACCGCACCATACCTCACCCACGGACGGCTCGGCGCCGACCTTCTGCGGAGCGAAGGTGCACCCGAAGAAATCGCCCGCGTGGCGGAACGGCATACAGGCACAGGGCTGACACCCGCCGACATCCTACGGTTCGGCGGCCTCCTGCCCGACGACCGCAGTTACATGCCAACCACCCTGTTAGAACTCCTGATATGCTATGCCGATAAATTTTTCTCAAAAAACGGCGATATGCAGGAAAAAACAATCGAACGTATACGCGCGTCACTCGCCAAATTCGGCCCCGATTCCGTAGAGCGATTCGAAACAATGCACTCTAAATTCGCCACACCCGAATTCCAATAAGCCACGCAGCATTTTTCATCATTGAAGAAAAAGATGACTTCATTGCATATTTATTCGCCGAATCGGGAAAAATCCGTAATTTTGCACCGTAAAAAAAATGCCGCGCCCCAATGCGCGGCAGCCATTTGACAAAACCATAGCACCACATGGACAGGAAAGTCAGGGTAAGATTCGCCCCATCCCCCACCGGCCCCCTCCACATAGGAGGCGTGCGCACAGCACTTTACAACTACCTTTTCGCCCGTCAGCACGGCGGCGACATGATTCTCCGCATAGAAGACACCGACTCAAACCGATTTGTTCCCGGAGCCGAAGAATACATCAACGAAGCCCTCGCATGGCTCGGCATAGGCATCGACGAGGGAGTGCGCGAAGGTGGTGCCTACGGCCCTTACAAGCAAAGCGAACGTCGTGACATCTACCGCGCCCACGTCAAGCAACTGCTCGACGCCGGGAAAGCCTACATCGCGTTCGACACACCGCAGGAACTGGAGCAGGCACGCGCCGCGCACCCCAACTTCCAATACGATGCCTACACACGCACATCCATGCGCAACTCGCTGACCCTTCCCCAGGAAGAAGTTGAGCGACTGATATCCGACGGAACCCCCTACGTAGTGCGCTTCCTCATCCAGCCCGGACGCGACGTGGAAGTGTACGACCTTATCCGCGGGAAAGTAACCATAAACTCAAGCATCCTTGATGACAAGGTGCTTTACAAAAGTGCCGACGACCTCCCGACCTACCACCTCGCCAACATCGTCGATGACCATCTGATGGAGGTAAGCCACGTCATACGCGGTGAAGAATGGCTCCCTTCCGCACCCCTTCACGTATTGCTCTACGAGGCTTTCGGATGGAGCGACAGCCGCCCCGATTTCGTGCACCTGCCCCTGCTCCTCAAGCCCGATGGCAAAGGGAAGCTCTCAAAACGCGACGGCGACCGCCTCGGATTCCCTGTATTCCCCCTCGAATGGCACGACCCCAAGAGCGGAGAAATATCATCGGGATACCGCGAGAAAGGCTATCTGCCGCAGGCTGTGGTCAATTTCCTGGCATTGCTTGGCTGGAACCCGGGCGACGACACTGAAATCATGTCGATGCAGGAACTCATCGACAAATTCTCGTTGGAACACTGCTCCAAAGCCGGTGCACGCTTCGCCTTTGAAAAAGGGAAATGGTTCAACCACGAATACCTCATGGCAATGCCGGGCGAGGAACTGCTACGCCTCTTCAAGCCCATGATGGAAGCCAACGGCGTGAACCCGTCCGATTTCTCCGACGAATACATCGTCAGGGCTATCGACATGGTAAAAAGCCGTGCCAACTTTGTCAACGACCTTTGGGAACAAGGGAAATTCTTCTTCACCGCACCGAAAGAATACGCCGAGAAAGACATCCGCAAACGCTGGAAAGCCGACACCCCCTCCCAAATGGAGGAACTCACGGAGGTGCTCGCCTCCCTGCCCGACTTCTCTTCACAGGCCGCCGAGCCGGTCGTGCTGGGATGGATCACCGACAAAGGCTACCACATGGGGAATGTCATGAATGCATTCAGGCTCGCCGTGGTCGGCGAATGCAAAGGCCCCCACATGTTCGACATCAGCGAACTGATGGGACGCGAAGAGACAATCCGCCGCATAAAAGATGCGGTAACACGCATCAAGCCCGAAGAAGAGTAAAACATAGCGCACAACGACTTGAACCAGCTTTATAACACCGGCATAAAGCTCTATGAGCTGGCCGCACGCGCCGCAGCACTGCGGAGCGTCAAGGTGCACAAGATGATACGTGGCCAACGGCGCACGTTCGACACGTTGCGCCGGAGGCTCGGCAACCGCCCGGGCTGCATATGGTTCCACGCATCCTCGCTCGGCGAATTCGAGCAAGGGCGACCCATGATAGAACGCCTGCGACGCGAACACCCGGAAAAACCGATTCTGTTGAGCTTCTTCTCCCCCTCCGGATTCGAAGTCAGGAAAAATTACCCCTTCGTCGACGCGGTGGTCTACCTTCCGTTCGACACCCCAAAACGCGTCAGAAGATTCCTCGACGCGGCACGCCCCTCCATGGCCATATTCATAAAATATGAATTCTGGGGCAACTATCTCCACGAGCTGCGCCGACGAGGAATCCCTACATACATAATATCGAGCATCTTCCGCCCCGGACAACGCTTCTTCCGCTCAATCGGAGGCATGTTCCGCAAAATGCTACGATGCTTCGACCGCCTTTATGTGCAGGACGAACGCTCACGCCGGCTACTGAAAGTCATAGGTGTGGAGAATGTAACCGTGGCTGGCGACACTCGCTTCGACCGCGTGACCGACGTGATGCGCTCCACGGTCGACATACCCGGATTCCCGGGATTCGGAGAGCAATTCCCCCTCCGTTTCATCGCCGGAAGTTCGTGGGAAGCCGATGAAGATGTTTATGCCCCTTGGCTAAACTCCCATGAGAACGTGGCCTTCATCATAGCTCCCCACGAATTCACCGAAACCCGTCTGGAAGCCCTCCGAAACCGATTCAACGCCCCGGTGGTGCTCCTGTCGGAATGGACACGAGAGATAAAGCGCGCAAACCTGCCCAACGGACAGATACCCGACTACCTTAAGAGCGTGCGAGGCATCATAATCGACTCATTCGGAAAGCTCTCCTCACTCTACCGATACGCCGACATGGCCTACATCGGCGGCGGATTCGGCGCGGGAATCCACAACCTAAACGAAGCCGCCGTCTACGGAATCCCCGTTATTTTCGGCCCCAACCACGTGAAATTCAAGGAAGCCGCCGACCTGTTAGCCTGCGGAGGAGGCCTCTCTATAGCCACAAAAGACGAATTCAGTTCAACGCTCGATGCGCTCACGTCATCAAAAGCCTCAATGAAGCAGTCAGGCGAGGCAGCGGCAAAGTACATACACGACCATCTCGGCGCAACCGACATTATTTACCGCGACCTGTTCGGACAATAATCAAGCCCGCCTCCGGCCAGTCCGAATTTCCAATAACCAACCAGTTAATCGAAACAACTCATGAACAGCAGGAAAACAAGGCTACCCGAAATAATCGACATACTCACCCACCAGGTAATATCCTCGCAGGAAGATTTGTCGAAACAGCTCGCAGTGCGCGGACACATAACCACGCAGGCAACCCTGTCACGCGACCTTAAACTGCTAAAGGCCACCAAAATCTCCGATGAGCGCGGAGGTTACCGCTATGTAGTAGGGGAACCGCCGTTGTCGACACGCAACCGCACCAGGCATCGCAGCCTTCCAATCCCATCCAACCACTCGGCAGTGCTTTCCATAGCCATAACCGGCAACCTCGCCGTGATAAAGACACGCAACGGATATGCCTCCGGGCTGGCCTATGACATCGACATGCTCGAATCACCGCTCGTGCTCGGGACAATACCCGGAGCCGATACCGTATTCGTGGCCTTGCGCGAAGGCTCACCGCGAAAAGAAGCGTTCAACCTGTTCAGCACATTCATCCCAATGTCGGTGATGAGCACAGCCGCACCGATGTTCATCGATGAATGACCGCACCCGATTACTGACTCCCGGTTGCGCACGGAATAAGCCAAGAAACATTCTCATTACAACATACCGCACAACGGCAAATTGAACCTGAAAAATTTGCCGTTGTGCCGCTTTTTTCGTACCTTTGTAGAGTTAGAGGCCTCCATGCGCCGCGCACCCGCCGCGATGTGCCATTCGCGCAAAGGCCGCTGAATGATAATGATTTAGTGGATTATATGTCAGAAGAAACATTCGATTTGGAAGGGAAAAAGCAAGAAGAATACAGTGCAAGCAACATACAAGTGCTCGAAGGCCTTGAGGCAGTGCGGAAACGCCCTGCCATGTACATCGGTGACATAAGCGTCAAAGGTCTCCACCACTTGGTCTACGAAGTTGTGGACAACTCCATCGACGAGGCGCTTGCCGGATTCTGTTCCCACATAGAAGTAGCCATCAACGAGGACAACTCCATAACCGTTGTCGACAACGGCCGAGGCATCCCGGTTGACATGCACGAAAAAGAGCACAAGAGCGCGCTTGAAGTGGTGCTTACGGTCCTCCATGCCGGCGGCAAGTTCGACAAAGGCTCCTACAAGGTGTCCGGCGGTCTGCACGGCGTAGGCGTGAGCTGCGTCAACGCCCTCTCCACATATCTCCGCGCCGAAGTGCGCCGTGGCGGCAAGACATACATGCAGGAATATTCCGCAGGCAAGCCAACATGCGACCTCCGGGTCATCGGCGAAAGCGACACCACAGGCACATCAATAACGTTCAAGCCCGATTCCACAATCTTCACCGTAACGGTCTACGACTACGAGACCCTCGCCAACCGTCTGCGCGACCTCGCATTCCTCAACGCCGGAATCACCCTCACACTCACAGACAAACGCCACACCGATGACGAAGGCAACCCACGCTCCGAAGTGTTCTATTCGGCCAACGGCTTGAGTGAATTCGTACAATACATCGACAGCAACAAGGAATCGCTCATAAACGATGTAATCCACCTCAACACCGAACGCCAGGGCATCCCCGTGGAGGTGGCGCTCACCTACAACAGCTCCTTCAACGAAAACATCTACTCCTTCGTCAACAACATCAACACCATAGAAGGCGGAACCCACCTCACCGGTTTCCGTCGTGGTCTGACATCCACCCTCAAGAAATATGCCGAGGACAATCGGTTGCTCGAGAAAAGCAAAGTTGAAATCTCCAGCGACGACTTCCGCGAAGGCCTGACCGCCGTCATATCCGTCAAAGTGATGGAACCCCAGTTCGAAGGCCAGACCAAAACCAAACTCGGCAACAGCGAAGTGATAGGAGCCGTGCAGACAGCTGTAAGCGAAGCCCTGCGGACTTACCTCGAAGAACACCCCAAAGAAGCCAAGACCATCGTTGAAAAAGTGGTGCTCGCCGCCCAGGCCCGCCATGCCGCCTACAACGCCCGCGTCAAGATACAGCGCAAATCGCCCCTCTGTGGCGGAGGCCTCCCGGGGAAACTCGCCGACTGCTCCAGCCGGATAGCCGAGGAATGCGAAATATTCCTTGTCGAGGGAGACTCCGCAGGCGGAACCGCAAAAAGCGGACGCGACCGCCGCTTCCAGGCGATCCTCCCCCTTAGGGGTAAAGTCCTCAACGTGGAGAAAGCCATGGACCACAAAGTGTTCGATTCCGAGCAGATAACCAACATATTCCGCGCACTGCGCGTGACCATCGGCACCGAGGACGACCCCAAGGAAGCCAACCTCTCCAAGCTCGCCTACCACAAAGTGATAATCATGACCGATGCCGATGTCGACGGAGCGCACATCGCAACCCTCCTGATGACACTGTTCTTCCGGCGCATGCGCCCTATCATCGAGAAAGGCTACCTCTATCTTGCCACACCGCCGCTCTACAAATGCACCAAAGGCAAAATCGAGGAATACTGCTGGACCGAACAGCAGCTCCAGGCATTCATAGCACAACACGGCGAAAAAACACGCATACAACGCTACAAAGGTCTCGGAGAGATGAGCGACCAACAGCTGCGCGACACAACAATGTCGCCCGAACACCGTCTGCTGAAACAGGTCCAGATAAGCGATGCAGCCGAAGCCGACCGCATATTCTCGATGCTCATGGGTGAGGATGTGGCTCCGCGCCGCGACTTCATCGAAGCCAACGCCAACTACGCCAACATCGACGCCTAACCCTCCCGCCTTCACCGTGCCGAAGCGTAAGCCGAGGTGCCCCTTCCCGTCTCTCTCCCATTTAACTTTCTCCACGTTCTCCGGGTATTTATAGGGAAGACCGTACTCGGCGAGAATGGCGTGTATCTCGGCGTTGTTTTCGCCGGTGCGTCCGAGGATGTCGACCACAGTGCCTTTGGGGTTCTTGGCTTCTTCAGGCCATTCGGTTATGCGCACGATTGCCTTGTCGCCGCTTTTGCCCCCTTTGAGCTTGTTCTTCGGAATGAAGATGTCGCAGGCGAGGAACTTGGAGTCGGTTTTAAGGAATGCGACGGTCTTGTCGACCTGCAGCGTGCCGATGAACACCTGTTCCTTTGGCTCCACGATGTCGATTACCTCTGCTTCGGGTTCCTGCCCTTTGCGGCGGGCGGCGATGTTGATTTTCACGCGGTCGCCGTTGAGGGCATGCATGGAGTTGCGCTCCGCCACGAAGATGGCTTCGTTGTCATCGTCGGTTATGACGCTGTTCTTGCCGTTTGAGCGGCGCACGAATGTGCCTGTTGCGACGTTGTTGCGCAGCGGGGCTTTGTATTTGCCCGGTTCTACTTCGAGGATATCGCCGTCGAAAGCGAGTTCGGCGAGCATCATGGCCACGCTACGCTGTTGCTGCGGGGTCTTGGCTCCGATTGCGGCCGAGGTCTGTTTATAGTTGAAGGTGTTGTTCCCTTGGCGGGCAATGAATTCCTCAACTTGGGTGCGCGTTTGTTGCGC